>NZ_JBEZIQ010000050.1:0-74361 GCF_040651155.1 Kitasatospora sp. NPDC048545
GGACTGCCTTCCAGCAGGCCCTCCGGGCTTCGTTCTTTCGTGTTTCCAGCTTATCAGATGTTTTCCGCTCCGTTTCCGGGGCTTCGTTCATCCAATCGGCTTTTGCCTTTCGGCGCTCCCGAACTCTACCAGAGTTTCTCGGGCCGTTTTCCCCGGTTGTTCTCGAATTCAAATTCGAGGACGTTTCCGAGGGGCCGTCCCGTGGGGCAACCCGGAGAACATTACGCACCGGGCCGCCCCACGTCAAACCGGCCGCAGCCGGGGACGGACGAGCGTCAGAGCTCGAACGGTGGGCGTCAGAGCTCGACGACGACCGGCAGGATCATCGGCCGGCGGCGGTAGTTGTCCGCGACCCACTTGCCGATGGTGCGGCGGACGAGCTGCTGCACCTGACGGGGCTCCAGCACGCCGTCGCTCGCCGAGCGGTCCAGGGCCTCCTGGAGCTTGGCGACGACCGGGACGAACGCGTTGTCGTCGATGCCGGAACCGCGCGCCTGGATGGTCGGGCCACCGATGATCTTGCCGTTGGTCGAGTCGACCGCGACGAAGACCGAGATGAAGCCCTCCTCGCCGAGGATCTTGCGGTCCTTGAGCGAGGCCTCGGTGATGTCGCCGACCGAGGAGCCGTCCACGTAGACGTACCCGGCCTGCACCTTGCCGACGATCTTGGCGACGCCACGCTCCAGGTCGACGCAGACGCCGTCCTCGGCGATGACCACGCGGTTGCGCGGCACGCCGGTGGCGATGCCCAGCTCGGCGGCCGCGCGCAGGTGGCGCCACTCGCCGTGGACCGGCATCAGGTTGCGCGGCTTGCAGATGTTGAAGAAGTAGAGCAGCTCGCCGGCCGAGGCGTGGCCGGAGACGTGCACCTTGGCGTTGCCCTTGTGCACGACCTTGGCGCCCCAGCGGGTCAGGCCGTTGATCACCCGGTAGACGGCGTTCTCGTTGCCCGGGATCAGGGAGGACGCCAGGACGACGGTGTCGCCTTCGACGATGCGGATCTGGTGGTCGCGGTTGGCCATCCGGGACAGCGCGGCCATCGGCTCGCCCTGCGAACCGGTGCAGATCAGCACGACCTCCTTGTCCGGGAGGTCGTCCAGCTGCTTGACGTCCACGACCATGTTGCCGGGGACCTTCAGGTAGCCGAGGTCGCGGGCGATGCCCATGTTGCGGACCATCGAGCGGCCGACGAAGGCGACCTTGCGCTTGTACTCGTGCGCGGCGTCCAGGACCTGCTGGATGCGGTGCACGTGGCTGGCGAAGGAGGCGACGATGATGCGCTTGTCGGCGTTGGCGAAGACGTTTCGCAGCGCCGCCGAGATGTCCCGCTCGTGCGGGATGAAGCCGGGGACCTCGGCGTTGGTGGAGTCCACCAGCAGCAGGTCCATGCCCTCCTCGGCCAGCTTGGCGAAGGTCGGCAGGTCGGTGAGGCGGCCGTCGAGCGGCAGCTGGTCCATCTTGAAGTCACCGGTGGCCACGACCATGCCGGCGGGGGTGCGGACGGCCACGGCGAGGGCGTCCGGGATGGAGTGGTTGACCGCGATGAACTCGCAGTCGAAGGGGCCGATGCGCTCGCGCTCGCCCTCCTTGACCTCCAGCACGTACGGGCGGATCCGGTGCTCGGCGAGCTTGGCCTCGATCAGGGCGAGGGTCAGCTTCGAGCCGATCAGCGGGATGTCCGGGTTCTCCCGCAGGAGGAACGGGACGGCGCCGATGTGGTCCTCGTGCCCGTGGGTGAGGACGATGCCGTCGACCTTGTCGAGGCGGTCCCGGATGTAGCTGAAGTCCGGGAGGATCAGGTCCACGCCGGGCTGCTCGTCCTCGGGGAAGAGGACGCCGCAGTCGATGATCAGGATGCGGTCGCCGTACTCGAGGACCGTCATGTTGCGGCCGATCTCGCCGAGGCCGCCGAGCGGAGTGATGCGGAGGGCGCCCTCCTTCAGGGCCGGGGGCGCGCCGAGTTCGGGGTGCGGGTGGCTCAAAAGACTCTCCTCACGACGCACGCCATATGTCCGGGGTCCTCCCCCTGGAGACATATGGCGTGCGTACTCAGTGTCGTTTTCCTACTGGGTCTGTGCTCTCGCGCCTTCGGTCCGGTCCAGCGGCGGACCCTCGGGAGGTCCGGCGAGCCGGGGCGCGCACGTCTGTGTCTGCTACAGGTGTACCCCGCCGGCGGCGAGATCCTGCTTCAATTTTCCGATCTCCTCGGGCGTCGCACCGATCAGGGGCAACCGGAGCGGACCGGCCGGCAGGCCCTGGAGTTCCAGTGCCGCCTTGGCCAGAATGACGCCCTGCGTGCGGAACATACCGCTGAACACCGGCAGCAGGCGCTGGTGGACGCTGGTGGCCTTGACCACATCGCCCGCCAGGTACGCCTCGATCATCGCGCGCAGGTCGCCGGCCACGACGTGTCCGACGACGCTGACGACGCCGGCGGCTCCGACGGACAGCAGCGGCAGGTTCAGGATGTCGTCGCCGGAGTACCAGGCCAGACCGGAGCGGGCGATCGCCCAGGCCGCCGCGCCGAGGTCGCCCTTGGCGTCCTTGTTGGCGACGATCCGCGGGTGCTCGCCGAGGCGGACCAGCGTCTCGTGGCTCAGTGCCACCCCGCTGCGGCCCGGGATGTCGTACAGCATGACCGGCAGCTCGGTCGCGTCGGCGAGGGCGACGGTGTGCCGGTACAGGCCCTCCTGCGGGGGCTTGCTGTAGTACGGCGTGACGGCCAGCAGGCCGTGCGCTCCGGCGGCCTGCGCCTGCCGGGCCAGCTCGGTGCTGTGGTGGGTGTCGTTGGTGCCGACGCCGGCCACCACGTGGGCGCGATCCCCGACCGCCTCCACCACGGCGCGGACGAGCCGGGCCTTCTCGGCATCGCTGGTGGTCGGTGACTCACCGGTGGTGCCGTTGACGACGAGGCCGTCGTTCCCGGAGTCGACGAGGTGCGTGGCGAGGCGCTGGGCGCCGTCGAGGTCGAGTCCGCCGTCGGCGGTGAACGGGGTGACCATCGCGGTCAGGACCCGGCCGAACGGCGTCTGGGGGGTGGAGATCGGAGCCATGCGTCCAAAGCTACTCGTAGGCGGTGGGGCGGTATCCACACCGGTCCAGGGTTCGGACAGGGGGCGGCGGCGGTGAGCGGTGGAAACAGGCCGTGAGATGGGATCCCGGTGCTGCCCGCTCGGGGGTTCGGGCAGCACCGGGATCCGTGTTCACGAATGTAGGGAGCGGTTAGAAAAGCCGCAATCCAGACATGCCAGACACACTGCCCATATGCCCGTCGTCGCAGGTCAGGGGGCGACCCGGCCGTGCTTCTCGAAGGCCGCATGGGTGAGCGGCATGAGCTGCGCCCACTGCTCCTCCATCTGCTCGGCGACCATCTCGATCTCGCGCTGCGGGAAGGACGGCACCGCCGAGTTGTCCCGCTTGGTCCGCAGGGACAGGAAGTGCATCAGCGAGCGCGAGTTGCAGGTCGCGTACATCGAGGAGAAGAGGCCGACCGGCAGCACCGCGCGGGCCACCTCGCGGGCGACCCCGGCGGCGAGCATCTCCTGGTAGCGCGCGTAGGACTCGCGGTACGCGGCCTCCATCGCCCCGGTGGTGGTCTCGTGCTGCTCGGGCGTGCCGGGGGTGAACTCGTACTTGCCCGGGCGGCCCTGCTGGACCAGCTTGCGGTCCTCCGCCGGGACGTAGAACACCGGGTCCAGCTGGCGGTAGCGGCCGGACTCCTCGTTGTACGACCAGCCGCTGCGGTGCCGGTGGAACTCCCGGAACACGAAGATCGGCGCGCTGATGAAGAAGGTCATCGAGTTGTGCTCGAAGGGCGTGCCGTGACGGTCGCGCATCAGGAAGTTGATCAGGCCCTTGGACTTCTCCGGGTCCTGCGAGAGCGCCTCCAGGGACTGCTCCCCCGCGGTCGAGACCCGGGCCGCCCAGATGACGTCCGAGTCGGCGGCGGCGCTGCGGACCAGCTCCACCGTCACGTCGCTGCGGAAGCTGGGGGCCGTCGGTTCGTCGCTCACGCGTTGCTCCTTGCGGGTTCGGTGCTGTGCAGCTTGATGGCGTGGTGCATGGTCTTGCGGGCTCGCGGGGTGTCACCGGCGTCGGCGTAGGCCACGGCGAGGCGGAACCAGACCCGCCAGTCGCCCGGCGCGGCCTCCGCCTCGCCCTGGCGGCGGGCGAAGACCTCGTCGGCCGAGGCCCGGTCGATCCGCCCCCCGGTGGTGCGCTTCAGCTCGTCCACCGGAAGGCCGCCCTCGGCCTCCAGCTGCCGGGCGAGCAGCTCGCTGTCCCGTCCGAAGCGGACGGTCTGGCGCAGGAACCAGACGCCGATCACCGGGATGACGAAGGCGCACACGCCGATGCCGATGCCGAGCGGCTTTCCGGTGGCGATCAGCTGGACGCCCTCCCCCACGCAGATCAGGGCGACCAGCAGCAGCACGCCGGACAGGACGAAGAAACCGGTACGGGAGGTCATGCCGGGCTCACAGGTCCAGGAAGTGTTCGAGGCCGAGGGTCAGCCCCGGCGTCCCGACGACCTTGCGCACGCCCAGCAGGATGCCCGGCATGAAGCTGCTGTGGTGCAGCGAGTCGTGCCGGATGGTGAGCGTCTCGCCGGTGTCGCCGAACATCACCTGCTGGTGGGCCAGCAGGCCGCGCAGCCGCACGGCGTGCACCGGCACCCCGTCCACGTCGGCGCCGCGCGCCCCGGGCAGGCCGTGGGTGGTCGGGTCCTGCTGCGGCGGGCGGCCGGCCTCGGCGCGGGCGGCCGCGATCAGCTGGGCCGTCCGGGTGGCGGTTCCGCTGGGGGCGTCGGCCTTGCGGTCGTGGTGCAGCTCGACCACCTCGACCGACTCGAAGTACTTCGCCGCGACCTGGGAGAACTTCATGCCGAGGATCGCGCCGATGGAGAAGTTCGGGGCGACCAGCAGGCCGAGCCCGGGGGCCTGGTCCAGCCAGCCTCGGACGGTGGCGAGCCGCTCGTCCGTCCAGCCGGTGGTGCCGGTGACCACGTGGATGCCGTGGTGCAGGCAGTGGTCCAGGTTCCCCATCACCGAGTCCGGGTGGGTCAGCTCGACGACGACCTGCGCTCCGGCGTCGGTCAGCTCCTCCAGCTTCGACCCGCGGCCCAGGGCGGCCACCAGTTCCAGGTCCGGCGCGGCCTCGACGGCCTTGACCGCCTCGGAGCCGATCCGGCCCCGGGCGCCGATCACGGCGACACGCAGCGTCATAGCGAAATGTCCTCTCACACCAGCAGATCGGCGAGCTTGGCGGCCCGCTTGTCGTTGACCGGGCCGATCAGCGCCAGCGACGGCCGGTACGCGCCCAGCACATCACGGGCCACCGCGTGGACGTCCTCCAGGGTCACGGCGGCGATCCGGCCCAGCATGTCGTCCACCGACAGGTGGTGGCCGTAGCTGAGCTCGGCCTTGCCGATCCGGTTCATCAGCGAACCGGTGTCCTCCATGCCGAGCACGGTGGAGCCGGAGATCTGCCCGATCGCGCGCTGCAGCTCCTCCTCGGTGATGCCCTCGGCGACCACCTTGGCCAGCTCGGCGCGGCAGATCCGCAGCACCTCCTCGACCCGCTTGGGCTGGCAGCCGGCGTAGATGCCGAACAGGCCGCTGTCCGCGTAGGACGAGGAGTAGGAGTACACCGAGTACGCCAGGCCGCGCTTCTCGCGGACCTCCTGGAACAGCCGGGAGCTCATCCCGCCGCCGAGGGCCGCGTTGAGCACGCCCATCGCCCAGCGGCGCTCGTCGTGCCGCGGCACGCCCGGCACGCCCAGGACCAGGTGGGCCTGCTCGGTGGACCGGTTGAGCACCTCGACCTTCCCGGCCGTGCGCAGCGCCTTGACGCCGCGGCGGGCCTCGGCGGGCGCCGCGTCGGAGCGGGCCAGCATCGGCGCGAAGGCCTGCTCGACCTGCTTGACGACCTTGCGGTGGTCCAGGTTTCCGGCCGCCGAGACGACCAGGTTCTCGGGCCGGTAGCGGCGGTGGTAGAAGCCGGCGATCTGGTCCCGGGTGAGCGCCTTGATGGTCTCCTGGGTGCCGAGGATCGGGCGGCCGAGCGGGCCGGTGCCGTAGATCACCCGGGCGAACAGGTCGTGCACCACGTCGCCCGGGTCGTCCTCGGCCATCGCCATCTCCTCGAGGATGACGCCGCGCTCGGCGTCGACGTCCTCGGGACGGATCAGCGAGCCGGTGAGCATGTCGCAGACCACGTCGATGGCCAGCGGCAGGTCGGTGTCCAGGACCCGGGCGTAGTAGCAGGTGTTCTCCTTCGCGGTGAAGGCGTTCATCTCCCCGCCGACCGCGTCCAGGGCCGCCGAGATGTCCAGCGCGCTGCGCCGCTCGGTGCCCTTGAAGAGCAGGTGCTCCAGGTAGTGCGTGGCGCCGTTGAGCTGCGGGGTCTCGTCCCGCGAGCCGACGCCGACCCAGATGCCGAAGGTCGCGGACCGCACCGTCGGCAGGGTCTCGGTGACGACCCGCAGGCCGCCGGGGAGGACGGTGCGGCGCACCGTGCCGGCGCCGTCGACGCCCTTGAGCAGGGTCCGGGTGCTGCCGGGACGCTGCTTTACCGCCGGGGCCTGCGCCACGGGGGGTACCTCCAGAGGAAACGCACGCGAGGAAGGCACGTGCGGACGTAAGCGTGTGGACAACGGGGTGCGGCCCGCACGCCGGGAGGCGTACGGGCCGCAAGGGGTCAGCTAGCGGCGCTTCACTCGGAAGCGGCCTCGCCGGCCTCCTCGCCCTCGACGACCGGGATCAGGGAGAGCTTGCCGCGCGGGTCGATCTCAGCGATCTCGACCTGGACCTTGGCGCCGACGCCGAGGACGTCCTCGACGTTCTCGACGCGCTTGCCGCCGGCCAGCTTGCGGATCTGCGAGATGTGCAGCAGGCCGTCCTTGCCCGGCATCAGCGACACGAACGCGCCGAACGTCGTGGTCTTGACCACGGTGCCCAGGTAGCGCTCGCCGACCTCCGGCATGGTCGGGTTGGCGATCTGGTTGATCGTGGTGCGGGCGGCCTCGGCGGCCGGGCCGTCGGCGGCACCGATGTAGATGGTGCCGTCGTCCTCGATCGTGATCTCGGCGCCGGTGTCCTCCTGGATCTGGTTGATCATCTTGCCCTTGGGGCCGATGACCTCACCGATCTTGTCCACCGGGATCTTGATGGTGATGATGCGCGGCGCGTTCGGGGACATCTCGTCCGGGGAGTCGATGGCCTCGTTCATCACGTCGAGGATGTGCAGGCGGGCGTCCTTGGCCTGCTTCAGCGCGGCGGCGAGCACCGACGCCGGGATGCCGTTCAGCTTGGTGTCCAGCTGGAGGGCGGTGATGAAGTTGCGGGTACCGGCGACCTTGAAGTCCATGTCGCCGTACGCGTCCTCGGCGCCGAGGATGTCGGTCAGCGTGACGTAGTGGGTCTCGCCGTCGATCTCCTGGGAGATCAGGCCCATGGCGATGCCGGCCACGGCGGCCTTCAGCGGCACACCGGCGTTCAGCAGCGACATGGTCGAGGCGCAGACCGAGCCCATCGAGGTGGAGCCGTTGGAGCTGAGCGCCTCGGAGACCTGGCGGATGGCGTACGGGAAGTCCTCGCGCGAGGGCAGCACGGGCAGGATGGCCCGCTCGGCCAGCGCGCCGTGGCCGATCTCGCGGCGCTTGGGCGAGCCCACGCGGCCGGTCTCGCCGACGGAGTACGGCGGGAAGTTGTAGTTGTGCATGTAGCGGCGACGCGTCTCCGGGGAGAGCGTGTCCAGCTGCTGCTCCATGCGGAGCATGTTCAGCGTGGTGACACCCAGGATCTGGGTCTCGCCGCGCTCGAACAGGGCCGAGCCGTGCACCCGCGGGATGGCCTCGACCTCGGCGGCCAGGGTGCGGATGTCGGTGACGCCGCGGCCGTCGATGCGGATCTTGTCCGTGATGACGCGCTCGCGGACGATCTTCTTGGTCAGCGCGTTGTAGGCGGCGCTGATCTCCTTCTCACGGCCCTCGAACTCGGGGAGCAGCTTCTCGGCGGCCAGCGCCTTGACGCGGTCCAGCTCGGTGTTGCGCTCCTGCTTGCCCGGGATGGTCAGGGCCTGGGCCAGCTCGTCCTTGACGGCGGCGGTCAGCGCGGCGAGGACGTCGTCCTGGTAGTCCAGGAAGACCGGGAACTCGCCGGTCGGCTTGGCGGCCTGGGCGGCGAGCTGCGACTGCGCGGCGCAGAGGACCTTGATGAACGGCTTGGCGGCGTCGAGGCCGGAGGCAACGATCTCCTCGGTCGGCGCCTCGGCGCCGCCCTCGACCAGCTTGATGGTCTTGTCGGTGGCCTCGGCCTCGACCATCATGATCGCGACGTCGCCGTCCGGCAGGACGCGACCGGCGACGACCATGTCGAAGACGGCCGACTCCAGCTCGCTGTGGGTCGGGAAGGCGACCCACTGGCCGTTGATCAGCGCGACGCGGACGCCACCGATCGGGCCGGAGAACGGCAGGCCCGCCAGCTGGGTGGAGGCGGAGGCGGCGTTGATCGCGACCACGTCGTACAGGTGGTCGGGGTTGAGCGCCATCACGGTGACGACGACCTGGACCTCGTTGCGCAGGCCCTTGACGAAGGACGGGCGCAGCGGGCGGTCGATCAGGCGGCAGGTGAGGATCGCGTCCTCGGAGGGCCGGCCCTCGCGACGGAAGAACGAGCCGGGGATGCGGCCCGCGGCGTACATCCGCTCCTCGACGTCCACGGTCAGCGGGAAGAAGTCGAAGTGCTCCTTCGGCTGCTTGGACGCGCTGGTGGCCGACAGCACCATGGTGTCGTCGTCCAGGTAGGCCACGGCGGAGCCGGCGGCCTGACGGGCCAGGCGGCCGGTCTCGAAGCGGATGGTACGGGTGCCGAAGGAACCGTTGTCGATCACGGCCTCGGCGTAGAACACGTTCTCTTCCACCTGGAAGATCTCCTCTTTCGTACGTCTCCGGGAGAGCGTCCCCGCGCACTTCCTGCCGGTGGCCCTGGGTGCCCCCGTCAGGGAGGGCTGCAGTCGGGCCGGTCTTCGATCGAAGCCTCCGGAGTGCCCCGCTCGGTCTGCGGGGGTTCCGACGGCCACTACCGAGGACCGGCGCCTCACGACTGCCGGGCCGGGGCGGGCGTTCCGCGTCTGGACGCTCTCTCGGATGCGGGCGGCTTCCGTTTGAAGCCTTCGTCCCGCGGGGGGGTTCGGGTCTGTCTGCCCGGGTGGCGCGCTGGTGCGCCATCACCCGGCATGCCCACAACCCTACGGTGCAATCCTCGGCCACCTGGGGAGGTGCGCGCGAGTTGTTATGTCAGGGCGCCGCGGCCCGACGGCCGCGGCATACGCGCGAGGGGCGGCTCCCCGGTGTGGGGAGCCGCCCCGAGCGGCGGTCTTAGCGGGCGCCACCGGCGGCACCGCGACGGATGCCCAGGCGGTCGACGAGCGTACGGAAGCGCTCGATGTCCTTCTTGGCCAGGTACTGCAGCAGGCGGCGGCGCTGGCCGACCAGGATCAGCAGGCCACGACGCGAGTGGTGGTCGTGCTTGTGCAGCTTGAGGTGCTCGGTCAGGTCCGAGATGCGGCGGGAGAGCATGGCCACCTGGACCTCGGGGGAGCCGGTGTCGCCCTCCTTCTGGCCGAACTCGGCGATGATCTGCTTCTTGACGTCAGAGGCGAGAGCCACTGCAACTCCTTCGGGGTCTACCGAGCGGTCCTGGTCGACAGCACAGGACTCATCGAGAACTCGGTGTCGTGAGAGCGGCCGGCGCGCTGCAGCCCACGGAGGGGCGGCGGACACACGGCTGCGCTCGGAGGCCAAGCGTACCAGTGCCGCCCATCCGGTTGTCCGCCACCCCCGAGGGGGGTGGCGGAGCGTTCCCGGGAGGGGCGGCGGGCGGCACCGGCGCGGCGGGCGCGGGTCAGCCGGTGGCCCCGCGGACCAGCCGGTAGATGTCCAGGACGGCGAGCGCCAGCGGGACCAGCGAGATCAGCGTGAGGCTGTCGACCAGGTCCAGGATGCGCCCCCAGAACGGGGAGACGCCGAGCCGGGGCACCACCAGGGCGATCGCGACGAGCAGCGCGGCGCCGAACGCGATGGAGGTGGCCAGCCAGACCGTGCGCAGGTCGAGCTGGGTGGTGGAGCCCGCGACCCGCAGGAAGAACTGCGGGGTGTGAAGGGACAGCCCGACGATCAGCAGGGACAGCCCGAGCAGGCCGGCCACGGTGAGGCTGAGCACCTGTGCGGTGTAGCGGAACAGCCGGGCGCGCAGCATGGTGGCCAGACCCAGGGCGAGCGCGAGCAGCTCGGGGAAGGTCTCGTCGGTGAAGCCGAGGACCGCGCAGGCACCGACCACGACCGCGGCGCAGCCGCCGACCAGGCCGACCAGCACCTCGTGGCCGCGGCGGGCCTGGTGGGCGATCTTCTCGTACTGGACGGCCTCGGCGCGCTCGGCCTCCTCGTCGTAGTCACGGCTGCGGGTGCGGGTCTGGCCGGGGGCGCTGAAGCCGACGGGCAGCCGGGCGAAGCGGGCGGAGAGGCTGGGCAGGAAGCCGACGGCGGCGACGGCGGCGACGCCGGTGACGGCGGCGATGTGCCCGGCCGGGGTCTCCGGCATCAGGACCGCGGCGAAGGTGGCGAGCGCGCCGGCGGTGGCGACCAGGGCGGCGGCGACGAACACCGCGTCCTTCTCCGGCAGCAGGCCGGTCAGCAGCACGGCGACCACCAGGACGGTCACGCAGCCGGCCAGGAACTGGACCCGGCCGGGGCCGTCCCACGGGTGGGCGACCGCGATGAGGCCGCTGCCGCCGATCATGGCGTGCGGCAGCGCGCCGAGGCCGAGGGCGAGGGCGGCATGGGGGTCCTGGTAGACCCGGGCGCGCACGCCGGCCAGTGCGGTGAGCACCACGGCGATCACGCCGGCCAGGACGCCGGGCAGGCCGTGCATGTCGTGGCGCAGGTCGGAGAACCAGAGCGCGAAGCCGAGCAGGGTGAGCAGCACCCCGGCCCCGATCAGGCCGAAGCCGCGCATCAGCTCGGCGGTCCAGAACCGGCGGTCGGCCTCGACGGCGCTGGCGATCGCGTCGGCGACGTCGTCGTAGACCGCCGGCGGGAGGGACTCGGCGAACGGGCGCAGCGCGAGCAGGTCGCCGTCGCGGACCTGCTGGGCGGCCAGCGGCAGGCCGCTGTCGAGGACCGTGCCGTCGCGGCGGACCAGGTGGAAGCCGGTGGGGGTGCCGTCGGGCTGGCTCTGGTTGGCCAGGCGCAGCACCTCGGGGTAGACGTCCGCGAGCGGGACGTCCTCGGGCAGGGCGACGTCGATCCGGCGGTCCGGGGCGACGACCGTCACCCGGCAGTAACCGGTCGCGGCGGCACTGGTCATGCCCCCACCTCGTTCCTTCGACGCACGTGGCGCTCCCCCTTGTTGACGGTGCCGAGGCACGGCGGCGCTCGGTGTGGCTGCGGAACCGGCCCGACCGGGCCGCGAGTTGGCGCGGCGTTACCCTACCCGCTCGGTTGGTGACCGGGGCCTGGCGGGCGGTGCGGGGGCGACCGTTAGGATCGGCGCCTGCGCAAAGGTACGGGGGCCTGCGCTGTGTGGGGCGTCCTCAGCCGCCGGAATCCCGTACGGACCGTACGCAGTCGCGTGAGGGCTGATGCCGAAGTGATCGATCGACGCCACGGGGTGGATGACACATGGGTGTGATCACGGTCAAGCGACCGGCCAGGGCCTATCCGCCCACCGTGCCGGACGAGCCGGTGGAGCTGGTGAGCCCGCCCGAACTGCCCCGGCAGGGCAGCGAGGACTGGCTGATGAGCATCCTGCCGATGCTCGGTATGGGCGGGTCGGCGGTGTTCTTCTTCTCGCCCGGCGCGGCCGCTCCGATGAAGATCATGGGCGGCCTGATGATCGTCTCGACGGTCGGCATGGTGCTGGCCCAGATCGTGCGGGCCCGCAAGGGCGGCTCGACCGCGATGGCGGACGAACGGCGCGACTACCTCAAGTACCTGCAGCAGACCCGCCGTCAGGTGCGCCGCACGGCTGAGCGCCAGCGCGGTGCGCTGCTGTTCCTGAACCCGGCGCCGGACCAGCTGTGGTCGATCGTCGAGGACGGCCGTCGGCTGTGGGAGCGGCGCACCGGGGACGGCGACTTAGCGCAGATCCGGGTCGGCCTCGGACCGGTGCAGCTGTCCACGCCGCTGATGGCGCCGCAGACCGCGCCGATGGACGAGCTGGAGCCGCTGTCGGCGGCCGCCATGCACTCCTTCCTGAAGGCGCACGGCACCCTGCAGGACCTGCCGTTGGCGGTGTCGCTGCGGGCCTTCTACCACATCACGGTGTGCGGCGACCCGGACTCGGTGTACGGCAACGTGCGCGCGATGATCGCCCAGTTGACCACCCTGCACTCGCCGGACGACCTGATGGTGGCGGTCGCGGCGGCGCCCGGCGCGGCCGAGGAGTGGGAGTGGGCCAAGTGGCTCCCGCACAACCAGCACCGCAAGGACGCCGACGGCGCGGGCTCGCGCCGGCTGTTCGCCACCGACCTGGGCGATCTGGAGTACCTGCTGCAGGACGAGCTGGCCGGTCGCCAGCGCTTCGTCCGGGACGCGGCACCCGCCGCGGACCAGCCGCACCTGGTGGTCGTCATGGACGGCGCCGGGGTGCCGCACGACTCGCTGCTGGCGAGCCCCGAGGGCGTGCAGGGCGTGACGGTCATCGAGGTGGTCCCGGGTGAGGTCGACGAGCCGAGCGGGCACCTGATGGTGACGGTCAACGCCGAGGAACTGGTGCTGCGTTCGGCCTCCGGCGCGACGTACACCGGCAAGCCGGACCTGCTCTCGGTGTGGCAGTCCGAGGCGCTGGCCCGGCAGTTGGCCCCGTACCGGGTCTCGGCCGGCGGTGACGACGAACCGCTGCTGTCCAACCTGGACTTCACCGACATGATGAGTTCGGGCGACCCGGGTTCCTTCGACGTGAACCGCAGCTGGCGCCAGCGCGCCCAGCACGAGCGGATGCGGGTGCCGATCGGCGTCGGCGCCAACGGCGAGCACGTCTACCTGGACATCAAGGAGGCCGCGCTGGAGGGCATGGGCCCGCACGGCCTGTGCGTCGGCGCGACCGGTTCCGGCAAGTCGGAGCTGCTGCGCACCCTGGTGCTCGCGCTGGCGATGACGCACTCCTCGGAGATCCTGAACTTCGTCCTCGCCGACTTCAAGGGCGGTGCGACCTTCTCCGGCATGGCCGACATGCCGCACACCTCCGCGGTGATCACCAACCTGGAGGGCGAGCTCACCCTGGTCGACCGCATGCGCGACGCGATCGAGGGCGAGCTGCACCGCCGCCAGGAGCTGCTGCGCTCGGCGGGCAACTACGCCAACATCCACGAGTACGAGCGGGCCCGGGCGGCCGGCGCGGCGCTGGACCCGCTGCCCTCGCTGGTGCTGATCATCGACGAGTTCTCCGAGCTCCTCACCGCCAAGCCGGACTTCATCGAGATGTTCATCCAGATCGGCCGGATCGGCCGGTCGCTGGGCGTACACCTGCTGCTGGCCTCGCAGCGCCTGGAGGAGGGCAAGCTGCGCGGCCTGGACACCTACCTCTCCTACCGGATCGGTCTGCGCACCTTCTCGGCGGCCGAGTCGCGGGCGGCGATCGGCGTGCCGGACGCCTACCACCTGCCGCCGGTGCCGGGCGTCGGCTACCTGAAGTTCGGCGAGGACGTGATGGACCGGTTCAAGGCCGCGTACGTCTCGGGGCCGTACCGGGCGCCGGGGCAGCAGCGGTCGACCGGCGGGCGGCGGGTCGCCGCCCGCCCGGTGGAGTTCACCGCGGCCTTCGTGGACCTGCCGGACCCGGTGGAGGAGGAGGCGCCGCCGGCACCGGAGCAGGACGACGCGCTGGTGGACACCGTGCTGGACGTCTTCGTCCAGCGGATGGCCGGCCAGGGCCCGGCCGCGCACCAGGTGTGGCTGCCGCCGCTGGAGGAGGCGCCGAGCATGGACCACCTGCTGCCGCCTTTGCAGGTCGCGCCGGATCGCGGGCTGACCGCTCCCGGCTACCCGGCGGGGCGCCTGCGGGTGCCGATCGGCATCGTGGACCGGCCGCGCGAGCAGAAGACGGACATCCTGGAGGTCGACTACGCGGGGGCGGCCGGCCACGGCCTGGTCGTGGGCGGTCCGCGCTCGGGCAAGTCGACCGTGGTGCGCACCGAGGTCGCCTCGTTCGCCCTCACCCACACCCCGCTGGAGGTGCAGTTCTACCTGCTGGACTTCGGCGCCGGCAGCTTCCAGTCGCTGGCCGGGCTGCCGCACGTCGGCGGGGTGGCCGGGCGCCTGGACGTGGACAAGGTCCGCCGGATGGTCTCCGAGGTGCACGGGGTGATGAACCGGCGCGAGGAGCTGTTCCGGGCCACCGGGATCGACACCATCGGCACCTACCGGGCCCGCCGGGCGGCCGGGCAGCTACCGGACGAGGCCTTCGGCGACGTCTTCCTGGTGATCGACGGCTGGAACACCTTCAAGCAGGAGTTCGAGGGGCTGGAGCCGGTGATCGGCGACATCGCCCAGCGCGGCCTCGGCTACGGCGTCCACCTGATCATCACCGCGGCCCGCTACGCGGAGGTCCGCCCGGCCCTGAAGGACCTGCTGCAGAACCGCACCGAGTTGAAGCTCGGTGACCCGATGGAGTCCGAGGTGGACCGGCGGTCGGCGCAGAACGTGCCGCCGCAGGCCGGTCGCGGCATCACCCCGGAGCGGCTGCACTTCCTGTCCGGCCTGCCGCGTCTGGACGGCTCCTCCGGCATCGACGACCTGCAGGAGGGCGTGGCCGGGCTGGTCGGCGCGATCGACGGGGCCTGGAGCGGGCCGCGCGCGCCGCAGGTGCGGATGCTGCCGGCCGTGCTGGACGGGCACTCGCTGCCGAAGGGCTTCGAGCACCCGGAGCGCGGCGTGGCCTTCGGCGTGGACGAGGCGGAGCTGGCACCGGCCTTCGTCAACTTCGAGACCGACCCGCTGTTCATCGTCTTCGGCGACACCGAGTCGGGGAAGTCGGCGGTGCTGCGGATGCTGATCAAGCAGATCACCGAGCGTTACACGCCGGACCAGGCGGGCATCGTGGTCGGCGACTACCGGCGCGCGCTGCTGGGGACGGTGCCGCCGGAGTACCTGGTCGAGTACGCGGCGGCCCAGCCCGCCATGTCGGCCGTGGTGGACATGCTGCGCGGGGCCTGCTCCCGCCGTCTCCCCGGCCCGGACGTGACCGCCGACCAGCTGCGCAACCGCAGCTGGTACAGCGGCAAGGACATGTTCGTGGTCGTCGACGACTACGAACTGGTCGCGACGGGCTCGGGCAACCCGCTGGCGCCGCTGGCCGAGTTCCTGCCGTTCGCGCGGGACATCGGCCTGCGGGTGATCGTGGCCCGCAGCGCGGGTGGCGCCGGCCGCTCGCTGTACGAGCCGGTGCTGCAGCGGATGCGCGAGCTGGGCGGCCAGGGCGTGATCCTGTCCGGCAGCCGGGACGAGGGCGCGCTGCTGGGGACGGTCAAGCCGCAGGCGCTGCCGCCGGGCCGCGGGATCTACGTGTCGCGCCGCGTGACCGGCGGGCAGATGGTCCAGACGGGCTGGCTGCCGGTCGCGTAGCCGGGCCGTCCGTCACGGATGGTGATCGAAGGGGTCGGACTCCCGGGAGTCCGACCCCTTCGGCGTCCCAGGTGCTGAAACGTTACCTAGATCTTTCCCGGCGGGTGCTGCGGTTCCCGTACCCGGCCGGGGCGTCCCCGAGGCCTTCGGGGGCGCCTGGGCGTACCGTCGCCCATCCGGACCGAGACCTTCGAATGGCAGCCTTAAACCCTTTATTCACCTTCGATTCAATCGAGATCCAGTTGAGGTAACAAGTCAGACAAACCACACAATGGCCGAACGTGATCATCGGATCGCATGTTTATGCCGTTTGCCGCAACGGATTCCGAAGCAGTTCCGACGTTGACGCAATCAATACGCCCAAGGTTCCATGGCGGCCCGGGAGCGACTGGACCAGAACCCGAGCAACCAGCCCAGCGGAGGCGATACCGCTCCCACCCCAGGACCGCACAGAGCCGATCGGAAGCCACATGACCGACACGCTTCGCCCGCCACAGAACGTGGCCGCCCCGGCGGCCGAGGCGGCCGCACCCCAGCAGCTCAAGCGCTCGATCGGCGTGGTGGGCGGCACCCTGCTCACGCTGTCCTGCGTCACCCCGGCATCGACGCTCTTCGTGATCGTGCCCGAGCTGTTCTCCAGCATCGGCAGCGCCACCGCCCTGGCCATCGCCATCGGCACCGTGCTCTGCGTCGCGGTCGCGTTCTGCTACTCCGAACTCGGCACCCTGATCCCCAGCGCCGGCGGCGAGTACGCCATGGTCGGCACGCTGGCCGGACGGCTGATGGGCTGGCTGGTCTTCGTGCTCTCGCTGATCGTGGTGATGATCGTTCCCTCGGTCATCGCCCTCGGCACCGCCGACTACCTCGCACCCGTGCTGCACGTCGACAAGGCCATGACCGGCGCCGCCGTGATGCTCGCCGCCACCCTGGCCGGCCTGCTCGACCTGCGTGCCAACGCCTGGATCACCGGCATCTTCCTGGTCCTGGAGGTCATCGCGGCCGGCGTCGTCTCGGTGCTCGGCTTCGCCCACGCCAACGGCAACGCCCCCAGCCTGCTGCACGGCGTGGTCGCCGGGGACGGCGGTACCACCACCACGGTGAGCGTCGGCGCCATCGTCGGCGCACTCGGCATCGCCCTGTTCATCACCCAGGGCTTCTCCACCGCCGTCTACCTGTCCGAGGAGCTGGAGAACCCCCGCCGCAACGTCTCCCGCACCGTGCTGTGGACGCTCGGCATCTCCGCCGCCGTCATCCTGATCCCGGTCGTCGCCATCACCATGGGCGCCCCCGACCTGCAGACCCTGACCTCCGGCGACATCTCCGGCATGGTCACCGCTTGGAGCAACTCCGCGGTCGGCACCTTCATCAGCCTCTGCGTCGCGCTGGCCATCATCAACGCCGGCATCGTCATGGTCATCCAGAACTCCCGGGTGCTGTTCGCCTCCGCCCGCGACAAGGCCTGGCCCGAGCCGGTCAACAAGGCCTTCGCCACCCTCGGCCGCTTCGGCTCCCCCTGGATCGCCACCCTGGCCGTCGGCCTGCCCGGCGCCGCGCTCTGCTTCGTCAAGGGCGAACTGCTCAGCAACATCACCGGCGTCGCCGTCACCGGCATGTACCTGCTGGTCGCGATCGCCGCGCTGCTCTCCCGCCGCGCCCACCACAAGCACGCCGCCGCCTGGCGGATGCCGCTGTGGCCCGGCGTCCCGATCGCCCTGGTCGCCGTCCTGCTCTACGTGATGACCAAGCTGGACGCGGAGCCCCTGCTGTGGACCGGCGGCATCACCGCCGTCGCCACCCTGTACTGGCTGTTCTACCTGCGCCCCCGCCAGGAGACCCGCTGGGTGATCAGCCTCCCCGAGGACCAGCAGGGCTGACCCCCCGGTCCCCCACCTCCCCCACACAGCGGTGCCCCGGGCTCCTCCGAGCCCGGGGCACCGCCGCGTTCACACGGCCTTCCTCGCCCGGCCGCGTCCGCCCGGCCGCCGTCCGGACCGTCGCCGCCGGCCTCCGGCTACTTCCTGGCCTTCCACACCGGGCTGACGCCGATCGCCTTCAGCTGCTCCGGAGTGAGCAGCTCCTTGCCGGCCGGGCCCTGCGAGACCGCCACCTCCATGCCGTCCGGGTGCAGGACGTTCACCATCAGCGGCATCTTCTCCTTGGTGTCCGCACCGCCCTTGGTGAGCACCTTGGTCCCGTCGGGCCCGGCGACCGCGTCCTTGAACGCCCCCACCCACGAGTTGTCGTCGGACTTCGACCAGTTCTCCACCCGGAGCACCACCGAGCCGGTCTCCTGCCCCCGGGCCAGCTGGAAGGTGGCCAGCAGCGCGCTGCCGGTGCGGCCGGTCACGGTCACCCCCGGGGGCAGCAGCCCGGCCAGGGCGGCCTCCCGGTCCTCCAGCGACAGGCCCGGGTCGACCGCGTCGGTGTCGACGCCGTCGAACTTGACCGCCGCGACGACCCGGTCCCAGGACTTGTCGGTGACGACCGCCTTCAGCTGCTCCAGGGTGAGCGGCGGGTTGGGCCGGCTGTCGGGCGCGCCCTTCTCCCGGGCCGCGTTCCACTCGCTCACCGTGATCTCCCGGCCGTCCGGACCGGACAGCGTGGCGTCCCATTCCTTGGTGTCGGCCCGGTTGTCCGAGTACTCGTACCCCTGCTGGAGCTGGAGCCGGGAGCCGTCCGGCAGGGTGGTGACGGAGCAGGAGTCGATCCGGGCGAGCTTGAGGTCCGTCGGGCAGGTGCGCGGCTGCCCCTGCTTGGGCCGGTGCTTCTGGATGCCGATCTGGACCAGCGACTTGCCCTGGCCGTCGTCGAAGACCAGGTCCGCGCCGACGAAGGTGCCCTTCGACTGCTCGTCGTCGGTGCCGCGTCCCTTGGCCTCGGTGGTCTCGCCCTTGGGCAGCAGGGCCTGGAAGGTCGCCAGCACCTCGTCGCCGGTGACCACGGTCGGGGCCGAGGAGCGCACCGTGGTCGGGGTGGCCGCGGGGCTGCCGCTGCCGGCGGCCGTCGCCGGGCCGGAGGCCGCGCTCACCGTGCCCGTGTCCTTCGCCGCCGGGGATCCGGCCAGGTACACCGCACCGGTGCCCACCAGGGCCAGCGCGGCCGCGCCGCCCACCACGGCGGCGGTCGAACGGCGGCGCCAGCGGCTGCGGCCGCGCCGGTAGCCACCCGCTACCAGGTCGGCCTGCTCGGTGCGAAAGCCTTCACCCGTGCGGGTGAAGGCGTAGAGAAGATCGTCCTCGAACTTGTCCGGTTCGGACATGGGTGTTCACCGTCTCCTTGCGTCACGGGGTGTGGGACGTGCAGGTCGGTTCGGGAGCCGCCGCCGACCTCGGCCGCCGCCTCGGCTCGGCGTGCGGGACGGGCGGGACGGGCGACGTCGACGGGAGGCCTCAACGCGAGGCGAGCTCGCCCAGCGAGTCACCGAGCAGGGTGCGCAGCCGGGCCAGCGCCCGGGTGGTACGGGTCCGGACGGCACCGGAGGACACCCGCATCACCTCGGCCGTCTCCTCGACGCTGCGGTCCTCCCAGAAGCGCAGTACCAGCACGGCGCGGTCCTTGGGCGGCATCCGGCCGAGCGCGTCGAGCAGGGTCAGCCGCAGGCTGCTGTCGGCGTCCTGCCCCGCCGTCTCCGGGAGGTCGCCGGTCGGGCGCTCACCGCTGGAACGGCGGCGCTTCTGGGCGAGGAAGGTGCGCACCATGACGGTGTGGGTGTAGGCCGCCGGGTTGGCGATCCGCTCCCGTCCGCCGGTGAAGGCGCTGCGCCGCCAGAGCACGTACATCCGGCCGAGGGCCTCCTGCACGAGGTCCTCGGCGTAGTGGGTGTCGCCGCTGGTGAGCAGGCAGGCCGAGCGGTACAGGTGGCCGGTACGACCGGCGACGAGTTCCAGGAACTCGGCGTCCTTGGCCTCTCGGCCCGCCCCGATCCACCCCATGTGCGCTGCCCCCCGCGGTCCGTCCTCCCCGACACTTCATCGATGCGGTGGGCGGGCGGCGGTGTTACAGCCGTTGCGGAGCGATTTTTCGCAACGCCCGGATCGGTCGACGGCCGGGGCTCGACGGAACGGTCGGCGGCGGGGCTCGGCGGAACGGTCGGAGGACCGGCCGGAGCCGTCAGCGGACTTGTCGGCGGACCCGCCGGCGCACCGGCCGGCCGGTCACTCGGCGGACTTGCGCCGGTGGTCGCGCAGCACCACGCCGCCGCCGATCAGCAGGGCGACCAGCAGCGCGCCGACACCGAGGACGTACGTCGCGGTGCGGCCGTCGCGGTCGGCCTGGGTCTCGCCGAGGCCGACCGGCTGCGGCACGATCGGCGCAGAGGCGAGCTGCACCGGGGCGTCCGGGGTGGCGACCGTCGGCGCGACGTCGGGGGCCTTGGTGACGGCCTTGACCGGGTCCACCACGCCCCAGCCGACGAAGACGTCCGGGTCGCGCTGGGTGCGCTGGGCGGTCTGCTCGATCCAGGCCCGCACCTGGGCCGGCTTCCAGTTCGGGTGGGCGCCGACCAGCAGCGCGGCGAGCCCGGAGACGTACGGGGCGGCGAAGCTGGTGCCGTTGTCCACGCACTGGCCGCCCCCGGGCACGGTGGACAGCATGTCGACACCGGGCGCGGCGACCTTCACGAAGGAGCCGTACTGGGAGAACGGGGCGCGCTCGTTGTTGCGGTCGGAGGCGCCGACGGCGAGCACGGTCGGGAAGGCGCCCGGGTAGGTGTCGCCCTCCTTGCCGTCGTTCCCGGTGGAGGCGACCACCACGGCGCCGGCCTGCTCGGCGTCCTCGATCGCGGCCTTGAGTTCCAGGTAGCCGCCGAACCGGGCGTCCCCGGCACCGCGCACGTCCTGGGAGATGTTGATGACCCTGGCCTTGGCGGCGACCGCCTCGCGGATGGCCCTCACCAGCGTGGACACGTCGCCGTTGCCGTCGCTGTCGTTCTGCCGGATCGAGAGGATCTGGGCGTCGGGGGCCAGGCCGACGAAGCCGGTCCGGTCGCTCTTGCGGGCCGCGATGATGCCGGCCACCTTGGTGCCGTGGCCGACCGGGTCCTCGATGGACTTGCCCGGGATCGGTTCCTTGGTGTCCCGGTTGACCAGCAGGTTGGGACCCTCCTGGACCTTGTCGGCCGCCGTCGGGGGGTTCTTGTCGAACGCGGGGTCGGTGGCCGGGACCTGGCCGGCCAGCTGCTGGTTGGTCCGGTCGACCCCGGTGTCGATGACCGCGACCTTCACGCCCTTGCCCGTGGTCCGTCCGCCCTGCCACAGCTCGTCCAGCAGCAGGCGCTGCAGCGACCACGGCACGGTCTGCACGTCGGGCGCGTTCTTGGGGCAGTCGCCCGCGGCGGCCAGTCCGGGCCCCCCGTCGGCGTACGCCGGGGCGGCGAGCGGGCCGCCCAGCACCGCGAGCGCGGCCAGTGCCGCGGCCGTCTTCCGGTACCCGCGTCCGGACACCCTGCCACCCCTCATGTCGTCCACCCCTGCCGCGCGCCGAAGGGCGGGTGCCCGGAGTCCGGGTACCCGCCCCCTGTCGTTCCCGTTCGGGAACGCCCGGTCAGTGCTGCCAGAGCTTGGCGTTGCTGTCCTCGGTGGTCCGGTAGCTCTGCGCGGCGTTCTCCAGCGAGGCGGCGATCTGCATGCAGGCCGTGTGCAGGTCGTTGGCGGACGAGTCCCACTTGGCCTGCTGGATGTTGTAGCCCTCCTGGGCCTTGCCCTGCCAGCTCTGGGCGATGCGGGTGACGTCCGTCTTCAGATCGCTGAGCAGCTGCTCGATGCGGCCGGCCGAGGCCTTGACCTCCTCGGCGGCGTTGTGGACGGTCTCGAAGTTGACGAGGATGTGGTCGGACACGTTGTCTCCCTTGACGAGGGTGCGGAGCGGCCCGCGATCAGTGACGGGCACCCCGCCGAGCGGCGGTTCGGAACAGACCGGTGATCAGCGCGGGTGCGGCGATCAGCCCTGGGTGTCGGCGAACATCGCCTTCTGCTCTTCCTCGGTGCTCGCGTAGTGCTTGGTGGTCTGCTCGATCGCGTGCTTGATCGCGGCCAGCGCTTCCTTGAGCGACGCGATGTCCCCGTTGACCCGGTTCTGCAGGTTCGTGTAGGCGGTCGCCGCCTGCCCCTGCCAGCCGCCGACGATCCCCGTGACCGTGCCGTTCAGCTTGACCTTCTCCGCCTCGATCTTGCCGATGGCCTGCTCGATCTTGTTGGCGAAAGCCAGCATCTCCTGAGCCGTCATCGTGAACTGACCCTGAGCCATGCTCCACCGTCCCCCATGAGACAACATTACGTACACGGAGGGCCCCGGAGGACCCGCCCGCCACATCACCCATGTGATGCCCAGCAGCACTGTAGTCGGCACACGCAGCTCACCCAACACCGAGCACTGAGTAGTTACCAGACCATGACACTGCGGCCAATTCCGTTGCCGCGCTTGACCGATCAGGCGTTCTGCGGCTGCGCGGCGCTCTTCGCGGTCAGCGGCGGGCCGGCCGGGACCAGGTCCGACCACTCGTGCGGAACCGGCAGCGGCTGGATCCCCTGGTAGCCCAACCGCGCCTGGTTGCCGCCGGTTTCGTCCTGCTGCGGCCCCGGCTGCTGACCGGACTGCTGGTCCGGCGCCCCCGGGGTCGGGGTGCCCGGCTGCGGGGTCGGCACCTTCGGGGCGCCGCTCTGGCCGGGCTGCGCGCCCGGTGTCGCAGTGGCGCCGCGGCCGCCGTCGGCATTCGCCGGAACGGCGTAGCGCAGACCGGTCTCGGTGATCAGGAAATCGGTACCCGAGCCGCCGGTGGTGTTGTTCAGCGACCGGTAGAACAGGCCGTGACCCGGGGTCACGTAGGCCGCGCCGGCGCCGTTGTTGTACTGCGCGGGGTACGAAGTCCCGGCCCAGACGCTGCGCCTGGGCGTCCGCCCGTCCTCGGCGACGCCGTCGAAGGTGCTGCACACGACCAGGCGCGCGTCCTGCCGGTCCTGCCAGTTGTTCACCGGCGCGCCGGACTTCACCGGCCAGTCGGCCGCCGTGCCGGGCAGCGGGGTCTCGCTGCGCAGCGAGGAGTGGTCCAGCGGGGTCATCTCGTCGCTGCGCGGGTTCTTGTCCTGGTCGTACTTGTAGAGCATCTGGTTGGCCGGGTTCTGCCGGATCAACTCCGCCTGGAACGGGGTGACCAGGTAGAGCTGGTCCTTGCCGACCACGTAGTGGCGGTCCTGGTAGTGCACCAGCCGGCCGATCCGGCGGTCGGCCGCGTTCCCCAGCGCCACACTGGAGTTGGGGTTCGCGGTGTCGGCCGCCCCCTTGATCTCGGGGAAGGTGACCGGGGTGCCGTTCACCAGGGTGTCCAGCCAGTCGCGCTTCACCCGCTGCGGCACCGCGTTGGGCCCGAAGACCGCGGTGACCAGCGCCTTGCGCTCCTTGTCGTCCGACTGCGGCGAGCCGATCTCGTGCTTGCGGCCCTGCGCGTCGACCAGGTAGACCTTCGCGCCCGAGGCCGCCTGCTGACCCGGCGCCGGGGCTGCGGACACCTGCTGCTCGTCCGCCTGCTGCACCAGCATCAGCTGGTCCGGGCCGAGCATCCGGTCCTTGGCCGTCAGCGCCGCCGCGTCCTGGCCGGACGCCACGAACACCGCCTGGTTGACGGTCTCCTGCTTCTCGTCCGAGCCCGGCCGGTCGCAGACCGCCCACTTCATCGACTGGCTCGCGTTGTCCTTGGTCGGCAACTTGTCCGGCGCGTACGGGATGCCGATGGTCGGGCCGTGGTTGGGGTACCGGTCGAGCACCCCGTCGTCGACCACCACGACCTTGGCCTCGGCCGGCAGCACCAGCCGTGCCGAGGACATGTTGAGCACCTGGTGCAGCCGCTTGGTCTTGCCGTCCGGATCGGTCAGCACCACGTACCGGGTCGTCGACTGCTTGCCCTGGATGATGTTCTTGCCGTCGTCCCACTTCAGCGGGGCACTGGGCTTGAACACCCCCCAGAGCCCGAACCCGGCCACGGCCACCGCGCCGACCAGGATGCTCGGCAACACCGCCTTCACCGGACGCGGCGCGTCCTCGTCGCTCCCGCCGCCGGCGGGCAGCAGGAATGCGCCCACCGTTCGCTTGCGGGCGAAGGTGTACGCGTTCAGCTCGTCCCGGCGCGATGCCATCCTCGTCGTCCCCCTAGTCAGACGTTGTCGGACGTTGTCAGACCGACCTGCCCCGTGGTCCACCCGCCGGGCGCGAACCGGTGCGAACCCTCTACGATGCGGCAGCAGACGGTGAGTACGGTACGGGTACGGTCCGCGAACCAGCCAGCCGGGCCGTGACAACGGATCAGAGAGGGCCACCGGGGGATGCCAAGCCAGACCGCTCCAGGACGCCGCCGCACCGCGGGCGGCGGGAGACCGCGCCGGTCCGGCCGGGCGCAGCAGGGCGGCCCGGCCGCCGAGACGGGACCCGTCCGGTCGCAGCCGGGCCCGGGCGGCGGTGGTTCCGTCCAGGTCCGGGTCAATCCCCGACCGGGCCTGCTCGGCGGCCGGTTGAAGCTCCAGCAGCTCGTCCTGGTCGAGGTCGCGGCGGCGCTGGTCGCGGTCGGCTGGACGATCAGCCGCCCGGTCGCGGCCGGCTTCGGCGCGGTCGCGCTGGTGCTGCTCGTCCTCGCCGCCGTCCCGGTGCGCGGCCGGACCGTCCCGGAGCTGCTGCGGGTGCGATCCGCCCTCAAGTCCCGCCGCAGGCAGGCCCGTACGGTGCTGCCGCCGGCCGGCACCGACCCGGCGCTGGCGCCGGCACTGGAACTCGAACCGGGACTGCGCACCTGCACCCACGCCACCGAGGCCGAGTTCGGTGGCCGCCCGGTGCGCCGGGAGACCGGCATGGTCGGTGACGGCACCTTCCTCAGCTCGGTGCTGCTCGTCCAGGCCAAGGACCAGCCGCTGCGCCCGGTGCGCACCGCGCTGCCGCTGCCGCTGGACGTCGTCTGCTCGGCGCTCACGGTGGACGACATCACGCTGGAGTCGGTGCAACTGGTCCAGCACACCCAGCCCGCCCCGGCCCCGCACCTGCCCGAGCAGTCGCTGGCCGCCCGCGCCTACCGCGAGCTGCCGGACGGTACCTCCACCCCCGGGCTGCGGCTGACCTGGATCGCCCTCAAGCTCGACCCGGAACGCACCGCGACCGCCGTGCGCGCCCGCGGCGGCGGCGAGGAGGGGGCCCGCAAGGCACTGCAGCGGGTCACCGACCAGCTGGCCGGCCGGCTCAACAGCGCCGGCTTCAACGCGACCGTGCTGGACGAGCGGGAGCTGATCGCCGCCCTGTCCATCTCCGCCTGCGCCAACCCGATCGCGGTGGCCGGCCGCCAGGGCACCGGAAGCGGCGGCGGCACCACCCGCCGCACCCAGGAGGGCAACCGGTTCTGGCGGATCGACGACCGCTGGCACACCACCTACTGGATCTCCCGCTGGCCGCAGCTCAGCCGCCCCGGCGGCTCCCCC
Source organism: Kitasatospora sp. NPDC048545 (assembly GCF_040651155.1). Lineage (NCBI taxonomy): Bacteria > Bacillati > Actinomycetota > Actinomycetes > Kitasatosporales > Streptomycetaceae > Kitasatospora > Kitasatospora sp. NPDC048545. The sequence goes on from NZ_JBEZIQ010000050.1 coordinate 25,069, forward strand.
GGCCGGATCGCCGCGCCGGACCTGGTCAACCTGATCACCGGCTCCCCGGCCCTGGCCAGCACCTTCAGCCTGACCGCGGGTCACGGCACCGGCGGCTCGGTGACCGTCAGCGGACACCTGCGGGTGACCGGACGCAGCGAGAGCGAGGTCGGCCAGGTCGGCCGCCAGGTGGAGACCAGGGCGCAGAGCGCCAGCCTCGGCCTCGTCCGGCTCGACCTGGAGCAGGCCCCCGGCATGCTCGCCACCCTGCCGCTGGGAGGAGCGTCCTGATGGCGTACCAGAGCTACCCGGCCCTCGGCCAGCAGCCCGGCGCCGAGCAGCGCCGGGTCCGGCCGCGGATCCTGCCCGGCTTCGGGCTGCGCGGCCCACGCCGGGAGAAGCACGTGCTCGAACCGGCCGACCTCGGCGCGCTGGCCTTCCCGGTCGGCGACGACGGCGTGGTCATCGGCGTCGACCCGCAGGGGCTGCCCGCCGTGCTCGGCCTCTTCCGCCCCAGCGCGTACGACCTGGTGCTGGTCGGCGGCATGTGGACGGCGCAGGTCATCGCGCTGCGCGCGGCCGCGATCGGCGCCCGGGTCGTGGTGGAGACCGCCCGCGGACAGCTGTGGGGGCCGATGGCGCAGGCCGCCGGCGGCGGCCAGCCGTGCGTGACGGTCCACCAGGTCGGCCGGCTCGGCCCGCAGGGCGCCTCGGTGGCCTCGCCGGTGCTGGTGGTGCGCGACCTCGGTGCCCGTCCGCCGCGCAGCCGGCTCTCCGCCGCGCCCTGGCAGACCACCCTGACGCTGCTGCCGTACCTGGGCCCGAACGCCGCCCGGGTACTCAACGCGGCCGACCTGGTCGGTGTGCAGCGGATCTCCCCGCAGGAGGCGGAGCTGACCGGCCGGGTGCTGTCGCTCCCGCCGGAGGACGTGGCCACGCTGCCCACCCTCGGCGACGACCTCACCCTGTGGGCGACGCGGATGCGGCGTCAGTACGTGCGGGCCGTGGCCGGACAGGCCGAGCAGCAGGTGCTCGGGGGTCCGCGCCGGATGGACTGAGCGGCGGCTCGCCGCACCCGGCGGGCCACCGCGGAACCGAAGCCGCCTTCTACGGAGGTTGCCGTACGGCCTAGTCTTTGATGCGGCAACGGCACCGCTGAGCAAGCGGCGGCGAACACGAGGGAGCCAGAGTGAGCAGCGATCGGGACGGCGTCTACGTCGGCGACAACGCGGCGGAGGACGACGACGACTGGTCGGACGCGCCTGACTACACTCCCCCGTCCTGGTACGTGCAGACGGAGGCCCCGGCGGCTCCGACGGCCCCGGCCGCCGCTGCCCCGGCCGCCGTGCCCGCGCCCGGCCCGGGGACGACGGCGCACCCGACCGCCCCGGTGGCGGAACAGGCTCCGGCCGGGGCTCAGGCCCCGGTCCCTGTCCCGCACCAGGCCCAGGCACCGCTGGCCGCGCCGGCTCCGGCTCCGGCTCCGGCCCCCATGGTGGAGGCCCCGTCGGCCGTGCCGCCCGCCGCCGGGCCAGCCACCGCCCCGGCGCCCGCACCCGTCGCGCCGGTGCCCCCGGCGCCGCCCGTGCAGGCCGAGGCCCGGCACGTCCCGTTCCCGGCGGCCACCCCCGTCCCGGCCCCGGCCCCCGCGCCCGCCCCCGAGCAGCCGCAGGCCGCCGCCCCGGCCTGGCCGACGGCGGAGGCCCTGGCGCAGCAGCCCGCGCCCCAGCCGTACCCGGCACCGGTGGCCCCGGCGCCCGCCGCGACCGCGCAGCCCGTCCCGCCGCAGTCCTACCCGCAGCCCCCCGTGCAGCCGGCCCCGCCGCAGCACCCGCAGCCTCCGCTCGGCCCGCAGGACCAGCAGGCCGCCTGGGACCCGCAGGCCGCATGGGCGGCCCAGCAGGCGGCGGCCCCGGCCCAGCAGGCCCCGGCCGTCCAGCAGCAGCCGCTGCCCGCCCCGCAGCCCGGTCCGGTGGACCCGCGCCAGGGCGGCTGGCCGCAGCCCGCCGCGTACCCGCCGCCGGCCCAGTCGCAGGCGGCCCAGCCCCAGCCCGGTCAACCCCAGCCCGGTCAGCCCGTCCCGCCGCAGCAGGCCCAGCAGCCGGGCCCCGCGCAGCCCTGGCAGCAGCCGCAGGCCCCGCAGCCCGCCGCGTTCCAGCAGGCCGCCGCCCCGCAGCAGACCGCGCACGGCGCACCGCTCGGCTACACCGCCGCCGTCGAGCTGTCCTCGGACCGGCTGCTGCGCAGCCAGCCCAAGCAGCAGCGCCAGCAGCCCCGGTTCCAGTTCGGCGGCAAGGCCGCGGCGGCCGAGAAGTCCCGCAGGCTGGAGATCATCCGCACCCCGGTGATGAGCTGCTACCGGATCGCCGTGATCAGCCTCAAGGGCGGGGTCGGCAAGACCACGACCACCACCGCCCTCGGTGCGACCCTGGCCAGCGAGCGCCAGGACAAGGTGATCGCGATCGACGCCAACCCGGACGCCGGCACCCTGGGCCGCCGGGTGAAGCGCCAGACCGGTGCGACCATCCGCGACCTGGTGACGGCCATCCCGCACCTGCGCAGCTACATGGACATCCGTCAGTTCACCTCGCAGGACCTGAACTCGGGCCTGGAGATCCTGGCGAACGACGTCGACCCGGCGGTCTCCACCACCTTCAACGACTCGGACTACCGCCAGGTCATCGACGTGCTGGGCCGCCAGTACCCGATCATCCTGACCGACTCCGGCACCGGCCTGCTGTACAGCGCGATGCGCGGGGTGCTGGACCTCGCCGACCAGCTGATCATCGTCTCCACCCCCAGCGTGGACGGCGCCTCCAGCGCCTCGACCACCCTGGACTGGCTCTCCGCGCACGGCTACGCGGACCTGGTGCAGCGCAGCATCACGGTGGTCTCCGGGGTGCGCGAGACCAGCAAGATGATCAAGGTCGAGGACATCGTCGCGCACTTCCAGACCCGCTGCCGCGGCGTGGTCGTGGTGCCGTTCGACGAGAGCCTGGCGGCCGGCGCCGAGGTCAACCTCGACATGATGCGGCCCAAGGTCCGCGAGGCCTACTTCGAGCTGGCCACCCTGGTCGGCGAGGACATCGTGCGTGCCCAGCAGGCCGCCGCCCAGCAGTCCGCCTGGCAGCAGCCGCAGGCCCCGCAGCCGCAGCCCCACCAGGGCCAGGCCGCGCCGGCCCCGCAGCCCGCCCCCGGTGCGCCGTGGGCGCCGCAGCCCGGCCAGGCACCGCCGCCCCCGCCCGGGTACGGCTACCCGCAGCAGCCGCAGCCCTGGCCGCCGCAGCAGGGCGCGCCGCAGCCGGGCCCCGGCTACGGCTACCCGTCGGGCCAGCCGCCGGTGCCCGCCCCGCCCGCCGAGCCGGACGGCTACCGGCCCCCGCCGCCGGGCTACGGCTACCCGCCGCAGGCACCCCAGCAGTGACGACACGGGAAGGGCCCGCCGATACGGCGGGCCCTTCCGGCGTCCGTGGGGATCAGGCCCCGTCGGTGAGCTCGCGGGCGCGCTTGACGTCGTCGGCCATCCGGTCGAGCAGCGCCTCGATGGAGTCGAACTTCTCCATCCCGCGCAGGTAGGCCAGGAAGTCCACCGCGACGTGCAGCCCGTACAGGTCCAGGCCGACCCGGTCGATGGCGTACGCCTCGACGGTGCGGGCGGTGCCGTCGAAGGTCGGGTTGGTGCCGACCGAGATCGCCGCCGGCATCCGCTCGCCGTCGGCGGTCAGCCAGCCCGCGTACACGCCGTCGGCCGGGATCGCGCTGTGCGGCACGGTCTCGACGTTGGCGGTCGGGAAGCCCAGCTCGCGGCCGCGCTGCGCGCCGCGCACCACCTCGCCCTCGACCCGGTGCGGGCGGCCCAGCACCTCGCCCGCCCCCGCCATGTCCCCGGACTCGACCAGCCGGCGGGTCAGGCTGGACGAGAACGGCTCGCCGTCCCCGGCCGCGCCGCACACCTGCAGGTCGACCACCTCGACCTCGAAGTCGTCCGCCCCGCCCAGCTCGGTGAGCAGCGCGACGTCCCCGGCGGCCCGGTGCCCGAAGCGGAAGTTGGGGCCCTCGATGACGACCCGCGCGCGCAGCGCGTCCACCAGTACCTGCCGGACGAAGGTCTCCGGGGACTCCTTCGAGAACTCGGTGGTGAACGGCAGCACCAGTACCGCGTCCACGCCGAGCTCCGCGATCAGCTCGGCCCGCCGCGGGTGCGGCGCGAGCAGCGGCGGGTGGCTGCCCGGGCGGATCACCTCGCGCGGGTGCGGGTCGAAGGTCACCACGACCGCGGGGAGGCCGAGTTCGCGGGCGCGCTCGACCGCCTGCCCGATGATCAGCTGATGCCCGCGGTGCACCCCGTCGAACGAGCCGATGGTGACGACGCTGCGTCCCCAGTCACCGGGGATCTCCTCCAGGCCACGCCAGCGCTGCACCTGACCGCTCCTTGTTCCGTACGGCGCGTACCCTCTGTACGCTCAAACGCTCAAAACCCGAACCCCTATAGCGTGCCATGCGCCTGCCCCGGCTCAGGCACCGGAATGCGGGTTGAGCGCACCGGCGACCGCTCGGCCCGCTCGGACGCGGTCCGCTCGGCCTCGGCGGCGGCGTACTGCGGATCCCGCCCGGCCGCCGCCAGGGCCCGCATCCGGGCCAGCCGGGGACCGTCCGGCGCGGCCGGGGCGGCGTCCCGCGGCCACCGGACGAGCAGCCGGGCGAAGGCCGCGGAGCGTCCGGCGCAGCGCACCAGCAGGTCGTCGGCGCCCGGCAGCCCGGGCGTCGTCCTGGCCAGCACCGCGCGGGCCCGGGCGGGATTCTCGGCGGCGCAGTGCTCGGCCAGCCGCTCCACGACGGCGGTCAGCACCGCCGGATCGGCCTCGGTGGCGAGCAGGACGTCCAGCAGCTCGCAGCGCAGCGCGTCCGCCGCCGGGTCGGGCACCGGGACGGACAGCGCCTCGGCGAACGGCCGCCGCACCGCCGCCGTACGGGCGGCCAGCGCGGCCCCGAGCAGCCCCCGCAGCTCCAGCCGGTCGGCCGGGCCGGCGGCCGCGGCCCGCGCCAGGCGGCGGCCGAGGTAGTCGACCGCGACCGGACCGGCCGCCGCCGGGTGCGCCCGCAGCAGCCGGGCGGCCAGTTCGGCACCCCGCCGGACGGCCGCCGGGGCGGTGGCGTCGGCGAGCACCCGCAGCGTCTCGGCGGTGGCCGCCCCGGGCGCCGCCAGCCGGTCGGCGAGCGCGGCCAGGACGGGCTCCGGGTCGCTCTCCAGCGCCGGGGCGAGCGCACTCGGGCCGAGGAACGCGTCACCGCCGGCCCGGTACAGGGCGAGCGCGGCCGGGAGGTGCTCGGCCCGGGTCCGCGGGTCGGCGACCAGCAGGGCCAGCGCCGCGCCGTGCAGGCCGGGCTCGTCCTCGCGGGCGAGCAGGGTCAGCGCGGTGAAGCGCAGCAGGTCGACCCCGGCGCCGGTCGCGTACGGGGCGGTCCGCAGCGCGTGCACGGCGGCCGCGACGTGCCGCTCGGGCCGCCGGTCGTGGCTCCAGCGGTCCACCGCGCGGCAGAGCGCGGACGGCTCCTCGACGGCGAGCACCGTGAGCAGCGCGTCGGCCCTCGGGTGTGCGGCGTCGGCCAGCGCGTCCGCCAACTCGTCGAGGGCGAGCCACCGGTGGGCGCGCAGCAGGTCGTGCGCCAGGTCGGCGACGGTGCGGCAGCCGCCGGGGCCGGGGCGGCCGGGCAGGCCGTGCGGGTCGTCGAACCAGGCGCAGAGCAGCGGGAACACCGCGACCGGATCGCTGCGCAGCCGTTCGACCACCGCGGCGAGGAAGCGCCGGGCGGGGCCGTCGGCGGTCACCAGGCGGCGCAGCAGGGCGAGTTCGTCCTCGATCGGCAGTCCGAGGCCGGTCCAGAACGCCGGTCCGAAACGTTCGAGCCCGGTGCCCGGGAGCGCCGCCTCCCCGCCGGCCGCACCGCCCTCCGCCGCGGCCCGTTCGGCGATCCGACCGGCCAACTGGTGCAGCAGCGCCCGGTGTTCGACCGGGTCGGGGCTGGCCGCCAGCCCCGCGGTGAGCAGCCGGCCCGCCCACCAGGAGGGTTCGCTGCCGGGCGGACGCAGGTCCAGCGCGCGCCAGATCCGGTGCAGCCACGGGTCGAGGGCGGGCGCTCCCCAGGTCTCGGCCACCCGACGCAGCGCGGCGGCGACCGGGCCGATCCGGTGCCGGGGGACGGGTTTCGCCCCGCCGGAACGGCCGGGCCCGGCCGGTGCGTCCACGGGCCCGGGGGGCGTGTCCGCAGCCTCCCCGAGCAGCAGCCGCAGCGCCGCGTCCAGGTCCAGGTGCAGGCCCTGCAGCCAGTCCGCGAACTCCCCGTGGGCGAAGCGGTACCCGGGCCCGGCGGGGACGAACAGGCCCTCGGCGAGCACCGCCCCGGCCCAGCCTCCGTCGACCGGGAACAGCTCCTCGAAGGCGGCCCGGTCCAGCCCGCCCGGCTCGCTGCCGAGCATCCGCCGCGCCGCCTCGTGGACCCGGCCGGCCACCGCCGCCGCCAGGCGGCGCACCCGCCGCCGGCGCGGTCCCCCGGGCCGGGCGGCGCCCCGGCGGTGCGCGCCCGGGCGACGCGGCCGGTCGTCCTCGGTCAGCCGCTGGGCCACGCGCAGGCAGCGCAGGTCCAGGAAGGCGCCGAACAGCTCGCCGCGGCGCACCGGCCCGTCGCGCAGCCCCTCGGCCCACAGCTCCCCGGCCAGCCGTACGGCCAGCGGGTGCCGGGCGTCCTCGGCGGCGGCCGGGTGGCCGGGCGGCAGCCCGTACCGGCGGCGCGCCCGTTCCGCGGCCTCGGCCGGCAACGGGCCGAGCCGGTGCCCGGCCAGGCTCGGCCCGTCCGGGCCGCGGCCGTCCATCCGGACGGTGGGGGCGCTGCTCAGGTCGCCGTCCGGGTGCGGCTGCTCGGGGCGGCCCGCGCCCGCGGTGCCGTTCCCCCACGTCTCGGTCGGCAGCCGCTCCCAGAGCTCCTCGCCGCAGGCGGTCAGCAGCCGCGCCCCGCAGCCGGTCAGCCACTGCCCGGCGCCGTGCAGCCAGTGCGCGTCCAGCCGTGCCGGGGCCTCCTCCGGGCCGTCCAGGACGACCAGCAGCGGCCGCCCCGCGGCCGCGCACAGCGCCGCCACCGGCTCCGGCGCGGGCGCCGGCGTGCCCAGCTCGGCCGCCGCCGCGGCCAGCGCCCGCTCCACCGGTTCGGCGAGCGAGCGGTCCCCGGCGCGCAGGTCGGCGCCGCGCAGCCAGAGGGTGGGCTGCGGGTGGGCGCCGCCGGAGCGGCGCACGGCCAGTGCGGCCAGTTCGGTGGAGCGGCCGCTGCCGGGGGCACCGACCAACGCGGTGACGGTCGCGGCCGGGTCGTCCCCGGTCAGCCCGTCCGGCCGGTCCACCCGGTCGGCGGCCAGCCCGGCCACCCGTCCCGGTCCGGCCCCGGCGGCCGCCAGCTGGGCCGCGGTCAGTCGCAGCACCCCGGCCAGGTTGAGCGCCGGCCCGTACGCGGGCACGGCCGCCGCGTTGCGGGCCAGCAGCCCGGCCAGCGCCTCGGCGACCTCCACCCGGCCTCCGCCGACCCCCACGGCCGGCAGCGCCCCGCCGTGCCGCGGTCCCCGGACGGCGGGGGTGGCCAGCGCGACCACCGCACCGCTGTGGGCGTCCAGCACCGGCGAGCCGGCCGGCACCGTGACGCCGCCGACCACCGGCACGTCCAGCAGCAGCACCCCGCCCAGGCGGTGCCCGCCGTACCCGGCGCCGGTGACCCCGAGCAGTCCGCAGCGCAGCGCGACGGCCCGGCCGTCCTCCCCGGCCAGCGCGGGCAGCAGCACCTCGTGCCCGCCCCCGACGGCGGTCACCGGCAGCGGCGGCACGGGCAGTCCGCCGACCGCGTCGGTGCGCAGCAGCGCCAGCCCGTGCTCGGGCAGCGCCAGGACGGCGTCCGGGCCGAGCACCCGGGTCTGCCCGCCGGGGGTGTGCAGGACGACCCGGTCCAGTCCGGCCACGCTCTCGTGGGCCGTGAGCACCACCCCGCCCTGCGGGTCGGCGACGAACCCTAAGCCGTGCAGCCGCCCGTTGAGATCGCGGATCCGCAGCAGGTACCGCTCCGGATCGCCCTCCGGAAACCCCGACATGACTGCCCCCTCGACCGTCGCTCGCTCACCGTCGGGAGCCTGCCCGCCGGGGCGGCGCCCCGACCGCGCCCACGCCGCTCACCACGGGCGTTCACCTCGTGCGCTCCCTCGTGCGGGTGATCCCCCGCTGCTCGGGTGAAGCGGCCCCGGGAACGGCGGAACCCCCGTCGGGATTCCCGACGGGGGTTCCGGGCAGCCGTGGGAGGCCCGGCGGTGGGAGCCGTCAGCCGACGAAGACCGCGACCGGCTTCGCCTGCCCGGCCTTCTCCTCGACCAGGGCGAGGAAGCGCCCGTCCGGCCCGAAGACCGCGATCGGCCCGTCGACGCCCAGCCCGGGCGCCTTGAGCCGGGAGCCGTGCGACAGCTTCTGCGCCGAGGCCTCGTCCAGGTCCCAGCGCGGGAAGGCGGCCGCCGCGGCCTCCGCGATCGGCAGCACCTGCAGCCCTTCGGCGGGCTCGCCGGTGACCGCCGCCTCCAGCTGCTCCAGGGTGTGCGCCGACTCCACCGAGTACGGCCCGACCTTGGTGCGCCGCAGCGCGGTCAGGTGCCCGCCGACGCCCAGCCCGGCGCCCAGGTCGCGGGCCAGCGCCCGGATGTAGGTGCCGGAGGAGCACTCGACGGTCACGTCCAGGTCGATCACCGGCGTGCCGTCCTCGGCGATCGCCGCGCGCTGCGCGTGCACGGTGAACGAGTGGATGGTGGTCGGCCGCGCCGCGAGCTCGAAGTCCTCGCCCTCGCGCACCCGCGCGTACGAGCGCTTGCCGTCGATCTTGATCGCGCTGACCTTGGACGGCACCTGCATGATCTCGCCGGTGAGCGCCGCGATCCCGGCGTCGATCGCCTCCCGGGTGACGGCGTCGGCCGGGGTCGAGGCGGTGACCTCGCCCTCCCGGTCGTCGGTGACGGTGGTCTGGCCGAGCCGGACGGTCGCCTCGTACGTCTTGGCGGTGAGCATCAGGTGGCCGAGCAGCCGGGTGGCCCGCTCGATCCCGATCACCAGCACGCCGGTGGCCATCGGGTCGAGCGTGCCGGCGTGGCCGACCTTCCGGGTCCCGGCCAGCCACCGCAGTTTGGCGACGACCCCGTGGGAGGTGATGCCCTCGGGCTTGTCGACGATCACCAGGCCGTCGGGGCCGGTGCCTTTGCGCTTCATCGGGTTCTTTCTCTGAAGACGTCGAATGACGTCGGAACAACGTCAGGAGATGATCAACGTACCGGCCGCAGCGCTTCCCGGAACCGTTCGACCACCGCGGCCACGTCCTCCCGGACGCTGAATCCGGCCGCGAAGACGTGGCCCCCGCCGCCCAGTTCGGCGCAGGCCGCGGCGACGTCCACCGCGCCCTTGGAACGCGAGGAGCCGCGCAGCGTGCCGTCCGGGTCCTGCTTGAGCACCAGCGCCACCTCGGCCTCGGCCGGGCGGCGCAGGACGTCGATCAGCCCCTCGATCTCCTCGACCGTGACGCTGAACAGCGCCAGGTCCTGGTACGGCACCCAGGTCCACACCAGGCCGAGGCCGCCGGCCGCCTCCGGCTCGTAGACGGCCCGGTCGAGCGCGCCCGCGAGCACCTTCAGGTAGCCGAAGGAGGAGGTGTCCCAGAGCTGCCGGGAGATCAGGTCGTGCCGGATGCCGGTGGCCAGCAGCCGGCCGGCGAGTTCGTGGGTGGCGGGCGTGGTGGCCCGGTACTTGAACGAGCCGGTGTCGGTCGCGACGCCGGTGTAGAGGCAGGTGGCCAGGTCCCGGTCGAGCTCGACGCCGAGCCGGCGCAGCAGTTCGTCGACCAGCACGGCGGTGGCCGGCGCGGTCGGGTCGATCAGCTGGTGGGTGCCGAAGCCCGGGTTGGAGGCGTGGTGGTCGAAGACCACCAGGACGGGCGCGGCGAAGGCCTTGGCGTGCAGCAGGCCGAGCCGGCTCTCCGCGGCCACGTCGAAGCAGAGCACCAGCTCGGGCACGTCCGGCACCTCGTCGGCCGGCACGATCAGCTCCTGCCCGGGCAGGAAGGCCAGCGACTCGGGCACGATCTGCGGATCGTCGCCGAAGGAGACCCGCACCTGCTTGCCGAGCGCGCGCAGCGCCAGCGCGGCCGCCAGCGAGGAACCCAGTGCGTCGCCGTCCGGGCAGATGTGGCAGATCAGGTCGATCGAACGGGCCCGCCCGATCTCCGCCACCGCCTGCTGCCAGACCAGCTCGAACCCGCTCTCCTCGGCGCGCGGCCCCGGGAGCGCCGCGAGGGCACCCTCCACCGTGCTGGTGGAGGACGCCCCCGTGGTCGTTCCGGCTCGCGAGGCGGCCTGCGCCGGCTCACCCGCCATGACTACTCGTCCTCGTCGTCACGCTCGGACGCCGGGACCCGGTACGGGTCCGCGTCGCCGGCGTAGGTCGCCCCGGCGGCCTGCGTGCGCACCTCGGCGTCGGAGTGCCGGGCCCGGTCGAGCAGGTCGTCGATGTTCCGGGCGTTGTCCGGCAGCGCGTCCGCGACGAAGGTCAGCGTCGGGGTGAAGCGCACCCCGATCTTGCCGACCTCGGAGCGGATCACGCCCTTGGCGCTCTCCAGCGCGGCGGCCGTGGCCTCGCGCTCGGTCTCGTCACCGAAGACGGTGTAGAAGACGGTGGCCTCGCGCAGGTCGCCGGTCACCCGGGTGTCGGTGATGGTCACGAACCCCAGTCGCGGGTCCTTGATCCGCCGTTCCAGGGTCTGGGCGACGACCACCTGGATGCGGTCGGCGAGCTTGCGCGCCCTTGCGGTGTCGGTCACGTTGCCTCCTCGTGCAATGGGCCCGGTACCCGGGTGAGCTGCGCACCCGTCGGGGCCCACGCCCCAAAGTACCGGCCCGCGCCCGGCCTTGCGGGCGCTCTCGGTCCTGATCCGTGTGAGAACGGCGACTTCCGTCGACCGACTCCACGGCTCTCATTCGTCGTCGTCGTTGTGGTACCGCCGCCTCGCGGAGAGGAGCTGTACCTCGGGGCGGCCGGCGACCAACCGCTCACAGCTGTCCAGGACCTCGGTGATGTACCCGGCCTCGCCGGACACCACCGCCAGACCGATCTCGGCCCGGCGGTGCAGGTCCTGGTTCCCGGTCTCGGCAGCGCACACGCTGTACTTGCGCTGCAGTTCGGCCACGATGGGCCGCACGACCGACCGTTTCTCCTTGAGCGAGTGGACGTCGCCCAGGAGCAGGTCGAAGGTGAGTGTTCCCACGAACATGTATGACAGGTCTCGCCGACCTGGAAGGCCTCGGGGGGCAGCCCGCAACCGGACTGACGCCGCTGCATCTGACTACCCCGGACCCTACACAGCGAGACCGGGGCCGGTCGACGGAAATACCACCCGTCGACCGGCCCCGGACACCACCCGCTTACGCGCGCGGCTTCTCGCGCATCTCGTAGGTCTCGATGACGTCGTCGACCTTGATGTCGTTGAACGACCCGAGCGTGACACCGGCCTCGAAGCCCTCGCGGACCTCGGTCGCGTCGTCCTTGAAGCGGCGCAGACCCTCGATGGTGAGGCTCTCCGCCACGACCTTGCCGTCGCGGATGAGGCGGGCCTTGGCGTTGCGGCGCAGCAGGCCCTCGCGGACCAGCACACCGGCGATGTTGCCGAACTTGGAGGAGCGGAACACCTCGCGGATCTCCGCGGAGCCGAGGCGAACCTCCTCGTACTCCGGCTTGAGCATGCCCTTGAGGGCGTTCTCGATCTCCTCGATCGCCTGGTAGATGACCGAGTAGTACCGGACGTCCACGCCTTCCTTGTCGGCCGCGGCGCGCGCACGACCCTCCGCGCGCACGTTGAAGCCGATGATGATGGCGTCCGAGCCCATCGCCAGGTCCACGTCGGACTCGGTGATGGCACCCACACCGCGGTGCAGGACCCGGAGCTCGACCTCCTCGCCCACGTCCAGCTTGACGAGGGCGTCCTCGAGGGCCTCGACCGAACCGGAGACGTCACCCTTGATGATGAGGTTGAGCTGCTCGATGGAGCCGGCGGCGATGGCCTTGTCCAGGTCCTCCAGGGACACCCGGACCCGACGCTGCGCGAAGGCGGCGTTGCGGTCGCGGGCCGAGCGCTTCTCGGCGATCTGACGGGCGGTGCGGTCCTCGTCGACGACGATGAAGCTGTCGCCGGCGCGGGGCACCGAGGTCAGACCGAGCAGCAGCACCGGGCGGGACGGGCCGGCCTCGGCGAGGCTGTTGCCGTTCTCGTCCAGCATCGCGCGGACACGGCCGTAGGCGTCGCCCACGACGATCGAGTCGCCGACGCGGAGGGTACCGCGCTGCACGAGCACGGTCGCCATGGCACCGCGGCCCTTGTCCAGGTGCGCCTCGATGGCGATACCCTGCGCGTCCTGCTCGGGGTTGGCCCGCAGGTCGAGCGAGGCATCCGCGGTCAGGACCACGGCCTCCAGCAGCTGGTCGATGTTGAGACCCTGGCGCGCGGAGATGTCGACGAACATGGTGTCGCCGCCGTACTCCTCGGCCACCAGACCGAACTCGGTCAGCTGACCGCGGACCTTCGTCGGGTCGGCGCCCTCGACGTCGATCTTGTTGACGGCGACCACGATCGGCACACCCGCGGCCTTGGCGTGGTTCAGCGCCTCGACCGTCTGCGGCATGACACCGTCGTTGGCCGCGACCACCAGGATCGCGATGTCGGTGGACTTGGCACCACGGGCACGCATGGCGGAGAACGCCTCGTGACCCGGGGTGTCGAGGAAGGTGATCGGGCGCTCTTCGCCGTTCACCATCGTCGCCACCTGGTAGGCACCGATGTGCTGGGTGATGCCACCGGCCTCGCCGGCCACCACGTTGGACTTGCGGATGGCGTCCAGCAGGCGGGTCTTACCGTGGTCGACGTGACCCATGACGGTGACGACCGGCGGGCGCGGGGCCAGCTGGTCCTCGTCGCCCTCGTTGGCACCGAAGTCGATGTCGAACGACTCCAGCAGCTCGCGGTCCTCGTCGTCCCGGCTCACGATCTCCAGGACGAAGCCCATCTCGTCCGCCAGCAGCTGCAGCGTGGCGTCGGAGACCGACTGGGTCGCGGTGACCATCTCACCGAGGTTGAACATGACGGAGACGAGCGCGGCCGGGTTGGCGTTGATCTTCTCCGCGAAGTCCATCAGCGAGGCGCCGCTCGACAGGCGAACGGTCTGGCCGTTGCCGCGAGGGAGCATCACACCGCCGACGGACGGGGCCTGCATGGCCTCGTACTCCTGGCGCTTCGCCCGCTTCGACTTGCGACCGCGCGCCGGGCGACCGCCCGGGCCACGACCGAAGGCGCCCTGCGTGCCACCACGGGCACCCGGACCACCGGGACGACCGCCGAAGCCACCGGGACGGGGACCGAAGCCGCCGCCGCCACCCGGGGCACCGCCACCGGGACGCGGACCGCCGAAGCCGCCGCCACCCGCCGGGCGCGAGCCCGGACCGGCCGGACGACCCTGGAAGCCCGGACGGGCGCCACCGGCACCCGGACCACCCGGACGGCCACCGGGGCCACCGGGACCACGGCCACCCGGACCCGGACGCGGGCCGGCCGGACGCTGCGGCATCATGCCCGGGTTCGGACGCGGCATGCCGGACGGGGTCGGCCCGCCGGGACGCGGCGCAGCCGGACGCGGCATGCCGTCGGGACGCGGGGCGCCACCCGGACGGGGGGCACCGGCACCCGGCGCACCACCCGGACGCGGACGGTCGCCACCGGGACGCGGCGCACCGGCACCCGGCGCACCACCCGGACGCGGACGGTCGCCACCGGGACGCGGCGCACCGGCACCCGGCGCACCAGCCGGACGCGGACGGTCGCCACCGGGACGCGGCGCACCGGCACCCGGCGCACCACCCGGACGCGGACGGTCGCCACCCGGGGCGCCCTGGCGGCGGTCGCCGGGGCGACCCATGCCGGTGGCGCTGCCCGAGGTGAAGGGGTTGTTACCCGGACGCGGGCCGGCCGGACGCGGGCCCGGACGGGCGCCGCCGGAGGCCTGGCCGCTCGGCCGCGGGGCCTGGGCGGCCGGACGCGGGGCGTCGGCACCGGCCGGAGCCGGCGAGGAGAACTCGGCCGCGGGCGCGGCCGGGGCCGCCGCAGCGGCGGGACGCGCTGCCGGGCGCGGGCCCGGAGTCGGCGCACCCGGACGCGGAGCGGCGGGGGCGGCCGGAGCAGCGGCGGCCGGGGCGGCCGGAGCCGATCCGGCGGCCTGGCTCGCGGCCGGGGTGGGACGGGGACCAGGGGTCGCGCCAGGGCGCGGACCCGGGGTCGGGGCACCCGGCTTCGGGGCACCCGAGCCGGAGGGGGAGGGCGCCGCGGTCTTCCGCGGTCCCGGCTTGGCAGCGGAACCACCACCGGTGGGGGCCACACCAAGCGCGTCAGTCAACTTGCGCACGACCGGCGCCTCGATCGTCGAGGACGCCGAACGGACGAACTCCCCGAGCTCGGTGAGCTTGGCCATGACGGCCTTGCTCTCCAAGCCGAGCTCCTTGGCGAGTTCATAAACCCGGACCTTAGCCACTTCACTCCTGTCTATGAGTCCGGGGGTCTCGTCCGCCGGACTGTCGCTACTTCATGGGCGTACCCATCGCGTACTCATCGCGTACTCATCGAGTGCTCATCGCAATCTCGACCTACTTCCACATCGCGAGGTACCTGACTGGTGGCACGGCGCGCGGCTGCCCGCCCGCCGTGCTTGTTGCGGTGGTTCTCCGCCGCGTGGAGCGGCGGCCGTCGCGGGAGGCGGCCCGTCTAGCAGGCTCCGCCCGTCCGCTCCCCGATGAACCCGCGGAGCCGCTCCGTGTCGAGCATGCCCTGGAGCCGGAAGGCCCGGGGGAACGCTCGACGGCGGACCGCGAGGTCGAGGCAGGCCGGATCGGGGTGCAGGTGAGCGCCCCGGCCCGGCAGTGCGCCACGGGGATCAGGGACGCACTCGCCCTCGACCGCCGTGACACGCAACAGCTGGTGCTTGGCCGCGCGCTTGCGGCAGCCCACGCAGGTGCGTTCCGGGCGTGCTCGGACGTGCGTCCGGCCAGACGAAGGCAAGTCTACCCCTCCGAAGCGACATGGCGCCGCCCCGCAGATCCCGGGGGACCCGCGGGGACGGCTACGACAACACCGACCAGTGGCCGTCCGCCACCCATTTTCCTCCCGGGGGCGGCCGTTTCCCTCCTACTGGGGGCGGCCGTCGTCTTCCGGCTGACCCTCGGTGTCCGGGCGGATGTCGATCCGCCAGCCGGTCAGACGGGCGGCCAGACGGGCGTTCTGCCCCTCCTTGCCGATCGCCAGCGACAGCTGGTAGTCCGGCACGATCACCCGGGCGGAGCGCTGGACGGCGTCCACGATCTCCACGCTGGTCACCCGCGCGGGGGACAGCGCCGCGGCGACCATCTCCCGGGGGTCCTCCGACCAGTCGACGATGTCGATCTTCTCGCCGTGCAGCTCGCCCATCACGGCGCGCACCCGGGAGCCCATCGGACCGATGCAGGCGCCCTTGGCGTTCAGCCCGGCCCGGCGCGACCAGACCGCAATCTTGGTGCGGTGGCCGGCCTCGCGGGCGATGGCGGCGATCTCCACGCTGCCGTCCGCGATCTCCGGGACCTCCAGCGCGAAGAGCTTCCTGACCAGGTTCGGGTGGGTGCGCGACAGCGTCACCGAGGCCCCGCGGACCCCGCGGCGGACCGCCACCACGTAGCACTTCAGACGGGTGCCGTGCCGGTAGTCCTCGCCCGGGACCTGCTCCTGCGGCGGCAGGATGGCCTCCAGCTTGCCGATGTCGACCAGCACGCTCTTCGGGTCGTTGCCCTGCTGGACGACACCGGTGACGATGTCGCCCTCCTTGCCCGCGTACTCGCCGAAGGTCTGGTCGTCGGCGGCGTCGCGCAGGCGCTGCATCATCACCTGGATGCCGATGCTGGACGCGATCCGGCCGAAGCCGTTCGGGGTGTCGTCGAACTCCTTCGGCTCGACGCCCTCGTCCAGCTCCGTCGGGTCCTCCGTGGCCCACACGGTGACGTGGCCGCTCTTGCGGTCCAGGTGCACCCGGGCACGGCGGCGCGAGCCCTCGGTGCGGTGGTACGCGGTGAGGAGGGCTGACTCGATGGACTCGACCAGCAGGTCGAAGGGGATGTTCTTCTCGTTGACCAGCGTGCGCAGGGCACTCATGTCGATGTCCACGGCTACGCCTCCTCGTCTTTCGTCACGTTCGTCATGGTCGTACGGCGCCCGGGTCACTCGGCGCCGTCGTCCCCCTCGTCGAAGTCGGCGGCCTCGTCCAGGAGCTTCTCGTCGTCCTTGCGGTTGAACTCGACCTGGACCCGTGCCCGGGCCACCTCGGCGAACTCCAGGCGGCGCTCCTTCGGACGGCCGCGCCCCTTCACCGGCTGCACCTCGACCAGCGCGCCGTCCTCGTCGGCCTCCAGCACCCGGGCGACGATCTCCCCGCCGTCCACCAGGTGGATCTTGGCCAGCCGACCCTCGGCCCGCTGCCAGTGCCGCGGGAGCGCCAGCGGACGCTCGGCACCCGGCGAACCGACCTCCAGCAGGTAGGCCTCGTCGCCCATCAGGTCCGACTCGTCCAGGGCCTCGCCGACCACCCGGCTGAACTCGGCGATGGTGTCCATGTCCACGCCGCCGTCGGTGTCGACGTCGATCTGCACCTGCCGGCGGCTGCCCGCCTTGGTGACCCTGACGTCCTCCAGGTCCAGTCCGGCCTGCACGGCCAGCGGCTCCAGCAACTCGCGCAGCCGGTCGGTGTGGGTGGTGCTCATCCGGGTGGACTCCTCGGCCGCGTCTGCTGTTGTCAGAAGGTCGCCCCGCGCCTCCCGGTGCCACACCGGGTCACGGCAGCTCGGCCCAAAGCCTATCCGGTGAAGCCCCCAACCACCGATTCCGGACCACCCCCGGCCGCTCGCACGCCACCCACTGCGAGCAAGCTCACACCAGCCCGGCCTGGCACCCGTACGTCCGAACCCGGCCCGGGAACGTGGGGATTCTGTCATCATTCACGCCAACGAGGGCAGGCCTGGAGGCCGTCCTCCCGTACACGCCCCGGAGTGACCCCGATGCAGCCGCCCAGCCGACGGACCCTCCTGTCCCTCGGACTGTTCACCCTCACCGCCTGCACCGTCGCCGCCTGCACCACCGACCGCACCGGCCCCGCCCCCGGCGCCACCGGGCCCCGCCCCGACCCGGACGCCCCCGTCCGCCTGCGCGCGGTCGCCGCCACCGACGCCCTCCTCACCGGGTACGACACCCTGCCCGCGCCCCCCGGCGTCGACGGCGCCGGGCTCCGCGCCGAGACCGCCCGGCACCGCGCCGCCCTCGCCGAGGGCCTGCCCGCCACGGCCGTCCCGTCACCCCCCGTGACCACCGGCCCGACCGCCGGCGCCCCGCCCACCACCGCCGGACCGGCCACGGCCGCCGCACCGACCCCCGCCACCGACGGCCTGGCCGCGCTGGAACTCCGGACCGCCGAGTCCCACCTCGCCGACCTCGACGCCGCCGGGCCCTCGCTCGCCCGGCTGCTCGCCTCCCTCGCCGCCGCCCACACGCTCCACGCCGCGGCGCTGGGCGCCCCCGCCCCTCCCCTCGCCGCTCCGCCGACCGCCTCCGCCTCGGCGACCCCCGCCGCCACCCCCGGCGAGGCCCCTGGCGTCGGCGCCGCCGCCGTCACCGCCCTCCAGAACGCGCTCGGCGCCGAACACGCCGCCGTCTACGGCTACGGCGTCGTCGGTGCCCGGCTCCCCGACGACCCCGCGCGTACCGACGCCCGCACCGCCTACGCCGCCCACCAGGCCCGGCGCGACACCTGGCAGCGCCTGATCACCTCCCTCGGCGCCGCCCCCGCCCCGGCCGCCGGCGGCTACCAGCTGCCCTTCCCGGTCGCCTCGGCCGCGGACGCCACCCGGCTCGCCGCCCACCTGGAAACCCGGCTGACCGGCGTCTACGCCGACCTGGTCGCCGCCGTCCCCGCCCCGCACCGCCTCACCGCCGCCCTCGCTTTGCGCGACTGCGCCCTGCGGGCCCGCCGTTGGGGCGCCCCCGACCAGCCCTTCCCGGGCGTCCCCGACCCGGCCGCCACCCCCGCGGCCACCACCGGCTGAGAACACCCGCCCCGCAACCCGGCCGGGCGAGCGGGCCGCGCCGCCCGCGAACACCGACAATGGACCCATGTCGGGAGCCGCACCCACCATCACCGTCCCCACCTGGCTGACGCACAGCGTCACCGCCGCCCACGGCGACGCCGGCCGGCAATGGCTCGCCGCCCTCCCCACCAGGGCGGCCGCCCACCTGTCCGGCTGGCACCTCACCCTGGAACGCGTCCTCGACCCCGGCGGCAGCCTCAGCCTGATCGCGTACGTCCACCGCGACGACCTCTCCCCCGCCGTCCTCAAGACCGGCCTGCTGACCCCGGAGACCGCCCACGAGCACGCCGCCCTCACCCACTGGGCGGGCCGGGGAGCCGTCCTCCTCCTGGACGCCGACCCCGCCGAGGGCGTCCTCCTCCTGGAACGCCTCCACGGCGAGATCCCGCTGCGCTCCCTCGCCGAGCCCAAGGCCATGCTGGAGGCCACCAGCCTGCTGCACCGCCTCTGGGCCGAACTGCCCGGGGACCACCCCTTCCCCGCTCTCGCCGAGCGGGTCGCCGCCACCGCCGACCGCGTCGAGGAGCACCGCTCCCACCCCGCCGCCGCCGCGGCGCAGGCACTGGTCACCGAGGCCCTGGACACCGCCCGGAGCCTGGCCGACTCGGCCGACGAGTCCTTCCTGCTCCACGGCGACTTCCACCACGGCAACGTCCTCGCCGCCGACCGCGCCCCCTGGCTGGCCATCGACCCGCGCCCCGTCGCCGGCGAGCGCGCCTACGACCTGGCCCGCCTCGTCCTGGACCGGGCCGACACCCTGCTCGGCTCGCCCGGTGTACCCGCCGCCGTCCGCCGACGCCTCCACCAGCTCTCGGACGCCCTCGACGTGGACCGGGACCGCCTGCGCGGCTGGGCCCTCTTCCGCTCCGTCGACCTGGCGCTCCGCGCCGTCACCGCGGACCGCCACGAGGACGCCGAGCTCTACTTCGAACTCGCCGGTTCCCTCTGAGCCTTCCGCTCTGAGCCGGCCGCTCGGAGCACCGGCCGCTCGGAGCACCGGCCGCTGGGCACATCGGCCGCTCCCGGCGCCGGCGCCTCCGAGCGGTCTAGAGGCCCTGGACCGCCGACCGCCGCAGCGGCAACCGGGCGCCCATCACCGCGTACAACCGGTCCGTCGCCGGGAAGCGCACCGCCCGCGCCAGGTCCTGGTACCCCAGCGCCCGGTACAGCCGCCGCGCCGGCGTCTCCGCGTCGATCGCCGAGAGGATGCTGCGGTCCAGCCCCGAGCGCTCGCACAGGGTCCGGATCAGCTGCGAGCCGACGCCCTGCCCCTGGAACTCCGGCAGCACGTGCAGTTCGGTGACGGCGAACACCCCGTCCAGCCAGTCCCCGTACCCCCGGGTGGTCAGGTAGGGCTCGATCACCGAGCTCCACCAGTGCTCCCGCTGGTTGGGCATCCCGTACCCGAACCCGACCAGCCGCCCCCCGCTCATCGCGCCGTACGCGATCACCCCCGGCTGCTGGGCGTGCCGCCCGACGATGTGCAGCCGTACCGCGACCTCCTCGGGCGTCAGCCCGAACGCCACCGCCTGGACCTCCAGCGCCTGCGGCGCCCAGGCCGCAAGGTCGATGGCCCCGATCGTCACCCCGGTCAGCTGATCCATGCTCCGGACGTTACTACCAGCGGACCCCCGACGCGGCCGAAGATCCGAACCCGGGCTTCCCACGGGGACGGCACCGTCAGAACAGCACGCTCATGAAGGCTCCGACCTCCCGGAACCCCACCCGTCGATAGGCCGCCCGGGCCCGCAGGTTGAAGTCGTTGACGTAGAGCGACACCACCGGCGCCACCTCGCGCAGCGCGATCTCCAGGACCGCCGCCATCCCCGTCTCGGACAGCCCGCGCCCGCGGTGCTCCGGCGCGACCCAGACCCCCTGGATCTGGCAGGCTCCCTCGGTCACGGCCCCGACCTCGGCCTTGAAGACGACCTCGCCGTCGGCCCCGAACCGCGCGAACGACCTTCCGGTGGAGACGAGTTCGGCCACCCGGGCCTGGTAGAGGAGTCCCCCGTCGCCCGCCAGCGGCGACACCCCGACCTCCTCGGTGAACATCGCCACGCACGCGGGCATCAGCGCCTCGACCTCGCCGCGCCGCACCCGCCGCACCAGCGGGTCCGGCGCGATCTCCGCCGAGGGCTCCGAGGTGGCCAACAGCGGCTGGTGGCCCCGGACTTCGCGGGCCGGCCCCCAGCTCCGCTCCAGCAGCGCCCAGAACATCGCGGTGGCCTCGGCCGGCCCGACGATCGAGGAGCAGCGCCTCCCCTGCCGGCGGGCCCGCTCGGCGAAGGCCGCGACCGCGTCCGGTCCGGCGTTCACCAGGACCAGGTTCGCGCCGGCGTAGCAGAGCGCGTCCAGGACACCGTCCCCGTCGTGCCAGCCCCACAACTCCCCGCCGAGCCGCCACGGGTCGAGCCCGACCGCTTCGACCCGGGTCGCGACGAAGGCGTTGGCGACCGGGTCGCGGTGGAGGATCTCCAGGGCGTCCGCGAGGTCGGGCGGCTCCAGCACGCGGGTGGTGGCCAGGGCCCGGGCGGCCTGGAAGGAGCTCGGGAGCATCACACCTCGATCGAGCATCGAGACAGCACCTCACTGAGACGACTCTGGCCGCACCCTACTCCGTGGCCCCACCCGGCTACGGCTGCGGGGCCGTCCACGAACGGACGGCCCCGCTTCCGGAATACTTCACGCGGGCATCCCCGCACCATCAGGACGAGCTACGGGGTGCTCACTCCCCCGCGACGACGGTCGGCGACCCCGACCCGACGCCGGCCGCCTGCATCTGCTCGGCGAGCTTGAGCGCCTCCTCGATCAGGGTCTCGACGATCTTCGACTCGGGAACGGTCTTGATGACCTCGCCCTTGACGAAGATCTGGCCCTTGCCGTTGCCGGAGGCGACGCCCAGGTCGGCCTCGCGCGCCTCGCCCGGCCCGTTCACGACGCAGCCCATGACGGCCACCCGCAGCGGCACCTCCATGCCCTCCAGGCCGGCGGTGACCTCCTCGGCGAGCTTGTAGACGTCCACCTGGGCGCGTCCGCAGGACGGGCAGGAGACGATCTCCAGGCCGCGCTCGCGCAGCCCGAGCGACTCCAGGATCTGGTTGCCGACCTTGATCTCCTCGGCCGGCGGGGCGGAGAGCGAGACCCGGATGGTGTCGCCGATGCCCTCGGCCAGCAGCGCGCCGAAGGCGACCGCCGACTTGATGGTGCCCTGGAAGGCCGGACCGGCCTCGGTCACACCGAGGTGCAGCGGGTAGTCGCAGGCGGCGGCGAGCTGGCGGTAGGCGTTGATCATCACGACCGGGTCGTTGTGCTTGACCGAGATCTTGATGTCGCGGAAGTCGTGCTCCTCGAACAGCGAGCACTCCCACAGCGCGGACTCGACCAGCGCCTCCGGGGTGGCCCGGCCGTACTTCTCCAGCAGGCGCTTGTCGAGCGAGCCGGCGTTGACGCCGATCCGGATCGGCACGCCCGCGCCCTTGGCCGCCTTGGCGATCTCGCCGACCTTGTCGTCGAAGGCCTTGATGTTGCCCGGGTTCACGCGCACCGCCGCACAGCCGGCGTCGATCGCGGCGAAGACGTACTTCGGCTGGAAGTGGATGTCCGCGATGACCGGGATCTTCGACTTCTTCGCGATGATCGGCAGCGCGTCGGCGTCGTCCTGCGACGGGCAGGCGACCCGGACGATCTGGCAGCCGGACGCGGTCAGCTCCGCGATCTGCTGCAGCGTGGCGTTGATGTCCGCGGTCACGGTGGTGGTCATCGACTGCACCGAGACCGGGGCGTCGCCGCCGACCGGCACGTTGCCGACCATGATCTGCCGGGAGTACCGGCGCTTGGCCAGCGGCTTGAGCGGCAGGGACGGAATACCGAGCGAGATCGCGGTCATGTGCGCAGGGTTCCCCGGGGTTGAGGTGTGATCGACCGCCCGGCCGTTGAAACGACCGGGGCCGGGCGCGCTGAGGTCGCGCACCCGGCCTCCACGGTACGGCACGGCGACGGGCCCCAGCACACCCGCCGTACCCGAACGCCCTAGCTGATCTTCACCGGGTTCACCAGGTCGGCGACCATCACGAGCAGCGTGAAGCCGATGAAGATGCTGGCCACGACGTACGCCACCGGCATCAGCTTGGCGACGTCGAACGGTCCCGGGTCGGGCCGGCGGAACACCTGTGCGAGGCGGCGCCGGACCGCCTCCCAGACCGCGCCCGCGATGTGGCCGCCGTCCAGCGGGAGCAGCGGCAGCATGTTGAAGAGGAAGAGCGACAGGTTGATGCCGGCCAGCAGGTTCACGAAGAACGCGATCCGCTGGGTGCCGGGGATGTCGAGCGAGAAGACCTCGCCGCTCACCCGGGCGGCGCCGACCATGCCGATCGGCGAGTCCGGGTCGCGCGGGGCGTCACCGACGACGGCGTTCCACAGCCCGGGGATCTTGCCGGGCAGGGCGACCAGCGACTTCACCCCGTTCTCGGTCATGTCGTACATCCGGTCGAGCGACTGCCCGAATCCCAGCCGGACGACACCACTCGCGGGAGTGAAGCCGAGGAACCCGGCCTGGACGGTCTGGCCCTTGATCGGGACGTTGTTCCCGTCGTACTTCTGGACGTCGTTGACGGCGATGGTCGGCGTGAGCGTGAGCTGTTGCCCGTCCCTCTCGACCACGACCGGCACGGTCCTCCCGGACGACCTGCGGATGTCCGTCTGGAGCTGGTCGTAGGTCCGGATCCGGTCACCGTCGAAGGAGACGATCCTGTCCCCGGCCTTCAGCCCGGCCTGGGCGGCCGGGGTCTGCGGGGCGCCCGCCGGGCAGTTGTCGGTCGGCTGACCCGCCTTGACCACGCACTGGGCGACGGTGCTGACCGTCGGCACGTTCATGGAGACGCCGAAGCCCATCATCACCGTCAGGAAGAGCCCGAACGCCAGCACCAGGTTCATGAACGGCCCGGCGAACATGACGATGACGCGCTTCCACGGCTTGCGGGTGTAGAACAGTCGCTGCTCGTCACCCTCCTGGAGCTCCTCATAGGAGGCCTCGCGGGCGTCCTCGATCATGGTCCGCCAAGGCGAGCTGCTGCGCTTGGTGATCCGCCCGTCCTCGCCCGGCGGGAACATCCCGATCATCCGGATGTACCCGCCGAACGGGATCGCCTTGATGCCGTACTCGGTCTCGCCCTTGCGGCGCGACCACAGGGTCGGGCCGAAGCCGACCATGTACTGCGGCACCCGGATGCCGAACAGCTTGGCCGTGGAGAGGTGGCCGAGTTCGTGCCAGGCGATCGAGACGAGCAACCCGATGACGAAGACCAGGATGCCGACCACCGTCAAAACCGTTGCCACCGCTGGTCCTCCGTCATGCCGCTCCGCTCATCGTCTCGTCCTACCGCAATCCTGGTCGTCAGCCCGCCGCCAGCTCGCGAGCCCGGGCACGCGCCCAGTCCTCCGCGTGCAGGACGTCCTCCACCGTCAGAGAAGTTCCCGCCACCGGCGTGCCGTGCTCGGCGACGACCTTGGCAACAGTGTCCACGATTCCGGTGAAGGCGAGGCGCCCCTTCAGGAATGCCTCCACACATTCCTCGTTGGCCGCGTTGAACACCGCCGGGGCGGTACCGCCCAGGGTGCCGACCTCGCGGGCCAGCTCGACCGCCGGGAACGCCTCGTCGTCCAGCGGGAAGAACTCCCAGGTGGCGGCCTTCGTCCAGTCGCAGGCCGGGGCCGAATCCGGCACCCGGTCCGGCCAGCCCATGCCCAGCGCGATCGGCATCCGCATGTCCGGCGGGCTGGCCTGCGCCAGCGTCGAACCGTCCGTGAACTCCACCATCGAGTGCACCACCGACTGCGGGTGGACCACGACCTCGATCCGGTCGAACGGCACGTCGTACAGCAGGTGCGCCTCGATCACCTCCAAGCCCTTGTTCACCAGGGTCGCCGAGTTGATCGTCACGACCGGGCCCATCGCCCAGGTCGGGTGCGCCAGCGCGTCCTGCGGGGTCACCCCCGCCAACTGCTCGCGGGTGCGGTTGCGGAACGGGCCGCCACTGGCGGTGACCACCAGCTTGCGCACCTCGGCACGGGTCCCGCCCGCCAGCGCCTGGAACAGCGCGGCGTGCTCCGAGTCCACCGGCACGATCTGGCCCGGCTTCGCCACCGCCTTCACCAGCGGGCCGCCGACGATCAGCGACTCCTTGTTGGCCAGCACCAGCACCCGGCCGGCCGCCAGCGCGGCCAGCGTCGGCCGCAGCCCGATCGACCCGGTGATGCCGTTCAGCACCGAGTGGCACTCCACGGCGGCCAGCTCGGTCGCCGCGTCCGGACCCACCAGCACCGCCGGCAGCGGACGGCCCGCCGCCTTCGCGGCCAGGGCCTCGCGCAGCGCCGGCTCGGCCGCCGGATCGGCCACCGCCACGGTGTGCACGCCCAGCCGCAGCGCCTGGTCGGCCAGCAGCTCCACCCGGCCGCCGGCGGCCGACAGGGCGACCACGCGGAAGCGGTCCGGGTTGCGGAGCACCACGTCGATGGCCTGGGTTCCGATCGAACCGGTGGAACCGAGGATCACCAGCTCCCGGGGGCCGGAGGGGTCCGCCACGGTGGGCGTGAAGCGCAGCTGCGGGTGGGCGAGCGAAGTCATGCGCCCATTGTGTCCTGTCCGCGACCACGCCACTCCCGAGGCTTCCCCAGGACGACCCGGCACCCCCGGGCTACCGTCGGAGCCATGCGCACCGTCATCGCCGGGGGCCACGGACAGATCGCGATGGAACTGGAACGGCTGCTCGCCGCACGCGGCGAGCGCCCCGCCGGGATCATCCGCCGCCCCGAACAAGCCCAGGACCTGATCGACGCCGGAGCCGAGCCGCTGCTGCTCGACCTGGAGGCCACCACCGCCCCGCAGCTCGCCGACCTGCTCGCCGGCGCCGACGCGGTAGTCTTCGCCGCCGGAGCCGGACCGGGCAGCGGCGCCGCCCGCAAGAACACCGTCGACCGCGACGCCGCCGTCCTGCTCGCCGACGCCGCCGAACTCGCCGGCGTCCGCCGGTACCTGATCGTCTCCTCGATGGGCGCCGACGCCGACGCCCGCCACCCCGCCGACGAGGTCTTCGAGACCTACCTGCGCGCCAAGGGCTCCGCCGACGACGCGGTCCGGGCCCGGACCGCCCTGGACTGGACCGTGCTGCGCCCCGGACGGCTCACCGACGGCCCCGGCACCGGACTGGTCCGGCTGGCCCCCACGGTCGCGCGCGGCGCGGTGGACCGGGCCGACGTGGCCGCCGTCCTGGCCGCCCTGCTGCGCGAACCCGGCACCGCCGGACTGACCCTGGAACTGGTCGCCGGGAACGCCACCGTCGAGGAGTCGGTCGCCGCCGCGGCCGGGCACGACCGCTGAACGCGCGCGGGGCCCGGTTCGACGAACCGGGCCCCGCGGCGACACGTCGACGCGTCTGTCAGAGGTCGAGGCCGGTCAGGACCAGGACCTTCTCGACCGTGTAGTCGTCCATCGCGTACTTGACGCCCTCGCGGCCGACGCCGGAGTCCTTCACACCGCCGTACGGCATCTGGTCGGCACGGTAGGACGGCGCGTCGCCGATGATCACACCGCCGACCTCCAGCTCCCGGTGCGCGCGGAAGGCGGTCTGCAGGTCGTGCGTGAACACACCCGCCTGCAGGCCGAACAGCGAGTCGTTGACGGCCGCGAAGGCCTCGTCCACGCCGTCCACCCTGTGCAGCGACAGGACCGGGCCGAACACCTCGGCCTTGGCCAGGATCGCGTCCCCGGGCAGCTCCGCCAGCACGGTCGGGGCGTAGGTCGCCCCCTCCCGGGCACCGCCGGTCAGCACCTTGGCGCCCTTGGCGACCGCGTCCTCCACCCAGGACTCCACCCGCTTCGCGGCGTTCTCGTCGACCAGCGGGCCGACGTCCGTCGCCGAGTCGTTCGGGTCACCGGTGACCTGCGCCTTGACCTTGGCCACGACCTTCTCCACCAGCGCGTCGTACACCGACGCGTCGGCGATCACCCGCTGCACCGAGATGCAGGACTGGCCGCCCTGGTAGTTCGCGAACATCGCGATCCGGGTCGCCGCCCAGTCCAGGTCGGCCTCCGAGGACCAGTCGGCGAGGACCACGGCCGCGGCGTTGCCACCCAGCTCCAGGGTGCAGTGCTTGCGCGGCACCGAGTCCATGATCTGGTAGCCGACCTTGTCCGAACCGGTGAACGAGATCACCGGCAGGCGGTCGTCCTGCACCAGCGCCGGCATCCGGTCGTTCGGCACGGTCAGGATCGACCAGGAACCGGCCGGCAGGTCCGTCTCGGCCAGGATCTCGCCCAGCACCATCGCCGACAGCGGGGTCGCCGGAGCCGGCTTCAGGATGATCGGGGCACCGACCGCGATCGCCGGGGCGACCTTGTGGGCGACCAGGTTCAGCGGGAAGTTGAACGGGGCGATGCCCAGCACCACACCGCGCGGGAAACGGCGCACCACCGCGAACCGGCCCACGCCGCCCGGGTCGGTGTCCAGCCGCATCGTCTCGCCGTTGGTGCGGCGCGCCTCCTCGGCGGCCCAGCGGAAGACCGACACCGCACGGCCGACCTCACCGCGGGCCCACTTGATCGGCTTGCCGTTCTCGGCCGTGATCAGCTGGGCGAGCTCCTCGGTGCGCTCGGCCAGCCGCTTGGCCACGTGGTCCAGGGCAGCGGCACGCTGGTGCGCCGGAGTCGCGGCGAACACCGGCAGCGCGGCGACGGCCGCGTCCAGCGCCTCCTCGACCTGGGCCTCGGTCGGGATGCTCACCCTGCCGACCAGACGGCCGTCCCAGCTGTTGTGCACCTCGAAGTCGGCGTCACCGCTCGCCCGGCGGCCGGCGAGCCAGAAATCGTACGTGGTGGTCACCGTGGTACCGGCCCTCTCCTCGTCTCGTACGGCCCGCACGGACGTGGGACCGGAATCCGAGGGTAGGGGCGTCGGCGCGCTGACCGGATTGGCCGACTAGGAGCGTTCGACTCCGGGGCCACTCCACCACGTCCAGCCGGGTCCTACTCCTCCCCGGAACGCAGCGCCAGCCACAACTCCATACGCACGTCCGTGTCGTCCAGCGAACGGCCCAGCAGTTCCTCGACCCGCCGCATCCGGTAGCGCAGCGTGTGCCGGTGCACACCCAGGTCCGCCGCCGCCGCGTCCCACTGGCCGTGCCTGGACAGCCACGCCCGCAACGACGCCACCAGGTCACCGCGCGCCGTCCGGTCGTGCTCGCGCAACGGCCGCAACAACCCCTCCGCGAACGCCGTCACCGCGTCCTCCCCGAGCAGCGGCAACAGCGAACCCGCACCGACCTCCTCGTGGTCCACCGACCGGCGACCACCCCGCAACGCCACCGCCAGCGCCCGCTCGGCCTGCGCGTTCGCCGTCCCGGCCTCCTCCAACGCGGCCGGCGCCGAAACGCCCAGCGACAAGCCCTCGTGCTCCTCCACCGCACCCAGGCACGCCCGGTGCACCGCGCCGTTGTCCAACGCCAGCACCATCAACCGCGGCCCGTGCGCGCCGTCCTCCCGCGCCACCAACAGCTTCTCGCCCACCCGGGAACCCGCCTGCTCGGCCCGGTCCCCCAACTCCCCCAACGCCTCCGCGGCATCCGCGCTAGCCGCCCCTGCACCGGCCACCAGAACCCGTATCGTCCCCTCCGGCAGTCCGCCGAACAGCCCCACCGCCACCTGCCGGGCCGTCGCCACCTCACCGGCCAGCACCATCCGCAGCAGCGCCGCGCCCATCCGCTCCTCCGCCTGCCGCAGCTCCCGCGAGCGCTCCAGGGTGAGGGTCAGCAGCGCCACCGCCGCGTTCAGCACGTACCGCTCGGTCGGCGTGATCCGGTCCTCGGTCCCGACCGCCAGGAAACCCCGGGCCCGCCGGTCCGCCCCCAACGACTGGACCACCACGTAGTCCTCGTCCGCCGTGTCTATCCCCGGCGCCCGCCCCTGCAACGCGGCACTCGACGGCGCCGGCCGCCGACGAAGCCGATCCACCTCGGCCGCCAGCCGCCCCGCCCGGCGAGCCGCCCAGTCCGGCGCCACCACCGACAGCGCACCCGACCCGTCGTACAGCGCCGCCCAGCCCCCCAGCCGCGCCGCCAGCCGACGCACCACCGCCGTCGTGCCGTCCTTGCCCAGCGCCGCCCGGGTCAGCTCCTCCTGCGCCTCGAAACTCGTCGTCACCGCCTCGTACTGCTCCGCGGCCAGCGCCGCCGACACCACCTTGCTGATCGCGATGAACGGCGTCGGCTCCGGCACCCGCAACAACGGCAACCCGCGCTGCGCCGCCGCGTCCACCAGCGGCTGCGGCACCTCGGTGTGCGACAACCCGACCCCGAGCCCCAGCCCCACCACCCCGGCATCGGCCAGCCGGTGCACGTACGCCTGCAACTGCGCCGCCGTACGGCCCAGCTTGATACCGGTGGTGAGCAGCAGCTCGCCACCCTCCAGGAACGGCGTCGGGTCGTCCAGCTCACTGGTGTGCACCCAGCGGACCGGCCGCTCCAGGTGATCCGCGCCGGAAAGAACCGTCAGGTGGAGCGAACTGTTGCGGACGACGGAGGCGAGTGTGGGGGGCATGGCACCTTCGGGGGATCGACCTGACCGCGCCATTGCGGCCGGGCGAGGAGAGGGACGTGGGACTGGTGAGGGTCTCTCCCCTTCATTATGGACGCCCCGGACAACCGGCACTGCCGAATCCACCTCGAAGGCGACTTCCACCCCGCCCCGGCCGCGCCCCCTGCCCCGCCCCGTTCCACACCCCGTTCCACACCCCCGGACGGCCCCGCCTCACCCCCGCAGATCCACCAGCAGCGGCGGAACCTGCTCCCCCGACACCGCCGTCAACGACACCACCGCGTGCCCCGCCGGCAACGCGTGCGCCAGGTCCGACGGCGACCACCGCAACCGCTCCACGTCCCGCGTCGTCACCGACTCCGTCTGCGCCGTCGTCCCCGACAACGCCTTCCGCCCCACCCGCCCGGCCCGCCGTATCACCCCACCCGAAGTGTCGGGGGTGTGGGTGACCGCCGTCTCCTGCACCAGGTGCGTCCCCCAGGCCTCCGAGAACAGCCGCCCGTCCCAGGGCGCGATCCCCGGGAACGCCATCCGGCAGCCCACCGCGCCGAACAGCGGCGCCCGCAGCGCCTCGGGCAGGTCCACCAGGGTCCGCAGCAACAGCACCGCGCCGGCGTTCGCACCCCGCATCCGCTGCAGGCCGCGCACCGCGGTGGCGTCCAGCGCCGCCGAGGCGTCGTCCACCACCAGGCCCGCGAACAGCGAGCGGTCCACACGAGCCCCGGCCGCCTGCACGAACTGCCCCACCACCAGCCGGGACAACATCCGGGCCGCCTCCGGATGGCTGCGCTCCGGCAGCTTCACCCGCACCCGCAGCGGGTGGTCCAGCACCCGCATCGCGAACGCGGGACGGCCGGTGCCGTCGGTCGCGAAAGCACCCTCGAAAGCGGGCCGGTCCAACAGCGCCAGCCGGTCCGCCAACAGCGCGCCGGGATCGTCCGCGCGGTCACGCTGACGCTCCCGGTACTCCAGGTCCCGCTCGTGGAGGGCCAGCCGGCCCGCCGTCCCCAGCACCTTCACCAGGGCCGCCAACGCGTCCGGATCACCGCCGAGCAGCGACCGCAGCTCCCGCACCCCCGGGTAGCGGCCGTACGCGGCGTGGAACGGGCCCACCACCTGCTGCAGCGCGGTGCGGGCGTTCTCCGCACGGGCGGTCAACTCGTCCGGCAGCAACGCCTCGGCCAGCCGGGCGGCCGCCTCGTCCGGATCCCCCGCGGCGCCGTACAGGTCCAGCCCGTACACCGAGGACGGGTCACCGGGCGCGATCACCACGTCGTACCAGGCATCCGGGCCCAGATCGGCGTCGTCCGCCCCGACCACCACCGCGCAGGCGGTACCGGACAGCGCCTGCAGGCACAACGCCTCCGCCACCGGCCGCGCCAGCCGGGTGGTCTTCCCCGTCCCGGCCGGGCCCACCGCCAGCACCGAGGTACCCAACAGGGCCGGGTCCAGCGCGAAACCGGCCGCCCGGTGACTCAACGGGTTCTTCGGCACGTCCTGCGCGGTGCCGAGCCGGACCTGACCGAGCAGCAGGTCGTGCTGCTCGGCGCGACCGGGCAGCTCGCGCGTCTCGGAAGGGTGCGCGAACGCCGACGCCCCCCGGGCGGCCACCTGCTCGCTGAAGGCCGGCACGAACACCGGGTCCGCCTGCGCGGACTCCCAGGCACGCCGGATCCGCACGTAGTCGACGTCCCCCACGGCCTCCCTGTCGAGCCGCGCCGCCGCCACCGCCGCCCCGCCCTGCCGCAGCCCGTCCCACGGGTCCTGCCGCCGCACCGCCTCGGCCACCGCCGGGGCGTTCTCCTCGGCACGCACCTCGTGCGTCACCGTCCGCGACAGCAACGGCGACACGTACCGGCGCCACACCTCGGGCCAGCGGCCCATCCGGCCGAAGACCGTAATGACAGCCGCGGCCACCGCAAGGTTGACCGACAGACCGACAACGGTGACCAAGGTCTCGGTGGGGTGTTCAACCCAGACGGTGATCACGATCAGGTGGAGCACCAGCTGGGTGCCGTAGACGAAGGCCAGCCAGGCCACCACCGCGTTGAGCCCCGCCCTGAGCAGCAACGGCCAGGTCGCGACCTTGGCCGCTTCCGCCCGTTCGGGGTCGAGCCGGCGGTAGCCGAGCCGGTAGACGCCGGGTTCGGCTTCGGGGCGCGGGGCGCAGGCCCACGCGGGGAGGTCGAAGGAGCCGTCCGCGGCCGCGCCGGGCCGCTGGTGGGGAAGGGGGGTGGGGGGTCTGGTGGTGGTGCGCTCGCCGTGGTGGTGTGACCCGTCCTGTGCCATGTACGGCCCCGCTCCCTCGCCCGCCCGGCCCGACCGCCGTCGGTGCCGCCATACCCATGCCGCCGTACCGGCGACACGCCCGCGCTCAGGGTAGTGGTTCGGGGCCTGCGGGTAGTCGTGTCGCCCGTGCTGGCCGTGCAGGACAAGTCGGACGGCGCACTGCTACCGAGTGGCGCATGCCCGGGTGGAGAGGGCGGCCGTAGCCTGCGAAGCACCGAGTCGAGAAGTCTGGAGATACCCCATGAGCGCCGCAACGCCGCTCCCGCAGGAGCGCCGCCTGGTCACCGCGATCCCCGGTCCGAAGTCGCAGGAGCTGCAGGCCCGCAAGCTGGGTGCGGTGGCGGCCGGCGTCGGCACCACCCTGCCGGTGTACGTGTCCCGTGCCAACGGCGGTGTGCTGGAGGACGTGGACGGCAACTCGCTGATCGACTTCGGCTCCGGCATCGCCGTGACCAATGTCGGCAACAGTGCCGAGGCCGTGGTGGCCAAGGCGAGCGAGCAGCTGGCCGCCTTCACCCACACGTGTTTCATGGTGACCCCGTACGAGGGTTACGTGGCCGTCGCCGAGCAGCTGAACGAGCTGACCCCGGGTGACCACGACAAGCGCACTGCGCTGTTCAACTCGGGCGCCGAGGCGGTCGAGAACGCGGTGAAGATCGCCCGCGCCTACACCAAGCGCACCGCCGTCGTGGTGTTCGACCACGGTTACCACGGCCGCACGAACCTCACCATGGGCCTGACGGCGAAGAACATGCCGTACAAGCAGGGCTTCGGTCCGTTCGCCCCGGAGATCTACCGGGTGCCGGTGGCCTACCCGTACCGCTGGCTGACCGGTGCGGAGAACTGTGCCGCCGAGGCCGCCGCGCAGGCGATCGACATCATCAACAAGCAGATCGGCGCCGAGAACGTCGCCGCGATCATCATCGAGCCGATCCAGGGCGAGGGCGGCTTCATCGAGCCGGCCAAGGGTTTCCTGCCGGCGATCGTGGAGTACGCGAAGGCGAATGGCATCGTTTTCGTGGCGGACGAGATCCAGACCGGTTTCTGCCGCACCGGCGAGTGGTTCGCCTGTGACGACGAGGGTGTCGTCCCGGACCTGATCACCACTGCCAAGGGCATCGCCGGCGGTCTGCCACTGGCCGCGGTGACCGGTCGCGCCGAGATCATGGACGCCGCGCACGCGGGTGGCCTGGGCGGCACCTACGGCGGCAACCCGGTGGCTTGCGCGGCCGCGCTGGGTGCCATCGAGACCATGAAGGAGCAGGACCTCAACGGCAAGGCGCAGCGGATCGGCGAGGTCATGCTGGGCCGCCTGCGGGCGATGCAGGAGAAGTACGACATCATCGGCGAGGTCCGTGGCCGCGGCGCGATGATCGCCGTCGAGCTGGTGAAGCCGGGTGGCAAGGAGCCGAACGCGGAGGTCACTGCGGCCATCGCGAAGGCCTGCCACGCCGAGGGCCTGGTGGTGCTGACCGCCGGCACGTACGGCAACGTGCTGCGCTTCCTGCCGCCGCTGGTGATGCCGGAGCACCTGCTGAACGAGGGCCTGGACATCCTGGAGGGCGCGTTCGCCGCTCTCTGAGCGGTGCCGCCCGTCAGGTCGTGAACCCCCGCCGGAGGGATGTCCGGACAGCGCTGAACGGCCCGTGGGGACCTCTGGTCCGCACGGGCCGTTCGGTTGTGCAGCGGCCCGGTGCGGGGGCCGGTGCGGGGGCCGGTGCATGATCGACGGGCGGCCCCGGAGGTTGCCCTGCGCGGGGTGAAGATGATGTGCGGAATCGCTGAAGGCGCTCGGTGCGGAAGGGCTGTTGACGTAGTGTCATCGCAGATGGACAGCGAGCCTCAGCCATTGGCGGAGCCGTCCGCGGAGCCTCCCTCGGGGGCGGGTCCGCAGGTGCGCCGCGAGGACAACCAGGCCGCCCCGGGAGGGGTGGCGCATACCGAAGGCCGATCGACCGACCGTCCGACCCACACCCCCCGGGGCGCACGGAACGGCGATCATCAGAGCCGCCCCGGAGCTCTCCCCCCTGCTCCGGGGCGGCTGTCCGCCGTCCCGGCCCGGGTGGGCGGGGCGAGCCGGGTGGCACGGTCGGTGGCCGTGCCGGTGGCGGCGACGGCGGTGCTGCTGGCGGTGTCCTGGCAGGTGGCGGTGGACGGGCCGCTGCTGGGGCTGGACCGTTGGGTCCGCCGGGCGGTGCACGCGGCGCGCCACGGCGTTCCGGGCGCGCTGCCGGACCACCTCGGCCACGTCCTGTCGGACCTGGGTGGCGGTGTCCCGGCGGTTCCGGTGCTGGTGCTGGCCGGTGCGTGGGCAGCCCGGCGGTGGCACCGCGCGGGGGCGGGGCGCTGGTGGCTGCCGCTGCCGGTGGCGGCGTTGACGGCGGGCCTGATCCCGCTGCTGGTGGTCCCGGCGAAGGCGGCCTTCGCCCGGCCGGGTCCGCTCGGGGATCCGCTGACGCCGGAGCAGTGGGGCTGGTACCCGTCGGGGCACACCGCGACCGCGGCGATCTCGTACGGGGTGGCGGCGCTGCTGCTGGCCCGGGTGTCGGGGCCGCGCGCCGTCCGGGTGCTGACGGCGGGCGCGGCGCTGCTGGCGCTTGGGGTGGGCGCGGGGCTGGTGTGGAGCGACTTCCACTGGCTGTTGGACGTGGTGGCGAGTTGGTGCGTGGCCGTCCTGGTGCTGTGGCCGCTCGACCGGTGGCTGCCCCGGCCGGGTGCGGGAACGGGTCAGGCCTCGGGGTCCTCGTTGCGGTGAACCAGGCCGGCCTCGCCGTTGTCGCGGTGCCACTCGACGACGAGTTCGTCGCGGGTGCCGAAGCGGACGAGGTGGCGGCCGACGACGTCCTCCAGGCCGGGCAGCTTGTCGCGCTCGCCCTCGACGGTGAGCAGCAGCGCGTCGGGCTGCGCTTCCAGGGTGGCGGTGCCGGCGCCGAAGACGAGCGTGCCGCGGCCGGTCTCCTCGGAGTAGGAGGTCTCGATCTTGCGTCCCATGTGGGCGGCGAGCTGCTTGGCGTAGCGGCCGGGGCGGTCGGTGGCGACGCGGGCGGTGGAAACGGGCATGGGTGCTCCAGGGTCCGGGAGAGAACTTAGGGTCCCCTCACTCAGGCCTACGCTAACCCAGATGCTGAGCTAAGCTCAACATATTTCCGCGACCGTCGTCGGCCGACCACCGAACGCACCCGACCGGTCGCTACGCTTGGCCGGACACCAGCCGAGGAGACCGCCGATGACCACCACGCCGACCGACGACCCGGCGGACCCCTCCTCCGACCCCCGCGCCGCCACCGGCTCCCCCGGGAGCACCCGGTCACCCGAGGGCACCGGGTCCCCCGAGGACACCGGGGCCACGGCCGAACTGGCGGACGCGATGACCAGGGCGATCAAGCGGATCCGCCGCCAGACCGGTTGGCGGCTGGAGCCGTACGGCATCACCCCCGGCCAGGCCCGGGCGCTGCGCACGCTCGCCCACGTGCCGGGCTGCGAGACGCCGGACCGCGCGATGCGGCTGAGCGACCTCGCCGACAAGCTGCACATCGCCCCGCGCTCGGCCACCACCGTGGTCGACGCGCTGGAGGAGGCCGGGCTGGTCGAGCGCACCCCCGACCCGGCCGACCGGCGGGCCGTGCGCATCCTGCTGACCGAGGCCGGCCGCGCCGCGGTGGAGCGGATCGGGCAGGTCCGGGACGAGGTGGCGCGGGAGTACTTCGGCGAGGTCAGCCCCGCAGACGAGGAGGTACTGCTGCGGGTGCTGCGCTCCGCCGAGGCCCGGTTCCTCGCAGCCGGGCCACCACGGCGCGCGACGTCCCCGGACGCACCGCGGTGATCCCGATCCCGGCGATCACCAGCAGCGCGGCCGCACCGGCCGTCGGGCCGACCCGCTCACCGAGCAGCAGCCAGGCCGAGGACATCCCGAACACCGGCACCAGCAGCGAGTAGGGCGCGACGGCGGTGGCGTCGTACCTGCGCAGCAGGAAGCTCCAGGCGACGAAGCCCAGCAGGGTGGAGACCAGCCCGACGTAGGCGATCGCGCCGAGTCCGGCGGGGGTGATGTCGCGCAGCGCGCGCAGGTCCGCGTCCGGGCCCTCGACCAGCAGGGACAGGCCCAGCAGCGGCAGCGGCGGAACGGCGCTGACCCAGACCATCCAGCGCAGCGCGTCCGGCGGCGCCGCCTTGCGGGTCAGCACGTTGGCCAGGCCCCAGGCCGCGGCGGCCGGCACCACCAGGGCGAACGCGCCCAGCGGGCCGCCCGTGCCCTGGCCGTACGCGCTCAGCGCGATGCCCGCGAAGGCGATCGCCAGGCCCAGCAGCCGCTGCCCGCCGGGGCGTTCGCGCAGCACGACGGCGGCGAACAGCGCGGTGAAGCCGGCCTGCCCCTGGAGCACCAGGGAGGAGAGGCCGGCCGGCATCCCGGCGTGCATGCCGAGGAAGAGCAGCCCGAACTTGACCACCCCGAGGACCACGCCGACCGCCACCACCCAGCGCCAGGCCACCTTGGGCGGGCCGACCAAGAAGACCGCGGGCACGGCGACGACGGCGAACCGCAGGGCGCAGAAGAGCAGCGGCGGGAAGTTGTCGAGGCCGACGTGGATGAGGACGAAGTTGAGGCCCCAGACGGCGGCCACCAGGACGGCCAGCGCGATGTGGGGCGCGCTCATGCCCGAGGTGTTCGGGGTGCTCGTGCTGCTCGGGGTGCTCGGGGTGCTCGGGGTGCTCGTAACGGTGCCGGCCCTGCCGGTACCGCCGACCCTGCTGGTGCTGCCGGGGAGGCCGGTGCCGCTCGCGGCGGGTGTCGCGGTCATGGACTGAGCATGGTGGCGCGGGACTGTGTAGCACCAGCGATGAATTCTGAAGGTGACACTTTAGAATCACTGCATGATGGATCTGGGGCGCCTGCGGGCGCTGCACGCGGTGGCGGTGCACGGCTCGGTCGGCGGGGCCGCGGCGGCGCTCGGGTTCACGCCCTCGGCGGTCTCGCAGCAGATCGCCAAGTTGGAGCGGGAGACCCGGACGGTACTGCTGGAGCGACAGGGCCGGGGCATCGTGCTGACCGACGCAGCCCGCGAACTGGCCGCCACCGCGCAGACCGTGCTGGGGCTGGTGGAGCGGGCCGAGGTCCGGTTGGAGGAGCAGCGCGGCCAGGCGGTGGGGCGGCTGCTGGTGGCCGCGTTCGCGTCCGGGGCCCGCGGGCTGATGCCCGGGGTGCTGGCCGACCTGCGGCGGCGCTGCCCGGAGCTGGACGTACGGCTGCTGGAGCGCGATCCCTACCCGGCGACCGATCTGGTGGCCCGGGGCGAGGTGGACCTGGCGCTGGTGCAGGACTGGCCGACGGTGCCGCTGCCGGTGCAGGAGGGCGTCTCCCGGATGGACCTCGGGACGGACCCGGTGGACCTGCTGCTGCCCGCCGACGACGAGCTGGCCGCGCTCGACCCGGTGCCGGTGGAGCGGCTGTGCGGGCAGCGCTGGATCAGCGTGCCGCCGGGCAACATCTGCCACGACTGGCTGGTCCGCACGCTGCGCGAGGCCGGTGAGGAGCCGGACGTGCGCTACCAGGTCGGCGAGTTCGAGACCCAGATCGCGCTGGTCGCGGCCGGTCTCGGGATGGGCCTGGTGCCGAGGCTCGGGCGGGGGCCGCTGCCGCCCGGGGTCACGGCCCGCCGGGTGACGCCGGAGCCGGGACGCCGGGTGTTCGCGCTCTGGCGCACCCAGGCCTCCCGGCGGCCGGCCATCACCGAGGCGCTGGCCTCGATGCGCGAGGGCTGGGGACGTCTCCAGGCGCAGGCTCAGGCCCAGGAGCAAGCCCAGGCTCAGGCCCAGGAGCAAGCCCAGGCTCAGGCCCAGGAGCAAGCCCAGGCTCAGGCCTAGGAGCAAGCCCAGGCTCGGGCCCAGGATCAAGCCCAGGCTCAAGCCCAGGCTCAGGCCCAGGCTCAAGCCCAGGCTCGGGCCCAGGAGCAAGCCCGGGAACGGGCGGAGGCGGGGCACCGCCCGTCGATGCGACCGGGGCCGCACGGGCCCGGCGGCCTACGCGGCGAAGCCGATCACCAGCCACATGAAGCCGACCCCGGCGAGAGTGCAGAGCAGGGTGGTGCGCGAGGGGTGCGGGCTGTGGGCCTCGGGGAGGATGTCGGAGGTCGCCAGGTAGAGCAGGAAGCCGGAGAAGAAGCCCAGGTAGAGGCCGAGCAGGTGCTCCGGGATGGTGAACGCCAGGGTGATCGCGGCACCGGACACCGGCGCCAGCGCGTCCGCCGCGAGCAGGGTCAGCGCCCGCCGCCGGTTGTTTCCGTACAGCCGGGTGATCGTGTACGTGTTGAAGCCGTCGGCGAAGTCGTGCGCGACCACCGCGATGGCCACCACGGTGCCGACCGTGGAGCCGGCCTGGAAGGCGGCGCCGATCGCGAAGCCGTCCATCACGCTGTGGCCTACCAGGGCCAGCGCGGCGGTCAGCCCGACGCCCTGGTGTCCGTGGGAGTGGCCGTGGTGGTGGCCGCCGTGGGTGTGCTCGGCGTACTCGCCCTCGTGGCCGCGGTGGATGGCGACCGCGCGCTCGACGACGTGGATGGTGAGGAAGCCGGCCGCGAACATCAGCAGCGCCTGCGGCACGCCGTGCACCTCGCCCGGCGCCTGGTGGATCGCCTCGGGCAGCAGGTCGAACGCCACCACGCCGAGCATCAGTCCGGCCGCGAAGCCGAGCACCAGGTGGCGGCGGTCGCCGGTGCGCTGGGCGACGAAACCACCGATCAGCGTCATCAGGAACGCCCCGGCGGCGACCAGGACGGCGGTCATCGGGCCACCTCCGCCGCGGGTGCGGCCGGCCGGCCGGTGTCGCCGTGTGGTGTGCCGAGCGCTCTGCCCATTCCTCTCCCCCTGGGGTCCGCCCGTGGCCGGGCCGACCGCTGACCGTACCGGACGGCCGTTCGACCTCTGTCGACCGGGGTGCCGGGCATGGCCGGGGCCCGCTCCCCAGCGTCGGGCCGGACCCGGTGGGATGCCCGCCGGATGGGCCGTCGGGGTGATCCCGCAGGTGGGGCGGCGGGCGGTCAGCGGTGCGGCGCGGCCAGCCGCGGGAGGGCGGCGGTGCGCGGCCGGGCGGATGCCGTCGGCCCCGGGTGGAGCCGTCAGCGGCCGGCGGCGAGCGGCAGACCGAGGTGGGTGCGGGCGAGTTCGCGGACGCCGTCGCCGTCGACCAGGTGGATGTGGCGGTGACTCTCCTCGGCGGTGAGGTCCAGGGCCTCGTCGGTGAAGCGGCCGGTGGTCAGCCGCAGGCCGCGTTCGGCGGACTCCTCGCGGACCGCCTCGGCGAGCGTGGTGATCTGCTCCGCGGTGACCGGCTCCGGGTCCCGGGAGGCCCAGACCACCCAGCGGCCGGGCAGTGCGCTGGCGGGGGCGCCCTCACCGGTGGCGACCAGCCCGGCCGGGCCGCGCAGCCGCACGCTCCACTCGGCGATCCCGCCCCGGGTGAGAAGGTCGCGCACCAGCTGGGCGAACTCGTTGGCGGACAGGTCGGGCGCGGCCGGCACGGTGGCCCCGGCCTGGGCGGCCGGACGGACGCCGACCCGGTCGTACGGGTCCGGGGTGACGGCGGCGCCGAGCCCGCGCAGCCGGACGAGGGCCTCGTCCTGCTCGGCGTCGGCGTAGACGCCTTCGTCGTCGCGCTCCTCGTACGGGGTCCCCGGGGGCAGCAGCCGGGTGCGGGCCAGCGCGTCGCGGTCGGCGTCCACGCTGACCAGGCAGAGCGGCTCGGCCGGACCGGGCTCGCGCAGCCAGCCGTTGAGGACGACGCCGGCGAGTATCTCGTCGGTGTCGACGGCGTCGGCGGCCTGCAGGGCGCGCAGGGCGAGCCGGGCGACCAGGCGCAGGTAGTCGGTGGCCCGGTCGGCCGGCGGGCGCGGCACCGGCACGATGTCGCCGTCCGGGGCGAGGCGGTAGCCGGTGAGCGAGGGCACCAGGTCGAGCGGCGGCAGGTCGAGGTCCAGCACGGCGGTGCGGGTGAGCGGGCGGAACACCGCCCGGCAGGGGGCGGGCAGGTCCTGGGTCGCGGTCTCGGCGGCGGCCAGCGCCCGCTCCAGCAGCGACTCGACGGCGGCCGGCTCGGACAGCCGGTAGGCCCGTCGGCACTCCTCCAGGCTCTCGTTGTACTCGCGCACGGCGCGGGCGCGGGCCTCCTCGGCGGCCTCGTGGGTGCGCCGGGACTCGTCAGCGGCCGGGCTCCCGGCCTCGGCGCGGCGGGTGCGCCACTCCCGCAGGGCGCGCTGGTGGGTGAGCCTGGCCTGGGCGAGTTCGCGCTGGTAGCCGGAGTCGAGCAGTCGGCGGGACGGGCCGCTCTCCGGGTCGGCCGCGGTCGGGTCGGCGGGCGCGAAGTCCGCCCAGCGGGGTTCCGGCACGTCGGCGGTGCCGGGGCCGTCGGCCGGGTAGGGACGGGGTTCGTAGTGCCGCAGCTGGCTCTCGAAGTCCATGGCCGAGACCGGCAGGGCCGCCCGCCGCAGCAGGTCGGCCAGCCGGTCGTGCTCGGCCCGGACGGTGAGCGTGCGGTGGTGGGTCAGGGCGGCGGCCCGGGCGTGCGCCGCGACGGCCTCCTCCGGATCGCCGGGGTCGCCGTCGGCCCGGTCGGCGCCGCCCGGGTCGACGGCGCCGGCGGGGCCCGGGACGGACGGGCCGTCATCGGCCGCGCCCGCGGGCGGGCGGCCGGTGCCGTCCGGCTCCGGGGCCCCGTCGACCCCGAGGTCGCGGAAGACCGAGGCCAGGAAGCCCGGTTGGGGGACCCGGACGGTGGTGGTTCCGTCGGACCGGCCGTCTGCTGAGTGCTGCATCGGTCGTCGTTCCCCCATGCTCGTCCGGCGCCTGCCCGGGGCGGTCGGCGAACCCGCGGACCCACCCCTGCCGGACATTGTCCACCGAACGGGCCCGGCGGTCAGCCAAGCCGGTCAGTTGGTCCGGGTGTTGGTGAGGTGGAGACCGATGTAGCCGACGTAGATCCGGCCACTGCCGGAGCAGTCGTCCAGGTAGTGCAGCCGGGGCGCGGTGCGGCCGCCGCCGATCCGCAGGTGTGCACCCATGAACGCGCGCCGGGAGGCGTCCACGCATTCCGGTACCGGCAGCATCCGTTCGCGCTTCCACTTGGTGT
Source organism: Kitasatospora sp. NPDC048545 (assembly GCF_040651155.1). Lineage (NCBI taxonomy): Bacteria > Bacillati > Actinomycetota > Actinomycetes > Kitasatosporales > Streptomycetaceae > Kitasatospora > Kitasatospora sp. NPDC048545. The sequence goes on from NZ_JBEZIQ010000050.1 coordinate 65,297, forward strand.
GGCTGAACACCGTCCTGGACTCCCCGCGCACGGCCTTGCGGGGCGGGAAGCGGTGGCAGCCCTCCGGAGTGTGCTCGCACCACTGCTTGAAGTCCCCGCCGGCCGTTCCGCGCACCGCTGCCTCGGCGTACTCCTGAAGGGCGGTCAGGCCGTCCCAGGCGATCCGGGCCCAACCGGCGCCGGTGCGCTGGAGCTCGTCGAGGGCGAGTGCGGCCTTCTGGTCCCCGGTGAAGGACAGCAGCGGGAACTCGCCCAGTCTGGCCAGGAGTTCGGTGAAGCTCTCGGGACGGCCGACGGGGTGCCGGCCGAGGGCAGGACCGGTGCCGGACGTGCTGCAGTGGCGACCGGCCAGGGCGCGGGCCCCGGCGCGCAGGCGGCCCTCCCGACCGTCCCGGCCGTCGTGGCCCTCCCTGCCCTGGCCGCGCTCGCGGTGGTCGCGGCGCTCCAGGCGCAGGGTGTGCCGGACGTGCTCCAGCTCGTCGGCCCTGGCCTGCTGCTCCGCCCTGTCCTGCTGCTCCTCGTGGGCGAGCGCGGCCAGTTCGGCGACGGCGACGGTCCGCCCGGTGTCCGGGTCCGCCGTGCCCCGGTCGTCGCCCGGCCCGGTGCCGCGGCGGAGCTGCGACGGCGGGACGCGCAGCACGGGGACGGCCGCCAGCGGCGCCGGGAGCGGCTGCTCGGCGGCGAGCCGGCGCGGCTCGCGGGCGAGCAGCCCGGCGGCGCGGCGCAGGTCCTGTTCTATTCGGCCCCGGGCGAGCACCGGATGCCGTGCGCCGTCCTGCCGGGAGGCCGGATCGACCTCGGGCAGGTAGGTGCGCACCGCGCCGCCGTAGACGGTGTGGTACTCCAGCGCGACGTTGAACGCGGTGCGGGCGCCGGGATCCAGCACGTAGGTGGTGGCCAGGCCGGGGAGCTGCTGGCAGAGCGGGCCGACCACGTCCTGGACCCAGCGGTCGACCGGGAGGTTCACCGGGACGCTGGCGACCACGACGGTCAGTCGGCGTTCCGGGTCACACAGTTCGTCGATCAGGGCGTCCACCGCGTCGGCCGTGATCACCCGGGGCGCGGAGTGGACGGCGGCCGGGCCGTCGGCGGCGTCGAGCAGCGGCAGGAGGGAGCGGGCGAGTTCGGGCACGGGCACCCGGCAGGGGGTGCGCACACCGCTGCCGGTGCTGTGCGTCTCGGCCTCCAGCCGGACCCAGGTGACGCCGTCGGCGCCGGTGGCCACCGTGAGCGTGAGTTGCCGGGTGCCGTGCGGGGCCGGGATGCGCAGGCGGCGGCGGTCGTAGCGGCCGGCGGCCGGGCCGCCGCGCAGCGGGCCGTGGTCGCGGTCGAGCAGGACGCGCTCGCCCAGACGGAGGCGCTCGGCGAGGCCCGGCGCTTCGGGCGTCGGCGTGTCGAGGGGCGGCGTGTCGGGGGGCAGTGTGCCCGGGGGCAGTGCGTCGAACACCGACGTGCCGGGGGGCGGGATCTCGGCGGCGGGGCCGGTGGGGCGCCGCCCGGAGACCGGCCGGTCGGCGGGGGTGCGGACGGCGGGCGGGGGCTCCTCGTAGCCCTCCTGCTTCAGCCAGGAGGCGAGTTGTTCGTCGGCCAAGGCGAGCGCCTCGGCGTGCGGAAGGGCCGTGGTGACGGTCATCCGGTAGGGCGTCGCGGGACCGCGGGGGCCGGGGACGTCGACACCGGTGTGAGCGCGGGAGCGGTTCGCGGTAGGGCGATTCGAGGTCGAACGGTCTGAAGTCCAACGGTCTGAGGCCATGCGCATACCTCCGTGGTACGGGGTGGGGTCCTGTGTCCTCCATCGATGGGTTTCGTCCGGTTCCGCCGGATCCTTGCCCAGGAAACGCCACGGCCCGGAGCGGAAGTTCCAACTCCGGGCCACGACCCTACGTTCGGGTGAATCTGTTCAAGCCGTCTTCCGCGCGGCGCGGGGCCTGGGCTACGAGGGACGGCCCGCCGGGAGCGGTGCGGTCGCCTCCTGCGGGCCGTCCCGTCCGGCCGCTCCGGCCCCGGTCAGGACCCTGCGGGCCCGGTCGAGCTGCGGCTCCAGACGGGCTCGGCGACCGGCACCGCCAGCGGACGGCCCGGCGGGGCGGCGTAGCTGGCGATCAGTACCACGGGTTCGGCACCGAGGTTGCGGCCGACGTGGACGTGGACCGGTCCCGCCTCCTCGACCAGGGAGTCACCGGCGCGGCTGACCTCGACCCGGCCGTCGTACAGGGTCCGGGTCAGCGTCCCGGAGAGCACCACCACGTCGACCCGGCCCGGGTGGTAGTGCCAGCCGGTTTCGGCACCCGGGGGCAGCGTTATGGTCTGGACGACGGGCATCGCGACCGCTTCCTGGAGGCGTCCTGAGGCTGCCGGACGGCGCTTGGCCGACGGCCGGTTCAGGCTAGGCAGGCCCCTCCGGCCACCGAAACGGGCAGGTGGCGATGTGGCCGAATCTGTGGCCGAAACCCGGCGCGTAGGCCGGGCCGGGCAGCGCGGCCCACTCTGTCGCCCGCCCCGGAGTGTGCGCCGGAGCGGGCGCCGGAATGCGTCCTGGGGCCGCCGCGGGGTCCCTGCCGGAGCACGGACCGCCGCCCCCGCTCAGACCGGCACCTCCACGTAGGTGCGACCGGCCGGGACCGCCACCGCGGTGCCCCCGGTCGCCTCGGCCAGCCAGGTGTGGAAGGCCGCCGTCCCGGGCTCCGGCACACCGACCTCGATCCGCACCCCGGCCGCCTCGTAGGCCAGGTCGCTCACCGTGTACCCGGCCGCCCGCAGGTCGTTCTCCACCCGGCCGGCCCGGACGTGGTCCACCGTCACCGCGAGCAACGCGACCGGCCGCCGCTCCAGTAGACCGATCCCGTCCAGCGCCTCCGACACCGCGTTCCCGTACGCCCGCACCAGGCCGCCCGCGCCGAGCTTGATCCCGCCGAAGTACCTGGTGACCACGGCGACCGTGTCGGTCAGGCCGCGACGGCGCAGCACCTCCAGCATCGGCACCCCGGCCGTGCCTCCGGGCTCGCCGTCGTCGCTGGAGCGCTCGCGGCGCTGCTCGTCGCCGACCACGAAGGCGGTGCAGTTGTGCCGGGCGTCCCAGTACTTCTTGCGGATGCCCGCGATGAAGGCCTGCGCCGCGTCCTCGTCGTCGACCCGGGCGAGGTGGCAGATGAACCGGGACTTCTTGATCTCGGTCTCGTGGCTGCCGGCCCGCCGGATGGTGAGGTACGGCCTGGCGGTGGGCTCCGGCGTGGCGGGCATGGCGCGGTGGTTCTCCCGGGAACGGCGATGGCTGGCGGCGCGCGCCCCGGGTGCTGCGCCGGGGCGGCACCGCCAGCCTAGTTGGCGCGCGGACGGAGGACCGGTGGCCGGGGCCGGTCCGGCCGGCGGCTGGGGCGGCCGGACCGGTCGGGAGCCGCTCGGGAAGCCGTTCGGTCCGGGGTTCAGCGACCGGCCAGGGCGTCCAGCCGCTCGCGGTCGAGGCCGGTCAGCGCGGTGACCTCGGCGAGGTCGACGGCGCCGCAGTCCAGGCCGCGCAGCAGGTAGCCGCTGAGCGCCCGGGCGGTGGCCGGCTCGTCCATCACGTCGCCGCCCGCCTTGGCGACGTACGCGACCAGCCGCGCGGCGGCGGCCGCCAGTCCCTCGCGGTAGAACGAGTACACCGCGACGTAGCGGGTCGGCAGGTGCGCCGGGTGCATGTCCCAGCCCTGGTAGTAGGCGCGGGCCAGCGAGCGGCGGACCAGGTCGTGGTGCAGCTTCCAGGCCGCGTGCACCTGCTCGGTGGAGCCGGTCGGGACGACGTTGGTCGAGCCGTCGGAGAGCCGGACCCCGGTGCCGGCGGCGGCCACCTGCATGACCGCCTTCGCGTGGTCGGCGACCGGGTGGTCCATGCTCTGGTACGCCGCGCCGACGCCGCAGGAGGCGCTGTAGTCGAAGGTGCCGTAGTGCAGGCCGGTGGCCCGGCCCTCGGCGGCCGCGATCATCAGGGCCACGGTGGCCCGGCCGTCCGGGCCGAGGATGGCCTGGGTGGTCTCGATCTGGATCTCGAAGCCGATCCGGCCGGCGGGCAGCCCGGCCCGGCGCTCGAAGTCCTCCAGCAGCCGGACCAGCGCGGTGACCTGCTCGGCGTAGGTGACCTTGGGCAGGGTCAGGACCAGGCCCTCCGGCAGGCCACCGCCGGCCAGCAGGGTGGCCAGGAACAGCTCCAGGGTGCGGATGCCGCGGGCGCGGACCGGCGCCTCCATGCACTTGATCCGGATGCCGATGTACGGCGGGGCCTCGCCCTCGGCGACGGCGGCGGAGACCAGTTCGGCGGCGCGGACGGCCGCCGCGTCCTCCTCCGCGTCGGGGCGGGGGCCGTAGCCGTCCTCGAAGTCGATCCGCAGGTCCTCGACCGGCTCGCGCTCCAGCTTGGCGCGGACCCGGGCGTGCACGTCGGCGAGCAGCTCGTCGTCGGCGACGCCGAGGGCGCGGCCCAGCTCGGCGGGGGTGGCGGCGTGGGTGTCGAAGGCCTCCAGGGCCCGGCGGCCCCATTCCCGGACGGTGTCGGCGGCGAAGGCGTCGGCCGGGACGTAGACGGTGTGCGCCGGCTGCCTGGTCCCGGAGTCACCCCGGTACCGGCGCGCCAGATCGGCGTCGACCGGGACGAGCAGCGTCTCCACGGCGGCCCGGGCGGCGTCGGAGAAGGAGGCTCCGCCCGTCGGACCGTTACCGTCGACCTCGACCTGCGACATCCGCACTCCTCCGTGCCGAACCAGCGCTTCAACAATTTGTTGATGCGAAGGTAGCTCCGGCGGGGTCGGGCGTCAATGGCCGCCCGGCCCCCGGACGACGGGCCGTCCCGGTCAGTCCCTCCCGGCGGCGGCGTAGCGGTCGCGCAGCTCCGGGTAGAGCTCGGCGACCTCCTTGGGGTGGACCGAACCGTCGGGGCCCTTGCCGGAGACGCCGTACTCCCTGGTCAGCCAGTCGGCGAGGCGCTGCGGGTCGGGCTGGTGGCCGTGGTTGTCCAGGTACGTGACGAGGGCCTCGTAGGCCACGTCCGGGTCGAGGCGCGAGGAGGCCGGCCGGGTGTCGGACTGCTCGGCTTGGACGGGCTCCTCGGCCGGAACCGGCTGCTCGGCCTGCGCGGGCCGCCCGGCCTGCTGGGCCTGCTGGGCCTGCTGGGCCTGCTGCTGCGGCTCGGCCGACGGCTCGGGCTGCTGCGAGTCGGCCGGACGCCGGCCCTGCGGCCGGGGCGCCGGGGCGGCGGCCGCGGGCCCGGAAGCGGGAGCAGTGACCGCACCGGCCGGAGCGGACTCCTCGACCGGACGCGGCGGCTTGAACCAGGGCGAGGCCTGGCCGGGCACCCGCCCGCCCGGGGCGGCGTCGGCCGGATGGCCGGTGGTGCGCACCGGACGCTCGGTCCAGACGTTCAGCTCCTCGCGACGCGGCTGCGGGGCGGCGTCCTGCACCTCCTCGGGCTCCTGCGCGGCGCGCAGCCGGACGGCCGCCAGCTTCGCCAGCATGGGCGCGGCCACCTCGGCGGGCATCGGCGCGACGGCTACGGGGGCGGGAGCGGCGGCCTGCTCCGGGGCCGCGGCCTGGGCCGGCTCCGGTTGGGGCTGAGGCTGGGACTGGGACTGGGACTGGGGCTGAGGCTGGGACTGGGACTGAGGCTGGAGCTGGGGAGCCTGCTGGACCTGCGGCGCCTGCTGCGGGAGTTGCTGCGCGGGACCGGCCGGGGCGGCCGCCGCCGCGGTCGCCACCGTCGGGGCGATGGCGGTGGCACGGCCGTCCTGGGGTGCGAGCGCCCGATGTTCCGGCCCCGCCGGGGCCTCCTCGACCCCGCGATCGCGGGCCTCGTCGTCCAGCCGGTCGAGCAGTGCCGGGTCGAGCGGCACGCCGAACTTGGCGAGCTTGAGCGGCAGCAGCGCCTGGATCGGCGCCGAGCGCCGCCAGCCGCGGCCGTAGCGGAAGCGCAGCTGTGCCCGGTAGACGAGCCGGTTCTGCTCCAGGCGGATGACCTCGTCGTACGAGCGGAGCTCCCAGAGCTTCATCCGCCGCCAGAGCCGGAAGGTCGGCACCGGGGACAGGAGCCAGCGCATCACCCGGACCGATTCCATGTGACGGTCCGCCGTGATCGCCGCGATCCGTCCGACCGCGTGGCGGGAGGCCTCGACCACGACGACGAAGAGCACCGGGATGACGGCGTGCATGCCCATGCCGAGCGGGTCGCCCCAGGAGGCGGCCGCGTTGAAGGCGATGGTGGCGACGGTCAGCAGCCAGGCGGTCTGCCGCAGCATCGGGAAGGGGATCCGCAGCCAGGTCAGCACCAGGTCCAGCGCGAGGAGCACGACGATGCCCGCGTCGACGCCGATCGGGAAGGCGTAGGAGAAAGCGCCGAAACCTTTCTCCATGGCCAGCTCACGCACCGCGTTGTACGAACCCGCGAAACCGATGCCCGAGATGATGCAGGCGCCGGCCGCGACCAGGCCGAGCAGGCCCCGGTGGGCCTTGGTGAGCGTTGGGCGTGCCATTACGTCTATCAACCCCTGGATGTCGGCTGCGGCCGTACGCTGCCTCGACTGCCGGGTCCCGCTGGTCGGGCCGCCGGACGGCTGAGCAACCTCCGGGCTCGGCCCACCGGAGTTTACTCGTACACCTGTTTAAGCGTTCCCGCAGGCCGGAGTGTCACAGTCCGGGGCACGACGGCGGTCGCGGTACGGCGCGACCCTCCCGCGGGGACCGCCCGGACCGTCAGAGGCCCTGCCCAGCAGTGCCGTTGAGATAGGTCAGCACGGCCAGCACCCGGCGGTTGGCGTCCTCCGCAGGGGCGACTTCGAGTTTGGTGAAGATGTTGGCAATGTGTTTGGCCACCGCGCCGTCGCTCACCGAAAGACGGGCGGCGATCGCCGAGTTGGAACAGCCCTCGGCCATCAGCTCCAGCACCTCCCGCTCACGCGGCGACAGCCGCAGCAGCGGGCCCGGCCGACGCGAGGTCGTCTGCATCAGCTTGGCGATCACGTCCGGGTCCATCGCCGTCCCGCCCGCCGCCACCCGGCGGACCGCGTCGATGAACTGCCCCGCGTTGAACACCCGGTCCTTCAGCAGGTAACCGATCCCACCGGTACCGTCCGCCAGCAACTCCCGTGCGTACAGCTGCTGGACGTGCTGCGACAGCACCAGGACGGGCAGGCCCTGGATCTCCCGGCGGGCCTTGAGTGCGGCCTGAAGACCCTCGTCGGTGAGCGTCGGGGGCAGCCGGACGTCGACCACCGCCACGTCCGGGCGGTGGGTCAGCAACGCCTCCAGCAGCTCGGGCCCGGTCTCCACCGCCGCGACGACGGTGAACCCGTGCGCTTCCAGCAGCCTGATCAGACCTTCGCGAAGGAGGTAGAGGTCCTCGGCGAGGACAACTCGCACGGCAACTCCAAGGTGATGGTGGTCGGACCGCCCGACGTGCTGTCGATGGCGAGGACACCGTCGAAGGTACCCAATCGCCTCTCGATCCCGCGCAGTCCGGTCCCCCGCGAAGGATCGGCCACGCCCACGCCGTCGTCCGTCACCGTGACCCGCAGGAAGCCGGCCCGGTACAGGATGTCCACCCACACCTGTTCCGCCCCCGAGTGCTTGGCCGCGTTGGCCAGCAGCTCGCAGATGCTGAAGTACACCGCGGCCTCCACCGGGGCCGCCGGCCGGTCCGGCAGGCTGACGAACACCTCGGTCGGCAGCGCACTGTCCAGCGCCAGGGCCCGGACCGCGTCGCCCAGGCCGCGCTCGGCGAGCACCGGCGGGTGGATGCCGCGGACCAGGTCCCGCAGCTCCTGCAGGGCCCGGGCCGAGGACTGCCGGGCCTCGGAAAGGAGCTCCCGCGCGGCCGCCTGGTCGGTGTCCATCAGGTGCTCGATGGTGCCCAGGGTCATCCCGATCGCCACCAGCCGTGCCTGCGCACCGTCGTGCAGGTCCCGCTCGATCCGCCGCAGCTCGGCCGCCTGGTTGCCCACCGCGTCCGCCCGCGTCTCGGTCAACTCCGCGACCCGCCTGGTCAGCTGGGCGTGCGAGGTACGGCCGTGGTCCAGCACCCGCCGGGCCACCTCCGCGTACGCGCGCACCGCGAACGGCGCCACGAGTATCCCGACCACGATCGCGGCGCCCCCGAACGCCAGGCCCAGAAGGAGCGACTCCGTCCGTCCGCTCAGCGGGCCGGCCCCGGAGGCGGGCACCGGCCCCGTCATCGCGTACGCGACGCCGAGCACGAACAGGCCGGCCACCGGCCCGGCCAGGGCCAGCGTCAGGAACGGGTTCACGGCGAGCCAGGCCAGCTCGGAGCGGGTGGTCCGGTCCCGCAGCCCCCAGTGGACCAGCTGCGCGTACCTCGCCACCGTCCGCGAGCGGTGGTACGAGTACCCCGTCCACCAGTGCCCGCGGGCATCCAGCTCCAGCGCCGGCAGCGGCTCGTACACCGCCGGCAGACGCACGCCGAACCAGCGCTCCACCTGCCCGCGCGTACGGTTCGCGGTACCGCGGATGCTCGCGGCGGCGACCACGGCGCCGACCGCCGCCGCCACCAGCAGGGCGAAGAACACCTGCAGGTCGAAGGCCTCCAGGAACTGGGCCGCCGCCGCCCCCGACAGGATCGCGGCGCCCAACGGCAGCACGGACCCCGGCACCGCGGCCAGCACCACCACGGCGAGCCGGGCCAGCCCCTCACCGCCGGCCACGAAAGCCGCCTGGGCCTGAGCACGTACGGACGTGCCGCTCGTACGACTCGCTGTTGTCACGGGAAGCTCCTGATGCCGGTACCGATCGTCCTCCATCAGTCTTCACGAAGCGTCCGCCACCCACACTGGCCATGACACCCCAATCCCGGGGTGGACCTAGGTCTACCTGCGGGCAGGTGGGGTGACTCCGGCGCACGGAACCGGTCCGAGACCGTCCGGTCCGGTCCGGCCGGGTCCGATCGGGTCCGGAAACGCGAAAAGACCCCCTCCCGAAAGGGAGGGGGTCTTTTCTGAATGATTGTTCGGCGGCGTCCTACTCTCCCACAGGGTCCCCCCTGCAGTACCATCGGCGCTGTAAGGCTTAGCTTCCGGGTTCGGAATGTAACC
>NZ_JBEZIQ010000051.1:0-73742 GCF_040651155.1 Kitasatospora sp. NPDC048545
CCGCCCCCCGGGGCCGCCCGGCGGGGCGCTCCCCCGGTGGCTCCTCTCTCTGAGCGCCGGGCGCTGTTGCCCCGCGTCCGGGGGGCCCGCGGGGGGGGCGTCACCGTCGGGCACGCGTCCGGCCTTGCGGCACCGGGGACCGGAGCGTCAACCACTGCTCCGGCCCCCGCCCCGCACCGGCCGGATCAGTACGCGCTGTCGTACGTGTAGAACTTGGTGTGGTCCAGCAGGTCGGCCGGGGTGACGTCGTTCCACGGCTTCATGGTGTCGTTCAGGGCGACCACGTTCCTGGTGCGGCGGACCGGCTGGTAGCTCTGGCCCGCGTGGCGGCTCTGCCAGCCGGCCCAGAGGCGGTCGATCATGCAGTGGTGCATCCAGAACACCGGGTCGTTGGGCGACATTCCGGTGCTCATGGTGCCGCCGACCCAGACGTGCACCCGGTTGTGCACGTTGACGCCCACCCAGCCCTCCAGGTTGTTGCGGAAGCCGGCGCTGGAGCTGTTGAACGGCGCGGCGTCGTACGTGGCGATCGCCAGCACGGCGTCCACGTCGGCCCTGGTCGGCAGGTCCTCTCCGCCCTGGCCCAGTTGGCGGACCAGGAAGTTGCGGGTGTCGGGCCTGACGGTGAGCGTCCAGTTGCCGGAGCCCTGCGCGAACGGGCCGGTGGTCACCCGGCCGTTGGTGCCGGTGCCGTCGCCGCCGAGGAAGTCCGGTCCCCAGAGCGAGGCGTCCGGGGTGCGGTCGGTGGTCCAGTCCCAGTACGGGAGTGTGACGGTGGCGTCGATCGCCTGCAGTGCCCGCTCGAAGCGCAGCAGGAAACTGCGGTGCCAGGGCAGGAAGGACGGCGAGCGGTGGCCGGTGCGCTCGGCGGTGTCGGTGTCGCTCATGATGAAGTCGTTGTGCGTGCTGACGAACGCGTCGTACGCGCCGCGGCGCTTGAGTTCAAGGACCGCGTTGACGAAGGCGCGCTTCTCGGCGGCCGTCAGGGTCGCCTGGCTCTTGCGGACTGCCATGGGAATTCCTTTGAGGGTGGTCTGCGCGGAGGCCGGAGTGCGGTCCGGAGTCAGGCGGCGAGCGGCGCCAGGTCGGCGCCGTTCAGGGAGTTGACGGCGGCCCGGACCAGCGCGCGCGGCGTGGTGAAGGTCTGGTAGTGGTTGATGACGCTGATCCAGCTGCCGTCCGCGTTGCGCATCACGTGCAGTTCGCGGCCGTCGATCAGCACCGCGTAGCCGCTCATCGCGTGGTGGCCGTCGCCGGCCATCGGCATGCCCTGGATGCGGCGGCCGCGGAAGACCTCGTCGAAGCTTTCGCCGGTCTGCGTGTCGGCGCCGCTGGCGGGTGCCACGGCCGGGCCGGTGAGGCCCAGGACGACCGTGCCCGTGGCGACGGCCGTCGCGACGACGGCGCCTTGCAGCATCCGCCGGCGGGTGATTTCGGTGGTGGTGTCTTCGGACATGGCAGTGCCCCCCAGATGGAGATTGTGAAGAGTTTTCAGTGCCCCCGTTCTTCGCGGACCGGTCGGCAACGGCGACTGCCGGACGCGTCGTCGGCACTGGTCAGGGCGATCTGTCGGCGACCGGCCCGCTCGAAATCATTCCTACCAGGCGTACGCGAACAACTCGGATGTGTGATCGACCTGAGGGCCATAAGTGATCATTTCAAGACGACCGTGTGAAAGATGTTGCATCTTCTACAGAAGCCAGAGCTTCGGTCAGCCGTGAATCCTGCGCGCGGAAACCGAAGATCCTTCGCCCGGACGACCGCCGCACCGCAAGGCCTGCGGCCTTGACGCACCTCTTGTGACGGTCGTTACACGAACAGGATGGCGCGATGCCGACAGCCGCTCACGCACCTGCTTCGAGGCGGTCGATCGCGAGGAACTGCCGAGCGGCTTCGATTGCGGCGGCGAAGGAGGCGGCGTCGGTCTCGGCCCCGAAGTGGTGAATCACGTGTTCGCGGACGTGGTCCTGCTGGGCGCGGGTGAAGGCCGCGCATGCGTCGTGGATGACGTGGGCGGTGTAGCCGCGGTCGTGCGCCTCGCGCAGGGTGGACTCGACGCACACGTGGGTGGCGAAGCCGCCCAGGTACAGGTCGGTGACGCCGAGGCGGCGCAGGATCCGGTCGAGGTCGGAGAAGCCGGCGAAGGCGCTGGCGCCGGCGCGCCCACGCACGACCGCCTCGCCGGGCGCGGGCCGGAACGCCGCGGCGAACTCGGTGCCGGGGTCACCCTCGATCCAGGTGCCGGCCTTCGGGATCGCCGCGCGCAGGCCCAGGCGGGCCGGTGTCCAGCCCGCGAGCTCCGGGGCGCCGGGGGTGAGGACGAGCGGCACGTGCACGACGGGGACATCGTGGGCGCGGGCGGCGGCCAGGGCGGCGGCCGCGCCGCGGACGGCGGCGTCCAGCAGGTCGCGGTCCTCGACGAGGTGGTTGAGGCGGCCGTGCTCGGGGTCGAGCCACTCGCGCTGGAACTCGATCAGAACCAGGGCGGCGTTCGGGCGTGCGGAGGCGTGCGTCATGGGAGCTCCCGATTCGGAAAATTTCCAACTGGCGAGTTGGAGACTAGCGCGAAGAGACCACATCTCCAACCAGCGAGTTGGAGATGTGGTCCGGGCGAATCAGGACTCCAGCCTGCGCACCAGCTCCACGACGACGGCCCGGCGGCCGGCCGGGTCCTCATCGGCCGTCCCGCCGAGGATCATGCGGGCGAGCTGCGGCACGGCGAACTGCCAGCCGGCCAGCGCCACGACCGCAAGCAGCAACTCCCCGGGCGGCAGCGGCACACCGACCCGCGCGAAGCCCTCCCCCTCCCGGTGCGCCCTGGCGACGGCGGCGACCTTCTCGGCGTAATAGGCGGCACGCCGCTCCTCGCCCGCGACCGGAGCGTTCGCGTCGCCGTACAACGCCTCCCACTGCAGCAGGCGCAGCAGGTGCGGGTGGGCGAGGTGGTAGTCGAACACCCGGCCCGCGTACTCCGGGAGCTGCACCGGGCGCCCATCCGCCCCCTCCATCGGCACGGCGGCGGCGAGCTGTTCCAGCTCGCGCTGGACCACGGCGTCGAAGAGCTGCCGCTTGCCGCCGAAGTACGGGTAGATGCGTTCCTTGTTGACCCCTGCCGCGGCCGCGATCCGGTCGATCCGCGCGCCCTCGGGCCCGTGCGCGGCGAACTCGTCCACGGCGGCCTCCAGCAGGAGCCTCCTGGTCTTCGTGGTGTCCCATGCCATGCGACCAGGATACGGAGCATCCAACCCGCCAGTTGGCAATCAGGGGCGCCGACCACGGGCGCGGTGCCGGCAGGAAATCCTGCACGGCGCCGCCGGAACCGACGACGCCGTAACGGCTCGCACACCGCGGCCCCCTCCGCACCGCCCGTACGGGGCGGGCGAAAGCGCCCTGGCCGGCCGGGAATCGAAGACGCGGCACACGGGTAGCCGGCCCGGACGGTGGTCGACGACGCTGCCTGGACCGGACCAGCCCGGACCAAGCCGGACCAAGCCGGGACACGGTTCGCCCCGACCCGGCCGCCGCACGGCCGGGGGCGATTTCACTCGACCCGGCCGCTCCCCACCTGCGGGGCCCAGGTGCGCGGGTGGCCGAGCCAGCGGGTCGCGGCCCGCTGGAACGCTTCGGTGTCGGCGTGGTCGTCCGCCCAGGCCACGATGCCGTCCGGCCGGATGAGCAGGGCGGTGAATCCGAGGTCGTTGCGCACCGGTCCGGCCGCGTAGTGGATCCGGCCCGCCCAGCCCTCCGCCGCGGTCTGCAGCGCACGGTCGCGGCCGAAGTCCAGGAGCACGCCCCGGCCCTGGCGCAGCAGTTCACCGAGGCGGGCGCCTTCCTGGAAGCGGAAGTCGGGGGCGCTCAGGCCGATGAGCGGCTGCTCGCCGCCCAGGTCGTAGCGGTGGAACAGTCCCGACGTCTGCCGGTACACGTGGGTGACCCCGCCGGGGGTGCTCAGCAGGTCGAGGACCAGCTTGCGCAGGGCGGGGGCGTTGGGGCCCGGCTTCATGGTGGCGACCTGGGCGCGGGACCAGTCGAGGACGGCGGCGCCGATGGGATGGCGCTCGTCGGTGTAGGTGTCGAGCAGGCCCTCGGGCGCGGTGCCGTGGACGGTGGCGGCGAGCTTCCAGCCGAGGTTGACGGCGTCGCCTATGCCGAGGTTGAGGCCCTGGCCGCCAAGCGGTGAGTGGATGTGCGCGGCGTCACCGGCGAGCAGGACGCGGCCCTTCCTGTACCTGGTGGCCTGCATGGCGCGGTCGGTGAAGCTGGAGGCCAGCTCGACGTCGGTCAGCGTCACGTCGGTGCCGGAGATGCGACGCAGGACCGCCTGGAGGTGCTCGCGGGTCAGCGGCTGGGAGCGGTCGAAGGTGCCGCCGTCGAAGTCGTTCATGCCCAGATGGCCCTCGAAGGACGTGCGCAGGTACATGCCGGTCGGCGTCAGGTTGAAGCCGAGCGGCAGTTGCCGGGGGTCGGCGAAGGTGACCTTGGCGACGTAGCCGGTGAACAGCGGGTCGGTGCCGACGAAGTCGAAGCCCACGAGTTCGCGCACCGCGCTGCGCCCGCCGTCGCAGCCCACCAGCCAGCGCCCCCGGTGCTCCTGTCCGCCGGCGGTGGCGGTGACACCGCCGGCGTCCTGCGTCACGGCGGTGACGGGAGCACCCCGGACGATCTCCACGCCGAGCGAGGCGGCCCACCGGGTGAGCACCGTCGAGACGGCCTCCAGGCTCGTCATGAACCCTGCCATCGCCGGACCGGGCAGCCGGAACGGCAGAGCGGACGCGTCGATGCCACCCGCGTCCAGGCCCATGCCCGCGAAGTGGGACACGTCGCGGGGAGCGGGCGCTTCACTGGCGTCGGGGTCCGCACCGACCTCCTTCCGGTCGGCGCCGGAGGCCTCCAGCATCGCTTCCAGCAGGCCGCGGCGGTGGAACGTCTCGGCCGAGCCGGCGTTCAGTCCCCGCATGCCGAACGGCAGCGCCTTCAGCGGCGAGGTGAGGTCCCGGTCCCGTTCGAGGATCAGGACCGAGCAGCCGGACAGGGCCAGTTCGCCGGCCAGGAACAGGCCGACCGGGCCGCCACCCGCGATGACCACGTCATGCATGAGAGATTTCCCTTCACGGAAGTCCAGTTGGCCGCCCGGCCCGGTGGGGCGGGGTCAGCGCAGGCGGGTGAGGCCGTCGAGGACGACGGCGATGCCGGTGAGGAACTGCTCGCGGTCGTCGTGCTCCCTGATCTGGCCGACGATGGCGTGCAGGAACGGGTAGGACTCGGCGTCGAGTTCCTGCCACGCCCGCGAGGTCGCGTCGAAGAGTTCCTCGCGGTCCGCTTCGGGGTCGATGCCCGAGGTGTCCCCCTCGACACGGGCGTTCTGACTGATCGCGCCGAGGATGTAGTGCACGAGCGTCGAGGCGGCGTCGAACCATCGGGCCTGCGGGACGCCCAGGGCGCCCACCTGTCGGCCGAGCCTTTCGAAGATGCCCACCGTCACCGGGCCGACGGGGTTGCGGACGATCTGGAGGATCAACCGCGTGGCGAGCCAGTGGTGTTCGGCGATGGCATCGAACAAGGCCAGGGCGACGAGGCGGACCTCGTCCGCGGGCGTGGCCTGTGCCCCGGCGGGCCTGGTCGCCAGAGCCGCGGTGATGACGGTCTCCGTCGCCGTGTCCAGCAGTTCGTCCCGGTTGCCGACGTGGTAGTAGATCGCCCCTGACCCGGTGGCCAGGCGATCGGTCATCGCCCGGACGGTCAGGGCGCCCTCGCCACCGGCATCGAGAAGGTCGATCGCGGTGTCGATGATCTGCTCCCGGGAGAGCACCTGGTTACGCCGCTGGGTCCGGCGCGCTCGTGTTGGCATGGTCCGAATATCGCACAGTTGGAGCAGTGTTCCAACTTGGCGCAGCGCTCCAACTTGAATCACTGAGCCAACGTGAAGCCTCACTCCACAGTGGAACCGTGCACCACCGGGTCGGCGGACCGTACGACTGCCCGCGCCCTGATCGACGGCGGGCAGGAGGCGACCTTCGCCTTCAGCGGTGCTCGGGGTTGTCGGAGTCGAAGCGGAAGCCGGCGTCCCACTCGGAGCGCTGGTTGCCGTGGGCGGGGATTCCGCCGGCGTCCATGAGCATGCGGGCGAGGTGGAGCTGGTTCCAGGTCATGAAGGTGGTGTTGCGGTTGGTGAAGTCGTTTTCCGGGCCGCCCGAACCGCCCGCGCACGGATAGCGCACTGCTGCTGGTCCGGGCCCAGCACCTGGTGCTCGCCCACCCGTCGGCCGCGTCGTCCGGAGACCAGAGCCTCACGACCGCCGGCCTGCCACGCCGCCCACCAGTCGGCGACCGACTCGGCGCTCACGCCCAGGAGTTCGGCCACCTCACGCCGCTCCCGCCCCGCCCGAACGGCTGCCACGGCCCGCATTCCGCAAGGCTTCCTGCGCGTCCGGCGACAACCGCCGCGCGTCCCCAACCAGTGGAGGAGCGGCCACGCCGCCCCTCCACACCCGCCGCCACCGACCTCGGCACGCCGCGGAACGACCGGCCTGCCGGGCCGATGGGCACCGTGCCCGGTCCCAACCAGCACGGGACCTTCGGCACCGTCCTCCGGCAGGCGGTCGAGCACCTCGTCTACCGGGGCCACCCGGGCCCGCCAGGTCGTCGAGCACCCACGCTTCCGTCGCCGGCAGCCTTCCCTGTCGGTGCTGCCGCCATCCGGCATCGCCGCCAACGGTGACCCGATCGACGGTGTCCGTCAGTACGAAGCGCTGGTGGCGCACCGACCGGAATCGGTGTTGCACACGACGACGTACGAGGTGATTCCGGAGTCCTGGAGCTGGAGGGTGTAGTGCTCGTCGCCCCGGACGTTGCTGTAGGCGCTGGACCAGCGGCCGTTCGACTGCTGGAGGTTCACCGTGCAGTAGTTGCCCCCGGTGGAGATCACGTAGCCCTGCACCCAGTCGTGCCCGTTGTAGTACTGATCGATCATGCCTCCGGCACAGCCGGGAACATTGGCGGGGTAGGTGGCGTCGGCCGACGCCACCCCAGAGCTGAGACTCAGACTGCCGGCGGCGACGGCGGTCACGGCGGCGAGGCGAACGGCGGTGCGCAACCCAATCATTCTTTCCCCCTGTGGAGTTGGCGGCTCGCGACTGCGACCCATGCTGCCACCGAACCCCCCTGAAGGCACGCCTCGCGCACAAATTCGCACACGCCCGGGACGACCGGCCGAATGGGACGACACCCATGCCTGGTACCTCACGACCCAGGGCGTCATGAACAGGCTGTGGGTCGCAGAGCGGCTCATCCGCGTCCGGTTCCCCCTGCCGTACACGACGCGACACGTGCGTACTTCCTCGACCTCAACCGGACGGTGTGGGAAGGCCTGCCCGACGGCGAGAGCGTGCGGGTGGCATGGTCGGCCGGGGTAGGCGTCGCGGCGTTCCTGCTCGGTGCGGCGGGCCTGGCGTAGGCCCACTCGTCGAGCAGGGTGCGGTTGAAGCGTTCGACCTTGCCGTTGGTCTGCGGCCGGTAGGGACGGGTGCGTTTGTGCGCGATGCCCTCGGCGGCGAGGGCATCGCGCCAGGTCCGGGAGCGGTAGCAGGACCCGTTGTCGGTCAGTACGCGTTGGACGGTGATCCCGGCCCGGGCGAAGAAGGCGTTGGCCCGGGTCCAGAATCCGGTGGCGGTCTCCTTCCGTTCGTCGGGCAGGATCTCGCTGTAGGCCAGGCGGGAGTGGTCGTCGACCGCGTTGTGCAGATAGCTGTAGCCCGCTCCGGATCCGGTCTCGCGGCCGGCCTGGCGGCCCAGAGCGTGGTGCCCGCCGCCGTCGGGGATGTTGCCGAGCTTCTTGATGTCGACGTGGACCAGCTCGCCCGGTGCGGCGCGTTCGTAGCGCCGCACCGGGCGTACGGTGGCGCGGTCGAGGTGGGAAAGGCGGGCGAGGCGGTAGCGGACCAGGACCCGGTGGACGGTGGCCGGGTTGAGGTGCAGCAGGTAGGCGATGCGGGCCGGTCCCCAACGGCGGAGCAGGCGGACCTTGATGATCCGCCGTTCGGTGCGGGTCGCCGTGCGTCGGGGACTGCGGTGCGGGCGCGAAGAGCGGTCGGCCGTGCCGGCCTCGCCCAGCGCCCGGTAGCGGTCCGCCCAGCGCTTCGCGGTGGTCGGCGAGACCTGGAAGCGCTCGGCCGCCCGCCGCAGTGGCCAGCCGTCCTCGACGACGCAGCGGGCCAGGCGCAGGCGTCCGGTCTCGGTCAGCGGTGCGTTACGGTGTGCCATGAGGGCCTTTCTGGCGTTGGTGCAGATGTCGCAATCCACACCGAGTCAGAAGGCCCTCACTCATTTCAAGATCACCGCGCCGTGAGCCCCGTCACCAACCTCCGTGGTCAGGACAACTAGACCGGGACGGTGACGAAGGTCTGGCCCGAATCATTGACGACCGACACGGATGTGACGTCCGCCGGGGCGACCAGAGCCGATCCGTCCAGGGTGGTGCCGGCCTTGGCGCCGACCGGGGAGACCAGCCAACTGCCCGCGTCCACCGCGACACCGTCCTTGCCGTTGACGAGCAGGTGGCAGCGCTGGCCGACGGGGATTCCGGTGATCGCCGCGCTGACCCGGACCCAGCCCATCGCCGGGGTGACCGTCAGGGTCATCCGTGCGCCGGTCGACCGGTCGGTCGCCGAGTTGGTCCTGGTCCCGGCGGGTGGGGGCGCCACCGTCGCGGTCGGTGCCGGGCCCACCGCGACGGGGGGCAAGGGCTCTGCGGGGGATGTGGCCCGGCCGAGCAGGACGCCGCCGGTCAGTACGGCGGCGGCCACGACGGCCGCCGCCGTGCCGGCCACGGCCCAGCGCCGCCGCTGTCGCACGCCCTGCTCCGCGCGGGCCTGCCGCAGGGTGCGCTGCAACAGCAGGTCACCTCCCTCGGGAGGGCCGTCCACCAGCAGCTCGGGCGGCACCTCGTCCAACACCCTTTCCAGGTCGCGCAATTCGGCCACCTCCTGGCGGCAGGACGAGCAGGCGGTCAGATGCCGCTCGACCGAGTCCACGTCCGCCGCCTCCAACACGCCGAGGACGTAGGCACCGAGGAGCCTCGCGCTCAGCTGGTGCTGCTCGGTGTTCATACCGTCGCCTCCTTCAACGTCCCCGCCCGGCTGGTGTACGACTGCTTCAGGGCCCGCAGCGCGTAGTGTGCGCGGGACTTGACCGTCCCCGCGGGTACGCCCAGCTGCTCGGCCGCCTCGGCGACGGACAGCCGCTGGAAGTAGATGGACCGCAGCACCGCGCGGTGCTCCGGCGAGAGCTGGTCCAGCGCCTGCGTCATCACCAGCGTCTCCACCACGGTGTCCGCGTGGTCGTGCGCCACCGGCACGGTGGCCGTCGCCTCGGACACCTCGGCGACCTCGGCCGGCCGCGCCGCCCTGGCCCGGAACCGGTCGGTGATCAGGTTGCGTTCCACCGTCAGCAGCCAACCGCGCACCGAGCCGAGGTTGTTGGTCAGCACCTCGGGGTTGCGCCAGGCACGGATCAGCGTCTCCTGGACCACATCCTCGGCGGCAGCCCGGTCGCCGGTCAGCCGGACGGCATAGGCGAGCAGGGCGCCACCGTGCTGCTCGTAGAGCGTCCGTATCAGCGCCTCGTCGGCCGCCTTCTGCCGGGCGCCGGATCGTGTTCCAGCCATCCGCCCACTCCCCTGTCGTCATGTGCCAACGGACAGCACGTCCGGCGCGGCGAAAAGGTTCAACCCGAGACCGACCGGTCTGTCGCCCGGCAGCTGCGGTTCTCGTTCAGGCAGGCCACGATCGCTGCCATCCGGCTGTCGCTCATGACGTCGACGAACACGCCGTGGTCGGTGACCGGGCTGTGGTGCTGCTCGGGGAAGGCGTCCAGGGCGAACGTCTCGCCCGGCGGCGGCCGGTAGCTGACGGTCACCCGCAGGTGCGGGACCGGGAAGGTGTCGTGCGGGCAGCCGCCGGACGCGGCGGGGAACACCGCCTGGGCGCGATGGTCCCGGCTGTCGGTGCTGCGCCCGTCCCAGCAGCTCGGGAAGTCCAGGGTACGGGTGAGCAGACTCCCGGCCGGGCAGAGCGGGTAGCGGGTGGTGGATCGGTCGGGCAACGTACTGCAACCCCACTGCGCGTGGGCCTGCGCGCCGCCGTTGGTGGCCGCCGTCGGGTCGCCCTCCAGCAGCCGTAGGAAGCGCGGCATCGGCACGACCCGGCTCCAGGCGTTGCCGAGGTACTCGATGGACACCGCCTGCGGTGCGAGGATCTCGCCGACGTTGCCGTGCGACCCGTCCTGGGCGGCCGCCTGGTCGGTTGCCCGGTCGGTCCGGCGCAGCACCGGCCAGTAGTAGCTGGATCGGTCGCCGCCGAGACAGGTCGTCCCGGCGGCGGCCAGCGTGTCGTCGGTGGAGAGGGCGTCGGTGGACAGGTTGCCCACGTAGTCGTGCACGTGGTGGGCTCCGCCGACGACTCCTGGTGAGATCACGACGTTGTCGGCGTTGCGGTGCCCCTGCTCGTTGCGACCGCAGTCCTCGGTGTACGAGCCGGTGGCGGCGTCCGGCCCGGGCGGGGCGGCCCGCGGCTGGGTGCCGACGTCGGCGATCGCGACGTAGTCGGCGGAGCCCGGGGTCTGCGGCCACAGGTGCACCGTCAGGAGTGCGAGGGCCAGCGCCAGGCAGAGCAGGGTGCCGACGGGCAGCGCGAGGCCCTCCAGTGGACGGCGACCGCGACCGGGATTCATCGCGCCAGTCTCTCCAGCGCACCGTCGTGGCGGCAAGTCCGTCCCGGTCAGCGGCCCGGCCGGGGGTCAGCGGGCCGCTGACCGGCGGCTGTTCGCCGGTGGCCGTGGCTCTCGTCAGTAGCCGTAGCTGTAGCCGCTGCCGCTCTGCGATGCGCTCGGAGCCTGACCCGGTGCCGGTGTCTGCGCGGTGTTCTGGCCGCCCGCCTGAGCCTTCTTGCCCTCGGGCGTGCTGGCGAACCAGGTGCCGCCCACACCCTGGCCGTTGACCTGCCCGGCCGCCGTGTCCCCGGCGAAGCGGTAGAGCGGCCACCCGTTCAGGGTGAGCTGCTTGCTGCCGTCGGGGCGCGTCACGCTCCCGACCAGCGACGAACTGACACCGGTGAGGGTGACCTTGTCCTGGGCGATGGCTGGAGGCCACTTCACGGCGCAGGCGCCGGTGCAGTTCGTGGCCGACGGCTTGTTGGTGTCGTTGTCGAAGCGGTACAGCGTGCGCCCGGCGGAGTCGGTCACGATCGTGCCCAACGTGGTGGAGTCGACCGCGACCAGCTTCGCCGACCCCGTCGCGTCGGCGGCGGGCGCCGCCGAGCTGCTGGCGGGAGCAGGGGCGGGGGCGCCGGGACTCCCGGCGGAGGTCGTCGCGGTGCTGCTGCAGGCGGTCGCGGCGAGGGCGAGGGCGGCGAAGCCGGAGGCGAGGACCAGGCGGCGGCTGGCAGTCTTGGGCATGGCGAACTCCCCTGGAAGGCAGGTGTGTTGGTGGTTTCTACGCGTCGTGTTCGACGCTCGCACCCAGTACACGGACCGGAGCCGGGGGTGGTTCAACGCTCCGGAAGATTTATTCGGGGACGCGCTGCAGGGCGAGTCGGCGGACGGACAACGTCGGCATCGTCGTCGAGGGACTCTTCGCGGACCAGTGCACCGGACTCGACGGTGTCCGCTGTGACACCGCGATGCTCCGCACCCCGGACGGTCACAGCCGACCCGAGCTCGCGAAGTACCGCAGCCCGTGGCGATCAGCGCCGGGCCGCGCAACCGGCCGCACAACATTCTGGGTACGCACCGCGTCATGTTCGCCGACGAGGATATCGAGGACACCGTCGCCCGCCTGTGCCCTCACGGCGCCGAACTCGTCGGCGAGATCACCCGGTTCGAGGCCGGCTGTCCGTCAGCGTTCGGACCCTGAGGCGACGGACACCCGCGCGGGCCCAACTCCCTTGCACATCTGCCGACGCGGAGTTGATCTTCCCAGCCTCCCCGACCGGCGAAACCCTGATCATCAGCGGCCAGGCGGTCAAGACCCACGCCTCCCGGATCCTGACCAACCTGAGCCTCCGCGAAAGGTCCAAGCGGTCGCCCGCGCCCACGTGAATCGCGACTCGCCGTCATGAACTCCCGGATGCTGGGGCAGAAGCTGCTGTCGCACGTCCTGCCATGGCCGCGTTCGAGAGGCTTGCGCCTCCGTTCGGGCAGGTCAGCGGTGCTCGGGGTTCTCGAAGTCGAAGCGGCAGCCGGCGTCCCACTCGGAGCGCTGGTTGCCGTGGGCCGGGATGCCGCCGGCGTCCTTGAGCATGCGGGCCAGGTGGAGCTGGTTCCAGGTCATGAACGTGGTGTTCCGGTTGGTGAAGTCGTTCTCCGGCCCACCCGACCCGGGGTCGAGATAGGACGGCCCAGGCCCCGCTTCCCCCACCCAACCCGCGTCCGCCTGCGGCGGGATCACGTACCCCAGGTGCTGGAGGCTGTAGAGGACGTTCATCGCGCAGTGCTTCGCCCCGTCCTCGTTCCCCGTGATGAGACAGCCGCCCACACGTCCGTAGTAGGCGTACTGGCCTTCGGAGTTGAGGATCGAGGAGCAGGCGTAGAGCCGCTCGATGACCTTCTTCATCACGGAGGAGTTGTCGCCCAGCCAGACCGGTCCGGCCAGCGTGAGGATGTCGGCGGACATGACCTGGGAGTAGATGACCGGCCACTCGTCGGTCTCCCAGCCGTGTTCGGTCATGTCCGGCCAGACACCGGTCGCGATGTCGAGATCCACTGCCCGCAGCACCTCGACCTCGACGCCCTGGCGTTTCAGGATGCCGGTGCTGACGTCGATGAGGCCCTGGGTGTGGCTGCGTTCCGGGGAGCGCTTGAGGGTGCAGTTGATGACCAGGGCGCGCAGGTCGGCGTACGACGTCGATGGGTCCGGCACGGATTCCTCCCGGGGTTCGGCGGGGAGGCCGGGCGGGTCACGGCTCCCGGCCCAGCTCACCAGGGCGGTGTGGCGGGCGCACGTGGGGATGGGCCGGTCGGGGCGGGACGCCGTCGTTCGCCGGCGGATCAGACGGGCCGGGCTCGTTCGGGTGGTTCCGGTGACGTCGGTGGCTCCGGTGACGTCGGTGGTTCCGGTGTTCCCGGCGGTTCCGGTGTTCCCGGCGGTTCCGCTGTTCCCGGCGGTGCGGGCGTTCCCGGCGGTGCCGGCGCCCCGGCGGGTTCTGCCGGTGCGGGCTCGGGCTGCCAGTGCGGGTGCTCGCGTTCGGCCCACTGGCGGTCGACCAGGCCGGTGCGCATGCCCAGCCGTGACTCACGGTCCCCCATCGCCATCCGGATGTGCCCGGCGGTCACGGTGGCGATGGCCAGGGCGAACCAGTCGTGGACGAAGGTGGCTCCGGTCCGCCAGGCCGGGGGTGAGAGGTGGGTGAGCCACATCAGCAGGCCGGTGCCCAGGATGACCAGCATCGATCCGAGCGTCCACTGCGCGTACAACTTCTGGCCGGCGTTGAACTTGCCTGCGGGGCGGACCGCCAGGCGGGTGCGGACGGCGCGCAGCCAGGTCCGGTCCGCGGGGGTGAAGCGGCTCAGGCGGGACGCGTCCGCCCGGAGGGCCCGGGTGGTGAGACCGAGCAGCAGCGGGACGGGCAGCGCCAGGCCGCACCAGACGTGGACGCTGGCCAGGAGGCGTCGGCGTCCGATCAGTTCGGCGAGCGGCGCGAGGTAGAGGCAGGCCGCGGTGGCCAGGCAGACGAGCATCAGGGTGGCGGTGGTGCGGTGGACCCAGCGCTCGGCGCGGGTGAACCGGAGGACGAGGTCAGCCGGTCGGCGCATCGTCCCTCCCGTTGGAGCGGCCGACCCACGCGTCGATGTCGTAGCCGTTCCCCTCCCAGTAGCCGGGGCGGACGGCGTCGGTGACGGTGATGCCGGACAGCCACTTCGCCGACTTGTAGAAGTACATCGGCGCGACGTAGAGCCGCACCGGGCCGCCGTGGGCGTGCGTGATCGGGGCGTCCTGCAGTTTCAGTGCGATCAGGACGTCGTCACGCCGGGCCTGTTCCAGGGTGAGGCTCTCGGTGTACGCACCGTCGAAGCAGGTGAACTGCACCGCCCGTGCCCCGGGCCGGACTCCGGCCTCGTCCAGCAGGTGCGCGAGCGGCACGCCTTCGAACGGCGTGTCCGGGACGCGCCAGCCGGTCACGCACTGGACGTCCCGGACCAGCCGCCGCTGCGGCATCGTCCGGAGGTCGGCGAGCCGGTGGGTGGTCGGGCGGTCCACCAGGCCGTCGACCGTCAACGCGTAGGTGTCCGCGGTGCGGTCGGGCACCGAGGCGGCCACGGAGTAGTACCGGAAGCCGCCACCGCCGGGCAGCAGGCCGGTCAGCCCGGTCGGGTCACCGGCGGTGACGGCGTCCTGTGCCCGTTGGAGGTAGGGGCCGACGGTCACGCCGGCGGCGCCGAGCCCGAGCAGGCCGAGCACGACCCGCCGTCCCACCGGGGTGCCCCCTGGGGGTTCCGCAGTTCTGTCCACGTCCCCGATGAGACCAGCTCGGACGGGGTCGTGGCCAGTGCCGGGGGATTTCCGTCAGGTATCGGCGACCCCTGGGCCCGGAACGGCGACCACAGCCGCAACCGGGCCCGGCCGCCACCCGCAGGCGGCCGTCAGCGGACGGCCCCGGCAGCCGGGGCGCGGCGGACGATCAGCATGTCCTGGGTGTGGCCGATGGCGTAGCCGCCCTCGGGGCGGGCGAAATAATCCTGGACGTAGGCGGCGAGGGCGGCGCGGGACGGGCGGGGGTCGAGGGTGGCGAGGTCGGCGACGTTGACCATGAACTCGGCGACGTCGACGGCCTCGGCGAGGTGGGGCGTGCGGTAGTGGAGGCCGAGGGTCTCCAGGGCGACGGCGTCCGTCGGGCGCCGCGCGCGCAGGTCGGCGGCGAGGGGGCTCAGGTCGTGGCGGACGCCGGTGAAGTGGGCGGCCATCCGCATGCAGGGGCTCTCCGGGTTCTGCAGGACGACCAGGAGGGTGCCGCCGGGCGCCGTCCAGTCCAGGGCGCGGTCGACGGTGGCGGGCCAGTCCGCTTCGGGCACGTAGTAGAGCACGTGCGAGAGGTGGACCAGGTCGGCGGGCTCGGGCGGCCGCACCCGGTCGAGCCGGTCCGGGAGGACGAGGGCGTCGGGGCAGGCGGTGCGGAGCTTCTCGCGCATGGCCTCGCTCGGCTCGACGGCGATCGTACGGTCGAAGGACCTGGCCAGGTGGGCGGTGGTGCGGCCGTCGCCGGCACCGAGGTCGAGCAGGACCCGGCGCCGCGGCAGGGTGTCGACGAGTTCGCTCAGCCGGGCGTGGGTGAGGGGCTTCTCGTCCGTGCCGGCGAGGAACAGTTCGAACGCCCGGCGGTAGTCGGCGCTCGCCACGTCCAGGACGCGGACCGGTTCGGCGTCCTTCGTCGTCGTCTCCACCGGGCGGCCTCCTCTGGCGTCGGGCTGGGCGCGCCCATTGCACCCGGTCCGGCGGCCGACCGAATGCAGGGACGTTCCTGCCCGCGTGTCGCGGAGCGGCCGGGCCGGAGGGTGGGTCTGCGGTTCCCAGGGAACGGCGTTCCCTTCCCCGGCCCGGCGCGCTCGCGAACGATCGACGGCATGACCACCACCTCCCCGGCCCCCGCGCCGCCCGCTCCTCCGGCACTGCGGACCGACGATCAGCACTTCCGGTACACCGTCGCCGCCGTCGCCACCGCCGCCCTGATGCTGCCGTTCTCGGTGACGGGGGCCGCGGTGGCCCTGCCGAGCATGGCCTCCCGGCTGGGCGCGTCGGTCGGCAGCGCCCAGTGGATGCTCAACGCGTTCAACATCGGTTTCGCCGCGCTGCCGCTCGCGGCGGGCGGGCTCGCCGACCGGTACGGGCGGCGGCGGGTGCTGCTGGCCGGGATCACCCTGGTCGGGACGATGTCGCTGCTGGTCGCGCTGGCGCCGTCGATGGCGCTGGTGGACGCCGCCCGGGCCGTCCAGGGCTGCGGGGCCGCGGCGGTGCTGGCGTCGGGTGCGGCGGTGCTGGCCCACGGCACCTCGGGAGCGCGCCGACGGCTGGCCTTCGGGATCCTCGGCACCTCCTTCGGCACCGGGCTGGCGGTCGGGCCGCCGCTCGCCGGGGCCCTGGTGGAGGGGCCGGGTTGGCGGTCGGTATTCCTGCTGGTCGCGGCGGTGTCGCTGCCCTCCGCGTTCCTCACGGGCCGCGTGCCGGAGTCCCGTACGCCCCGCTCCCCCGGCACCGACCGGCCACCGCTGGACCTGGCCGGACCGGTCCTGTTCACCGCCGGGCTCGCCGCCCTCGCGTTCGGCTTCGCCCGGGCGACCACCGACGGCTGGGCGGCGCCCGTCCCGCTGGGCCTGTTCGCGGCCGCCGTCCTGCTGGTCCTGCTGTTCGCCGTGGTGGAACTCCGCCGGGCCGAGCGGGCCCTGTTCGACGTCCGCCTCTTCGCCCGGCCGGAGTTCCTCGCCGTGGTCTGCCAGCCCTTCACCGTCACCCTCGGCTTCGTCGTCCTGCTCGTCTACCTGCCCACCTACCTGCAGGGCACGGCGGGCCACGGCACCCTGGACAGCGGCCTGCTCCTGCTGCCGATGACCGCCCCCGTGCTGCTCCTGCCGCTGGTCGCCGGGCGGCTGGCCCAGCACACCTCGGTGCGGGCCGTCCTCACCGCCGCGTCGGCGCTCATCGCGCTCGGCGCGCTGCTGCTCACCACGCTGGACGGCGGCGGCTCGTGGGCCGGTCTCGCCGTGCCGCTGCTGCCGTTCGGCGCGGGTGTCGGACTGGCCTTCGGGGTGATGGACGACGCGGCCGTCGGCACCGTCCCGGTGGAGCGCGCCGGGGCCGCGGCGGGCATCTTCAACACCCTGCGGATCACCGGGGAGTCCGTGGCCGTCGCCGGTGCCGCGGCCCTGCTCACCTCGCTCACCGCGGCCCGGCTGCGGGCGGGCGGTCTCGGCGGCGGCCCGGCGGCCGACCTCGCCGGGCAGGCCGTCGTCCAGGGGCGGGTGACACCGGGGCAGCGGGCCGCGGTGGCCGAGGCCTTCACCGGCGCCTTCCACACGGCCGGGCTGCTGCTCGCCGCGCTGTCCGCCACGGGCGCCCTGCTCACCTGGCGTGCGCTCAGGCCGGGTTCGGGGCGGTGACGGCGGACGTGCGGGCGGCGGCACCGGCGGTAGCGGCATTGGCACCGGCACCGGCACCGGTGGCCGTTCCCGCGGCGGTGCCACCGGCAGTGACACCGGCAGTGACACCGGCAGTGACACCGGCGGCGGCTCCGGCGGTGACACCCGCAGTCGCTGCGGCCGCGACACCGGACAGCCGCCGCAGGGCCGACTCCGCCGGGCTGTCGGGGGCGGCCGTGTAGACCACCAGGAGGTGGTGGTCGGCACCGGGCGCCTGGAAGGTCTCGTAGGCCAACTCCACCTCGCCGACCGCCGGATGGTGGAAACGCTTGGCGCCGTGGGACTTCTCGTGCACGTGGTGGCTCGCCCACAGCGTACGGAACTCGGCGCTGCCCAGGGAGAGTTCGCCGACCAGCCGGACCAGCTCCGGGTCGTGCGGCCGGCGTCCGGCAGCCATCCGCAGGATCCCGACCGTGGTGCGCGCGGCCTCGTCCCAGTCGAGGTGGACCTCCCGGGCGCGCGGGTCGAGGAAGATCCGCCGCGCCATGTTGCGGTCGCGCGGCGGGAGTCGGGGGAAGTCGGCGAGCAGCGCGGCGGCGAGCGCGTTCCACGCCAGGACGTCGTTGCGGTCGTTCATGATGACGGCCGGGGTCAGCGGCATCGCTTCGACGACCATCCGCAGGGCCGGGCGCAGCGTCTCCGCCCCGCCCCTCGCGCCCGTCTCCTTCCTGGCCCGGGCCGCCGCCCGGCGGGGTGGTCGCGCCAGGTCGCGCAGGTGGGCGCGTTCGGCGGGGCCGAGGAGCAGTGCCCGCCCGAGGGCGTCGAGGACCTCGTCGGACGGGCGGTCGGCGCGGCCCTGTTCCAGGCGCACGTAGTAGTCGGTGCTCAGCCCGACCAGTTCGGCGACCTCCTCACGGCGCAGCCCGGGCACCCGTCGGCGTCCGGTCGGGGGCAGTCCCGCGTCCGCGGGCGAGACCAGCGCCCGTCGGGCCCGCAGGTAGTCGCCGAGGCTGTTCGGGGTCATGATCGGGTCGGCCATGGGTGTCAGTATCGCCGCACGTCGCAGGCGTGCGGGCGCCGGAGGGTGGCCCCGTCGTACCCACCTTCGCGGTGCCGCCGTACCCGCCTTCGCCGTGCCGCCGCGCCCATTCACTCCGGTGCCGTCGTACCCGCCCGCTCCGCTGCCGCCGCGCCGGCGCTTATTCGCTGGCCCGCACCCGACCGCCGCTCCTACAGTGTCCGCCGGATCGACAATCTCCACGGGAGCCCGGACATGCGCGTGCACTACCCCCGGACTCCGCACCTGCCCTGGTCACCGGGGGCAGCGGCGGACGACGTACGGACCGGGGACCTCGGTGCGCTGGCCGGCGCGGAGGTCGTCGTCACCGAGAAGCTCGACGGCGAGAACACCACCCTCTACGCCGACGGTCTGCACGCCCGGTCGCTGGACTCGGCCCACCACCCGTCCCGCGCCTGGGTGAAGGGCCTGCAGGGCCGGGTCGGCGGGCGGATCCCGGACGGCTGGCGGATCTGCGGCGAGAACCTGTTCGCCCGGCACTCGATCCCGTACACCGACCTGGAGAGCTGGTTCTACGGCTTCTCGGTCTGGACGGACCGCGACCACTGTCTCGACTGGGACGACACGGTCCGCTTCCTGCGCCGCCTCGGTGTGCCGTCGCCCCGGGTGCTGTGGCGCGGCCGCTTCGACGAACGGGCCCTGCGCACCCTGAAGTTGGATCCGGACCGGCAGGAGGGCTACGTGGTGCGGACGGTCCGGGGCTTCTCCCGGGCGGAGTTCGGCGCGCGGGTCGCCAAGTGGGTCCGCCCGCACCACGTGCGCACCGACACCCACTGGATGCACGCCGCCGTGGTGGAGAACGGGCTCGGCCCGGGTGCCGCGCTGTGGGCCGTACGGTCCGGGGCGCTGCCCGAGCCGGCCGCCCTGGCCACCGCCCTGAACCTTCCCGAACTTCCCTGCGAGTCAGAGCAGTTGTCGGATGTGTCGGCCCGGCTGGACGAGCTCGGCCGCGGCGGGGACGCCCGGCTGGCCGGGGTGCTCGCCACCGCGCTGCGCGCCGGGCACCGGCAGTCCCTGGCGCCGCGGCTGGCCGGGCCGCTCGGCCTGCCGCTGGCCCGGCGGGTCGCCGACCTGGTCGGGCTGCACCCCGGCCTGCACCGGCCGTACCCGGACGAGGACCGCCGCGCCGGGCTGGCCCGGCTCTCCTGCGCCGCCGACCTCGGGGTGCTGCACGCCGTCGCCGCGGCCGCCGCTCCCGGGGCGGAGGAACGCGAGCAGGTCGCCTGGTCCGCACTCCACGCCGAGGACGCCGGGCTGCTCGACGGCGCGCCGCTCGCCCGGCTGCGCACCGGCCTGCGCGAGGCGCTCGCCGGCCTCGACCGGGACGCCGCCGATCGCTGCTGGGCGCAGGCCCGCGAGGCGTTCGCGCTCGGCCGGATCTCCGGTGTCGAGGAGGCGGTCGCCGCGACCTGGCGCCGGCGGGACGGCGGCTTCCCCCGGCTGGTGCACCTGTGCGGCCCGTCCGGCAGTGGCAAGAGCAGTTTCGCCGCCGGGCTCGCCGGCGTCACCGCCCGGATCAGCCTGGACGACCTGCGCGCCGCCCGGGGCTCGCGCTCCGACCAGCGCGACAACGCCGTGGTGCTGCGCGAGGGCCTGGCCCGGCTGGACGCCGCCCTCGCCGCCCCGGGCACCGACGGCGCGGGCCCCACCGTCGTCTGGGACGCCACCTCCCTCAACCGGCAGCAGCGCTCGCACGTCCACGCCGTCGCACAGCGCCGCGACGCCCTGCTCACCCAGGTGGTGCTGGTCGTCGACGAGGACGAACTGCTGCGCCGCAACGCCGTGCGACCGCACCCGGTGCCGGCCGACGTGCTCACGGCGCAGCTGTACCGCTTCAGCCCGCCCTACCCAGGCCAGGCGCACCGCACCTGGTACGTCGGCGCCGGTGGCACCGTGGAAGACACGGCGGGCACACTCGACGCCGAGGAGGACTGATGCGTCCCATCGAGCAGATCTGCCAGCGCATCCGCTGGGACGCCCGCTTCGACCCGGCCCGGTTCACCCTGGGCGTGCGCCAGCGCGACGACCGCACCAAGCGGGTGCCGCTGGAGGCCTTCGCCGCGGCAGGCGACATCCCCTGGCACCGGGTCCACTGGGTCGAGGCCGACGGCGTGGTGGTCTGGGACCGCGTGTCCGGCGTGGACCTGCTCGACCGCACCGAGGCCGGACGCCGCACCGACCCGCGCCGCCTGCGCTCGCCGTTCTTCGTGGCGACGACCCCGTACGCCTGGCGGCCGGACGGTCACTGGCAGGCCGTCGCTGCGGAGAGCGTCCGGCCCGGGGCTCCGGCGGTCACGGGCCTGCGCGTGGTCACCTGGAACACCCTGTGGGACCGCTACGACGCCGACCGCATCGCGACCGCCCGCCGGCGCCCGCTGCTGCTCGCCGCACTGGAGGCCGCCGACGCCGACGTCATCGCCCTGCAGGAGGTGGAGCCGGCCCTGGTCACCCTGCTGCTGGCGGCGCCCTGGGTGCGCGCCGGGTACACGCTCAACGCCGACCCGCTCGGGCGGGACGTCGACGAGCACGGCCTGCTGCTGCTCAGCCGGCTGCCCGTCCTGGAGGCCGGCCGGCACGCCCTGGGCCCGCACAAGGCCGTCACCGCGATCACCGTGGGGACCGCGGGCGACCCACTGACCGTCGCCGCCGTCCATCTGAGCAGCGACCACTCACCGGACGGCGCGGCCCGCCGTGCAGCCGAACTCGCCCGGATCGCCGAGGGGTTGGGCGGCGTCGAGGGTGAACTGCTACTGCTCGGGGACTTCAACGACGCCCGTTCCGGCGCCTCGGGCCCGGCCGCCGCACTCGGCCTCCGGGACGCCTGGACGCAGGTGCACGGACCGTCCGACGACACCCCCACCTTCGACCCGACGGCCAACCCGCTCGCCGCGGTCTCCTCCCTCACCGGCCGGCCGGGCCGCATCGACCGCGTCCTGCACCGCGCCGACCGCACCCGCGCCACCGCCGCCACACTGCTCGGCAACCACCCGACCACCGACGGACTGCACCCGTCCGACCACTACGGCGTGGCCGTGGACCTCGGCCTCGGCGGAGCGGCCGGGGCTGCCGACGGAGCGCCGGACTTCCTCGACGCCGCGCCCGTCGCGCGCACCGCCGTCGCCTGGCTGCCGCCCGAGGAGCTGTGGCCGCCGATCCAGCGGCTGCGCGCCGCGCACGACCCGCAGCTGCACCGCTGGCCGCCGCACGTCAACCTGCTGTTCGGCTTCGTCCCGGAGGCCGAGTTCGACCGCGCCCTGCCGCTCCTGGGCGCCGCAGCCGCCGAAGCGGCCCCGTTCACGGCACGGCTGGACGGGGTGCACACCTTCGGCCACCGCGAGGACGCCACCGTCTGGCTCGACCCGGCCGCCGCCTCCGCCGAGCCGTGGGCGGCGCTGCGGCACGCGCTGGAGCGCCGCTTCCCGCGCTGCCACGGCCGTGCGGAGGGTTACACCCCGCACCTGACTCTCGGGCGCAGCACCGACCCGCAGCGGGTGGCCGCCGACTGCGCGGCCCGGCTCCCCGGGGTCACGGCCCGGGTCGGCGAGCTGGTGGTGCTCTCCCGCCGGGGCTCCGAGCCGATGCGACCGCGCGCGGTGGTCACGTTGGGGACGGGTGAGGTGCGGCCGGTGCCCGCGGAGCAGGCCGTCCGGCTGCAGCCGGAGTCTCCCCAACAGACCTCTGCGGCAAGGATATTGGCCCGGCGCATCACGGAGGCACTACCGGACGGCGCGGTCCGTCTGGTCGGCTCCCGGCGGCTGGGCTGCCACCTGGACGGCGCCGACGTCGACCTCGTGGCGGCGCTGCCCGGCCCGGCCGACCTGCCCGGCGTCCGCACCCGGGTGGCGGCCGCACTGCCGGAGGCCCGGCGGCTGCGCGAGGTGGTCGGCGCCCGGGTGCCGGGACTGCGGCTGGAGGCGGACGGCCTGTCCGTCGACCTCGTCGTGGTCTTCACCGGCTCCCTCGACCCGGCCCAAGCCGTGGCCCGCCGTGCGGAACTGGGCGAGGCGGAGGCCGTCGCACTGAGCGCGGTCACGGACGCCGAGGCGATCCTCGCGGCGGTCGGCGACCGGCACGACCGCTTCGTCCGGCTGGCCCGCCAGGTCAAGGCCTGGGCCCGGTCCCGCGGACTGGACTCGGCACCCTTCGGCCAACTTCCGTCGCTCGCCTGGTCGATGCTCGCCGCACGCACCGTCCTCGACCACGAGGACACAGACTGCGACCTCTTCCGGCAGTTCACCGAGACCTGGGCGGGCTGGGACTGGCGGCAACCCATCGCCCTGTCAGGCGAACTGACGGATCGTCAGGTCGGTACGGTCACCGTCCTCACCCCCTCCTCTCCCGTGCGCAGCTGCACCACCCAGGTCGGCGCGGACACCCGCGACCTGCTCACCGAGGAGCTCTACCGCGCCTGGGAGCTCAGCACGGAGAGCGCCGACCCGTGGCCCGCCCTGCTCACCCCGCCCCCACTCCACCGGCGCCACGCCGCCTGGGCGGTGGTCACCGCCCCGGAGGAGTCCGTCGGGCTGGTCCGCGGCCGCCTCCGCGCCCTGCTGACCGCCCTGGAGGAGGCGGGCGGCACCCACCTGCACGCCTGGCCGCACCCCTACCGGACCGCCGACGGCCTCACCCACCACCCCATCGGCCTCGGCCCCGACCCGCTCGCCGCCGACCGGCTCGCGGCGGTCGCCGACTCCTGGGGCCGCCACCTCCCCGGCGTCCACGTCCGGCATGTCGAGGGCGGCGCGGTCCCCACCCTCACCTAGCCGAGACCTGGCCGTCCGAGGCGACCCTGTGCCGCGCCTCGGTTTCGAGCCGGGCGGCGGCTTTCAGGGTTTCCGACCAGGTGCCCGTTCCGTGTTCCTCCAGGGGACGCAGAAGGTCGGCGACCTTCTCGGCGCAGGCCCGCGCCGCCGTCGGCGTCTGCGGCAGCAGTGCTCGGCCGTGCGCGAGCAGCAGGCCGCCGAGGAAGTCGATCGCGTGGACCTTCGGGACGGTGAGGTCGCCGCCGAGGTGCCGCTCGGCGCCCGCCAGCAGGGCCTCCCGCATCGCCATCGACTCGGCGTGCCGCCCGATTCGCCAGTAGGTGCCGGCGAGGAGCAGCTGCGCCTCGTAGGTGTCCGGGGCGTCCGCCGACAGGACCCGGGTGTGCTCGGCCAGCGACTGCTCCAGCGTGGTGACGGCGTCGTCCGGGCGTCCGTCGTACAGGTAACGCTTCCCGAGCCGCTGTCGCGTGGCGAGCGTGGTGGGGCTGTCGAGACCCTTGGTCCGGGCCAGGTCCGCCAGGAGGCGTTCCAGGACGGCGACGGCGTCCGCGGTGCGGCCGACCGTCCCGTACACGGCTTCGAGGAGGGCGCGGGCGTTGAACGTCCGTCGATGGGTGTCGCCCACGCGCCGAGCGGAGCCGTCGACCAGGCGTTCGGCCGGTGCGACCGCGTCGGCGGCCCGGCCTGCTGCGAGGTAGCAGGTGACGAGGGTCTTCCTGGCGGAGAGGGTCGGCAGGCCGTCGTCGCCGTGGATCCGCTCGCTCTGCGCGTGCGCCAGTTCGGCCGTCCCGACCGCCTCGTCCGTCCGGCCGACCTGGCGGTAGTAGCCGGCCAGGAGGGTGCGGCTGTGCACGGTGTCCTCGTGTTCGTGGCCCAGGGTGCGTTCCCGCTCCCGCAGCACCGCCTCGCCGAGCTCCACCGCTTCGGCGACACGGCCGGTGTTCTGGTAGCAGGAGGCGACGTTGCTGCGCACGGTCAGCGTGTTCGGGTCGGTCGGGCCCCACAGCTGCTCCACGTCGGCCAGGAGCTGTTCCGCCAGCGCGAGGGCCTCGGCCGGGCGGCCGGCCTCGCCGTACGAGACGACGAGGCTGTTCCGGACCGAGATGCCGCCGGAGAGGCCGAGCGACGAGGCGGACGGGGTGGTCGACAGCAACTGCTCCCCGAGCGCGACGGCGTCGGTGCTGCGGTCCGCGATGTTGTAGGCGGAGGCGAGACCCAGGAGGGCGCTCCTGGTGTCCTCGTGGTCGGGTCCGAACCGTTCCTCGCACTCCCGCACGAGGAACTTCCAGTACTCGGTGGCCTCCACGTGCAGGCCCGCGTCGGTGAGGCTGCGTCCGAGTGCGAACAGCAGGGAGTCCGCTCCGATCATCCACATGAACTTGTGTTCCGTCCGGGCGAGGTGCTCGCTGTTGGCACGCAGCACGTCGACCAGGGCACGGTCGGTGTGCTCGTACTCGGGCCACAGGCTCTGGAGGCTCCACGAGGCGGCGAAACAGGCGCCCAGGTACTTGGGCCCGACCTCGCGGGTCGCGCGGGAGGTGAGGGCGTGGACTGCGATCGCGCGGGGGCCCGCGTCCGGGCCGCCGTCCGTCAGCAGGTTGTAGTTGTGCAGCACGGCCAGGACCTGCCGGGCTTCGGTGGCGGAGACCGGGGGCTTCGGCTTCTCCTTCCGGCCCGCCACCAGGCGCCACAGGTTCCGCAGCACGGACTTCGGCGGGAACGGCGGATCGGTGATCCGGCGGTCGGGGCCCGACCGCCGCTCGGCGAGGTAGTCCAGCACGGCGGGCTCGGTCCACAGCTGCCGGGGGTGTCCGGCGGGGTCGAGCACGGCCGCCAGCTGCATCGCGGGGACGGCCAGGCCCTCGGGCTCCTCCCGCTGCGCCGCCTCCAGCGCCACGAGCAGGGCCGCGGTGACGGGCCGCCCGTACCTCTCGGCGTCGGTGGCGGCGGGCATGAGCGAGTCGAGGTCCGCCGACCGGGCGGTGAACCTGTCCAGGTACTCCCCGGTGGTGCAGCCGTTGCGGACGGTGTACGCGGCGGCGTGCCCGAGCGCGAGCGGCAGGTGTCCGAGCACCTGGGCCAGCCGCTCCGCGGACTCGTCCAGCAGCTCGGGCCGCCCCGCGCCGGTGAGCCGAGACCGCAGGAAGGCCAGCGACTCGTCCCGGCTGAACAGGCCCACCTCGACGATTGTGCGGCCGGCGGAGCTGACCGTGGCATCGCGCAGGCGGGTCGTGGCGAGGACCTGGCTGCCGGGATTCCGCGCCCGGGTCGGCCACACGGCACTCCGGGTGAAGTCGGTGACGTCGTCGAGGACCAGGAGCCACCGGCCGTCGGTCGCCGTGAGCCAGCTCAGGAAAGCGGCGGCGTCCCGCTCGGTGTCGGCGGGGTCCGCGGTGGTACCCGGCACCCCCAGCGCGGCCGCGGCCCGCGCGTACTGGGCGAGGACGTTCGAGACGTCGGTCGCGTCCACCCACAGGACGAGGTCGGCGCCGGTTTCGGCGGCCCGGTGCGCCCACGCCGCGGCGAGCTGGCTCTTGCCGACGCCGCCGCCTCCTGCCAGCACTGCGGACCGGAGGCCCAACCCGTGCGGCGCCTCGGCGGCGAGGGCCGCAGCCAGCCGTCCGTGGACGTCGTCCCGCGACTGGAAGGCGCTCGCCAGCGAGGGGAGGGCGCCGAGCGGGAAGGGGCCACCACCGGCCGCCTGCGGCGGCCCGCCCCGGTCGGGCGCGGGGTTGACGATCACCGTTCCGATCCGACCGGCCTGGATCACCGGGCCGTGGACGGTGCCGCCGCTGAGCGTGCTCGTCACGGTCATCGGCGCGGCGTCCGGCGCCGACCCGTCCCTGGTCGGCTCCTCCCCGGCCCCGACCTCGTTCCCGTCCACCGCCATGGTCCCTGCCCCTCCCCGGCACCGCCCGTCACGAGAAGCCTGCCACCGCCCGCCCCGCCTCGGCGTCCGTTCCGGCAACACGGACGCACGGACGCCGGGCCCTCCCGTCCGGGTCCTTTCGGATCAGTGCGCGGCGTCGGGAGTCCGGCTGGGAGTCCCGACGTGACGCCCTCGTCCTGGATGCGGATGCACTCGGGGTTTCGCCGGTGCTTCCGGCCGACGGGGCACCTCCCGGCCCCCTGGGGCTGGGGGTGAGCCGGCGGCGCGCGCTCGGCAAGATCCGGAGGAGAGGGCCTGGCCACGGTCGAGCACTCAGTCCGTGCCACCTTCCAGCGGAAGGCGGTCCCGGTAGTACTCCGACTCCAACCACTCCTCCTTCACGAAGAGCGGACGCGTGAGCCGCACGTCGCCGACCCGCTGGTCCCGCAGAAGGATCCCGAGGTCGGTCAGGGCGAGCGACGCGTCCGCGGTGAACAGGATCCAGTTCCCGTGCTCCGAGGCGTGGTCCGGAAGGAACTGCTGGCCCCACCCTGGATCGCTCCCTGCCAGGGGGAATCCTGCCAGCCAGACCTGCGGACCGATGACGGCGTCCAGCGCGACGCAGGCGAGCCGGCCGACGTCGTAGAACGCCTTCACCCCGTTCGGGAAGTCCTCCTGACCGTACGGGCCACCGACCCGGGACCGGGGCTCGGAAACCATCAGCGCCTCGGCGACGTCCGCCGGAGACATCCCGAAGAGCAACGGTCCCACTCCGATGTCGGGCCGCAGCTCCCACGGCTCCCGCTCCCCCACCACGCCCGTCCGCCCGCCCCGCCCCGGCACCGCGCGAGAGGACCTGCTCGACGGCCTGCGCTACCTCGGGCGCCACCGTCTGATCGGCCCGCTGGTCGCCGTCGGGACGGTCTGCGAACTCGGCCTCGCCGGCACCCTCAACGTCGGCATGGTGCTCCTCAACGCCGAGCGCGGCTGGGTCCGGCACCCCGGCCTGGCCGCCGGTGGCGACCGCGATCCCGGACAAGAAGCAGCAGACGAGCCGCACGCGCCGGTCGTCGGGCTCCTTCACCCGCCCGAGGCGCTCCAGCGCCGCCATGTTCCGGGCCGGGATCACCACCGCGCCACCGATCTCCGCCGACGCCGCCGGCGCACCCCGCCCGCGCGCTCGACCGTCGGGCGGGCCCTGACCGGGCCACCCGCACCGGATTGGCCCGGGACGACGCCCCGCGCCGCTCGTTACGCTCGGGCGCAGTCGATCAACGGAGAACCGCCATGCACCCCGAACTCGCCGCCGACCTGGCCCGGTTGCCCGACCTCCTGGAGGAGACCCGGCGGCGGGCCCTGGCCTTCCTCGACGGTCTCGACGAGCGGCCCGTCGTCCCCCGGGCGGCCCCGCCCGGCGCCGGATCCGGCGCCCCGATGGAGCTCTCCGAGGCGGGCGGCGGGCTGCCCGCGGCGCTGGCGGAGTTCGCGCAGTGGTGGGAGCCCCGGCTGTCGGCGAGTGCCGGGCCGCGGTACTTCGGCTTCGTGACCGGCGGAGCGACCCCGGCGGCGCTGGCCGGCGACTGGCTGACCTCCACCGTCGACCAGAACTCCAACTCCTCGCTGGACCCGGCCGGTCAGCACCTGGAGCGGGAGACGGTCGGCTGGCTGCGCGTGCTGTTCGGGCTGTCGGAGGCGCACCACGGAACGTTCGTCAGCGGCGCGACCATGTCCAACACGGTCGGGCTGGCGATCGCCCGCGAGTGGCTGGGCGAGCGGCTCGGGGTGGACGTCGCCGAGGACGGGGTCGGTGCGCTCGGCCCGGTCCGGGTGCTGTCGGGCGGCGCGCACTCCTCCGTGTCCAAGGCGCTGTCGGTGCTGGGCCTGGGCCGGTCGGCGCTGCGGCGCGTGCCCCTGCTGCCGGGCCGGGAGGCGGTGGACGTGGCCGCGCTGGAACGGGCGCTGGCCGGGACGGACGGGCCGTGCGTCGTGGTGGCCAACGCGGGCACGGTCAACACCGTCGACTTCGACGACCTGCGGGCGATCGCGGGCCTCCGCGAGCGCCACCGCTTCTGGCTGCACGTGGACGCCGCGTTCGGCGCCTTCGCCGCACTGTCGCCGGAGCACGCGGAGCTGGTGACCGGCCTGGACCTCGCCGACTCGGTCTGTGTCGACCTGCACAAGTGGCTGAACGTGCCGTACGACAGCGCCGTGCAGTTCACCCGCCGCCCGGACCTGCAGACCCGGGTCTTCCGCAACGCCGCCGCTTACCTCGGCCCCGCCCCGGTCTCCGGCCGGGCGGGCGGCCACGGCGAGCACCCCGACCTGGTCCACCTCACCCCGGAGAACTCGCACCGGCTGCGCGCCCTCGCGGCCTGGTTCACGCTGCGCGCATACGGGCGTTCGGGCCACCGGGAGATCGTGGAGCGCAACATCGCGGGCGCCCGGGTGCTCGGCGAGGCGGTCGAGCGGATCGACGGGCTGGAACTGCTCGCCCCGGTCCGGCTGAACGTCGTCTGCTTCACCCTGACGACGGACCCCACCCCCGAGCGCCTCGCCGCCCTCGCGGCCGGTCTGGCCGGGGAGGCCTTCCTGACCCCCACCCACTACGCCGACCGGCCCGCCCTGCGCGCGGCGTTCAGCAACTGGCGCACCACGGAGGCGGACGTCCGGCGGACGGCGGAGGCGCTGGCACGGGCCGTCCGGACGCAGGCCGCCGGCCGGGACGGGGATTGACCGGGGACGAACCTGGGCGGCCCCGGTGACGCCCCCTCACGCGCGGGGACGGCACCGGGTGCGGCACCGGTGACGAGTTCAGCTCCGGTTGTGGTCCCCGGTCCCGCAGTCGATCAACTCCCGCAGGATGTCGAGGTGTCCGGCGTGCCGCGCGGTCTCCGTCGTCATGTGGATCAGCACCCAGCGCAGCGTGACGCTGTTCCCCGACCAGGACGTCCCGAGCTCCTCCAGGGCGAGTTCCCGGATCACCTCGTCCGCACCGGCCCGGGCCCGTGCGTAGAACTCAAGGATGTCGGCCGTCGACTCGTGCGGCTCCACCCGCATGTCGGAGGTCTCGTCGGCGTCGATGTCGAACGGCAGCGGCCCGGTGTCCCGTCCGAACGTCTCGCGGAACCAGCCGAGTTCGGCACCGCCGAGGTGCTTCACCAGGCCCAGGAGGTTCGTGCCGGACGGCGTCATCGGACGGCGCAGCTGCTCGTCGTCCAAACCCTCCGTCTTCCACAGCACCGCATCGCGGTGCCGGTCCAGCGCCGCGTGAAGGCTTTCCTTCTCCCCACCTGTGAAGGGCACTCGTATGCTCATGCCCGGACCGTACCAGCCGCCTCCGACAGCCGGCCGCGCACGCCACGGTCCGGGCACGCAGCCCGGACGCGCGACCCCGGCGCACGCCCGGGCCCGGCCCGCCGACCGCGCAACACGCCTGGCCCGCCTTGACCTTCACACCGGTGTCAGGGTCGATGATGCTCCCATGACCGCCACACCCTTCGACCCGTACGCGCTCCTCGCGCAGAGCCGCCTCGGCGTCCTCGCCACCATCAAGGCGGACGGCCGGCCCCAGCTCTCCCCCGTCCTGCCGTTCTACGACCGGGAGGCGAACAGCATTCTGGTCTCCACCCGGGACGGCCTGGCCAAGACCGTCAACCTGCGCCGGGACCCCCGAGTGAGCCTGGAGGTGACCGGGCCGGACGGGCGCTCCTGGGTCACCGCCGAGGGCGTCGCCGCCCTCACCGGTCCGGGCACCGATCCCGACGGGCCGGAGGTCGAGGCGCTGGTCGACTACTACCGCCGCGCCGCCGGCGCGCACCCCGACTGGGCGGAGTACCGCCGGGTGATGGTGTCCGACCGCCGGGTGCTCCTCACCATTCCCGTCGACCACGTGTACGGCACCCACCTCTGAACGTGCCCCACGGCACCCGCCTCCGAGCGTGCCCGATACGGCACCTCCGAGCGCGTCCGGTGCGGCACCTCCGAGCAGTCCCGGCCACCGTCACAGGGGTACGGTGGCCGGGACACCCGGAGGTCAGGCCGACGTGGCGGTGACCACCGTGGCGTCCAGGTCCTCGTGCCGGCTCTCCACCGCCGCCAGTCCGGCCGCCCTGGTCACCGCGAGGGCCGCCGCGACCTGCCGCTCACTGGTCTCGAACAGCAGCGCACCGCCCGCCGTCAGCCACCGCGGCGCCTCCGCGACCACCCTGCGCAGCACGTCCAGGCCGTCCGCCCCGCCGTCGAGCGCCGGCCTGGCCTCGTGCAGCCGCGCCTCGGGCGGCAGCAGCCCGAGGTCACCGGTCGGAACGTAGGGGACGTTGGCGATCAGCACGTCCACCCGGCCGCGCAACTCGTCGGGCAGGGCAGCGAACAGGTCGCCCTCGTGGATCCGCGCTCCCGTCCCGGCCAGGTTGCGGCGGGCGCAACGGACCGCGTCCGGGGCGATGTCGGCGGCGTACAGCTCGACCGGGTGCGCGGCCCCGGCCGCCACGGCGGCGCCGAGCGCACCGCTGCCGCAGCACAGGTCGAGCACCACCGCCCCGGGGCCCCGGGGCGGGCCGGTCAGCGCGGTGGCGGCGGCGGCCAGGAACTCGCTGCGGCGGCGCGGGACGAAGACGCCCGGGTCGACGGCGATCCGCAGACCGGCGAACTCGGCCCAGCCGACGACGTGTTCGAGCGGCCGCCCCTCGGCGCGGGCGCGGACCATGACGGCGAGTTCGGCGGGCGAGGCGGCGGCGGTGAGCAGGATCCGCGCCTCGTCCTCGGCGAACACGCAACCGGCAGCGCGCAGCCGGGAGACCACCGAGGAACGGAGGGAAGCGGAGGAGAAGACCGGCAAGACAACCCCTTGGGGAAGACGGGAGGAAGGCGAACGGAGGGAAAGGACTCCGTCAGGGCTCCCGCAAGGGCCGACACCGCGCCGGTGCGCCACCCGCGCTACACGCGTGCGGCGCCCGCACGGCCGCGCTCCGGGAGCACCCGCTCGGACGTTCCGGTAATGGGTCTCACCTCCCTGAGTCGCGGTCATACTCGGCGCCGAACACCCTACCGCACCACCCGCCGTGGATGATCAGTCGCCGGCCGGAAGCGGCGCGGGCGGGCCGACCGGGCCGCTCGCCCGCAGGTCGTGCCAGAAGGTTGCCGAGGCCTCCTCGCGCAGGGCGCCGAGGTCCTCGGCGATGTGGGAGGGCCGGCCGGCAGGAGCGCGTCGGGCGCGGTCCGTCCAGGGCGAGGGTCGGCCGGGCCGGGCAGCAGGTCGGTGAGGCTGGTCGGAGTTCCCCTTCGGGTGGTGGTCGGCCGCTCGACGCCTCCCCATCGCCCCCCGCGGCCTTGCTTGCCCACCGTGCGGCCTTCGGAGGTGCACTCGTACAAGGACCCGATCGGGGCGCCCGCCAGTCAGGCGGGCTGCGGCGCCGGCGGCCTGGTGCGGTACTCACCGGCCGCCCCCGGGGGAACCAGACAGGGCAGCAGCCAGTCCCACAGCGCGCCGACCCGCCGCGCACGCTCCTCGGCCGGGAATCCCTCCGCGAACACGACCTCCAGGCCGCAGGCGGCCGTCACCACCAGGGTCTCCGGACCGAGCGCTCCCGAGCGGTCCCGCAGCTCGCCCGCACGACCGGCCTCGGCCAACAGGCCCCGGACGACCCCGGCCCAGACGCTGTGGAAGCCGCGCAGGCCCGCGAAGGCCGACCGTGGGTCCGCCGCTCCGGAGCCGTCCGACCCGGGCCCGCCCCGGACGTACCCGCCCGACGCGTACCCGCCCGACGCGTACCCGGCCGACGCGTACCCACCCGACGCCGGCCGGCCCGCGGTGGCCCTTGTCGGCCGGAGGTCACCCGGCGCACCCCCTCCCGACCGCGGCTGGACCTGCCAGCCGCCGTCTTCACGGCCGAGCCGGAACGCCGCCCGGACCACCGGGTCCGCCCCCAGGGCGTCGACCAGCCAGTACCCGGCGTCGATCAGCCCCTGGAGCGGTGAGGAGGAGGCGCCCCGGTCGCCGCAGGCCGACCGCAGCGAACACTCGGCCTGCTCGAACACCGCTCTGGCCAGCTCCTCCTTGGAGGCGAAGTGGAAATAGAGCGCCCCCTTCGTCACCCCCGCGGCCGCGGCGATCTCGCCGAGGGTGGCACCGGCGTAACCACGACGGTCGAACAGCCCCGCCCCCGCCTCCACCAGCCGCCCGCGCGTCCGTTCCGACCTCTCCTGGACCACCCGTCCCACAACCCCTCACGACGACAAGCACGTTCCGACCAGATCCCGGCAGCTCCCGGGCGGGCGCCGGCCTTCCGATCCGACCTCCTCAGCCGACCCGGCTGAGCCGGGCCGCCCCCGCACCCTCCGGCAGCGCGGCGGCGACAGCGGGCTCCCGCTCCGGCCCGGCAAGGCGCTCGGGCCCGGCAAGGCGCTCCGGCCCGGCGAGCAGGATGGAGCGCTGCAGGCGGCGCAGTCCGGCGGACGGCTCCATGCCCAACTCCCGTACCAGGGTGTTCCGCAGGCGCTGGTAGGCCTCCAGGGCCTCGCCTCGCCGTCCGGAGCGGTGCAGGGCGACCATGTACTGGCCGTGCAGGCTCTCGTGGGTGCGGTAGCGGTCGACCAGGACGGTGAGTTCCGCGAGCAGGACGCGGTGCCGGCCCAGGCGCAGGTCGGCGTCGATCCGCTGGTCCAGCGCGCAGAGCCTGGTCTCCTCCAGCCTCCGCGCCTCGACG
The DNA here is from genome assembly GCF_040651155.1 of Kitasatospora sp. NPDC048545. NCBI lineage: Bacteria > Bacillati > Actinomycetota > Actinomycetes > Kitasatosporales > Streptomycetaceae > Kitasatospora > Kitasatospora sp. NPDC048545. Next base: position 32,533 of record NZ_JBEZIQ010000051.1, read on the forward strand.
GCGAGTTGGCCGCCGACCGGCACGTCGGCGAAGGCCGGACCGCGCCACAGCGCGAGCGCCTCGCCGAGCATCCGGGCGGCCAGCGGGTGATCGTCGGCGTCGATCGCCCGGTAGCCCATGCCGGCCAGCCGCTCGAACTCCCGGACGTCCGCCAGCCCGCCGCCGCTGTTGAGCATGTATCCGCCGGGCGAGGTGACCAGGACGTCCTTGGCGCAGGACACCCCGGCCTCCGCGCCGACCCGGGCGAGCGCCCGGTCGATCAGGTCGCGCAGTTGCAGGACGTACGTCTGCACGGTGGTGCGCGCACTGCGCGGGGGACGGCCCGACCACAGTTCGTCGGCCAACACCCCCGCCGGTACGACCTGGTCCGCACGGAGCGCCAGCAGTCCCAGCACCTGGCGCGGCTTCGGTGCCGACGGCACCACCGACACCCCGCACACCCGGACGTCCAACGCCCCGAGCACCCGAATTTCCACGATGACCACCCCAATCACACGGAACGCCGCAGGCTCTTGCGCCGCGGCCGGCACCCGGGTCGACACCCCTGGGGGCAACTGTCACCAGTGAAAAACAGGACGAGCGGTTTGTCAATACAAAACCGAACGTGCTGTTTGTTTCTGAGGTCGAACGATCCCACCACCGTGCGGAGTCACTCCACTACTCCAGGTGTCGATCGCAGGGCAAACCGAAGGCGGCGCAGGACCTCCGTGGTCCCGTCGCCGCCCGTGCGCGCCCGTCGCCGCCCCACCTCCCGCGGAGGGGTGGCCGGTTGAGTTCCCGTCAGCCCGTGCCGGCGCCTGCCCGCACCTCGACCGGCACGCCGTCGCCGTCGCCCTCTTCCCCGTCACCCTCCCCCGCACGGGCCGCCGCGATCTCGGCGATCACCTGCGCACCCCGGTCCGGCCCCAGCCGCAGGGAACCGAGGACGCCCGGCACGGCAATGCTCGGCATCAGGTGCTGGAACAGCGCGGACACCCGAAGTTCCAGGTCAGCACGCCCGGAGAGCTTCTGGGACTGGATCTGCACACCCGTCCACGCCGCGATGATCAGCCACGCGGTGTCCGCCGGGACGACGTGCGGCAGCAGCTCGCCGCGCTCGCCGGCCGCGAGCAGGATCGTCTCCATCCGGCCGATCCACCCGGGAATGGCACCCCCGCCGAGGTCGTCGAACACGTCCTGCCCGAGCGACAGCCGAGCACCCGCGCTCAGCAGCGGATCACGCGGCATCAGGTGCGCCACCACCATCCCGGTGTCCACGAACTCCTGGAGCTTGCAGCTCCGTTCGGGAACTCCGTCCTGGGAGAACTGCTCCTCGACCACACCCTGCGCGAGATCCCGCTTCGACGCGAAATGGAAATACACCGCACCACGCGTCACACCGGCCCGGGAGACCACCTCGCCGATGGTCGCGCCCTCGTACCCGAACTCGTCGAAGACCGACGCCGCCGCCTCCAGGATCAGCCGACGCGTCCGGAGCGCCCGCTCCTGCCGTACCACCGCAACCACCCCGCCCTGAGAGCCCGGAAAACAAAACCAAACACCCCGTATCTTAGCTACGCCCCACCCGCAACCGACAAGACGATGTCGGTCAATCCCCCAACCGTTCCCCTTTCTCCACAACCCGACGAGCCCCGTCCGACGGGCCGTCACCACACGCCCCACCCACCCCGGCAGCCCACGACGGGCTTGAGGACCTTGCCGACCTTCGTCGGCGAAGCTGTCGGAAACGTCGCGCCGTCCGAAAAACCGAACGATTGGTTTCTTTGAGAGTGCCCACCGGCCCGGCCGACGCACACGGCGACGGCCGGTGGGTACGCCGCGCGACGGCGCGCCTCCACGCCTCCACGCCACGGATCGGGACACGGAGCCTCGCCGGCACCGGCGCGTGACGACGAGGGAAAGCGGGCGGCAGCGGCCGTCTGCGCTCATCAGACGGACCTTGGTGGTGAAGCCGCCGCGCGGTCCTGATGCCCTCCCGGCCCGGCCCCCTCTGAATCACGGGCTGGCGGCGGATCGGTACGAGCGCCGGCCGTGCGCTGATGGGCCCGGACGATGGTGGAGTCGACGGGGATGCCCCAGTCGATGTCCCCGGCCGCGTCCGCTTCCGCCCGGACCCGCTGGAGCAGACGCTCCCAGGTCCCGTCGGCCGACCACGGCCGATGGCGTCCGTGGACCGCCTTCCACGGACCGAACCGCTCGGGCAGGTCTCACCGGTGCGCTCCGGCCCGCAACCGGTACCGAATCCCGTCGATCACCTGCCGGTGGTCCCGCCACCGGGCACAACGCCTGCCGCTGACCGGCAGGAACGGCCGCAGCCGTGCCCCGCTCGGCACCCGTGAGATCTCCCCGCCCCATGTCCGATCCAACGACCAGGCGGGCGACAGTCACATGATCAACCGGACGGGTCCTGGCTGAGGAACGCCCGAGCGGTTGTCACTCTCACAGCCCGAACGGTCGGTGGGCCAGGGCCAGTTCGACCACCTCGGCCGCTGTCCGCTCCGGCCCGTCGGGCCAGTAGATCAAGTCGCTGACATGGCCACTCGGACAGCCGAGGCCCCTGTCCAGCGCCTCCAGCGCGCGGTCGACCTCGGCGTCGTCGACGCAGTCCCCATCCATGATCTTCTGCACCATCGCAACAGCCGACTCACGAGTCATCACTGCTTCGGTCACCCCCTTCCCCGACAAGGTTAGCCTGGTGAGTCACGTGATCGACCGGACAGGCCCCGTCCCGGTTCAGGGCGTCGCGGGGACAGATTCGGAATCACCGCCCGGTCCTGGAGCACCCGGGCCGGCACCGTTCCGGGCGGCTTTCGGACCCGATCGGGTCCAGGAACCGGGCGGGTCCAGGAACCGGGCGGGCGTCAGGCCGCCCAGGGCAGCCGCAGGGCCTCGATCTCCGGGTCGGTCAGCAGGGCCTCGATGAGGGCCGGGGGTCCGGCGACCTTGGTGGCCCAGAGGTCGTAGTCGGTGCAGAGCAGCCAGGAGTGGTCGGCGGCCCAGAAGTTGGACGGGCTGAAGTCGGCGTCGTCGGTGTCGTAGAGGAGTTCGGCGTCCCCGAGGCGGCCCACGCGCACGTGGAGGTTGTCGAAGTCGTAGCTCCCGGTCATCAGCGGGTTGTAGTAGGCGAGGCAGGGGGTGTCCGGGCCGGCCGGGCTGTGCTCGGTGAGGACGGCGACCAGGCGGTTCCAGGTCGCCCGGTCCAGGCTCCCCTCGGTGGGCGGGACGATGCCGACCGGCCAGCTGCCGTCCTTCTTCACCGACGGGAAGCAGCGGTAGCAGGGGAGCATTCCCTCGGGCACCACCGGGTCGCCGAGCCGCGCGGCCAGTTCCACCCAGCGCAGTCGGCGCCAGCCCGGGCCCGGGTGCTCGGCCCGGCCCAGGCCGCCGCCCGTGAGGACGCCGACGGCGTCCAGGTCCACGCCCGCGATCACGCAGCGCTGCGCGGTGCCGTCCGCCAGCCTGGCGCGGTGGCGGTCGTCGTACGAGAGTTCGCTCGGCCCGCGCTCGTGCTCGTACATGGCGTTGAGCACCCAGGCGGCGTCGGGCATCACGGGCGGCATGAAGCCGGTCGTGCCGTCGCCGCACAGCTCCGCCAGCCAGTCGGTCGTGCCGGACGGCGCGAGCGGCCACAGGCCCGACAGCGGGTCAGCCGACGACGCGGGCGACGACGCGGGTGACGGCGCGGTCGGCGGGGCGGGTTCCTCGGGCATTCGATCATGCTCCCACACCGGCTGACCAGTGCCTCCAGGCGGGCGGCGCCGTCATCGTCGCCCCGCTCCGCCCGTCCGCACGGCCCCGGCGCCGGCTCCCACCACGATGAGGATCGCCAGGCACTGCGACGCCGACAGCGCCTGCCCCAGGACCAGGAATCCGGCCAGTGCCGCGACCGCCGGGGCCAGGCTCGTCAGGACCGCGAAGGTCGGGGCGGGCAGGCGGCGCAGCGCCAGCAGTTCCAGCGTGTAGGGCAGCCCTGAGGACAGCAGCGCCACGGCCAGGCCGAGCCCCAGCACCCCCGGATCCAGCAGCGCGCCGCCCGCCGAGCCGATGCCGAGGGGCAGGCTCATCAGTGCGGCGACCGCCATCGCGACCGCGAGTCCGTCCAGCCTCGGGAAGCGCGCCCCGGCCCGGGAGTTGAGCAGGATGTACGCGGCGAGCATGGCGCCCGCACCGAGCGCGAAGGCCGCGCCCGCCGGGTCGAGCCGGCCGAAGCCGTCGCGTCCGAGCAGGAAGACCCCCGTGAACGCCAGGCCGGCCCACACCAGGCTCATCGCGCGACGTGCGGTGACCACCGACAGCAGCAGCGGGCCGAGCACCTCCAGCGTCACCGCCGGGCCGAGCGGGATCCGGTCGATCGCCTGGTAGAAGAGGATGTTCATGCCGCCGAGGGCCAGTCCGAAGCCTCCGGCGACGGCCCAGTCCGTACGGCTGTACCCGCGCAGCCGGGGGCGGCAGACGGCGAGCAGCAGGACGGCCGTGATCGTCACCCGCAGCATCACCGTCCCCAGCGCCCCGACCCGCGGGAACAGCAGGGCGGCGACGGCGGAGCCGAACTGCACCGAGAGGGTGCCGGCCAGCACCATCCCGACGTCGCCCAGGCTGCCGACGCCGCCGGGCGCGATTGCCGTGCGGACGCGGCCGAGGAGCGGCGGACCGCCCGGCATGCCCGCCGCACCCGCTGCACCGGCTGCACCCGCTGCCGCGCTGGTGGCCGTGCCCGTGGCGGTCGCCGTGCCCGTCGAGGTGGGCACGGCAGTGGCGGTCGGCGCGGCCGTGGCGGTCGCCGACGGTGAACCCGTGTTCGTCATGTCCCCACGCTAGGGAGCCGCCCGGTTCGCGTGAAATGCCGATCGTGCAGCGATTATGCTTCCCGGGCATGACCATCGAGCTGCGCCACCTGCGGGCCTTCCTCGCCATCGCCGAGGAGGGAACCATCACCCGCGCCGCCACCCGGCTGCACATCGGCCAGCCCGCGCTGTCCCGGACGCTGCGCCAGCTCGAAAGCCACCTCGGCGTCCGCCTGGTCGACCGCTCCACGCACCACCTGGAGCTCACCGCGGCGGGCCGGACCTTCCGCGACCGGGCCGCCGCCGCGCTGGCGGCCGTGGACACGGCGCTCGACCCGCGCGCCCTGACCGCCCTGCCACTGCGCCTCGGTCACCCCTGGGCCGCACTCGGGGAGCACACCGTCCCCCTGCTGCGGCGCTGGGACCAGGAGCACCCGGACGTGCCGCTGGAGCTGCGCCGGATCGACGACCGCACGGCGGGGCTCACCCGGGGCAAGGTCGACATCGCGCTGCTGCGCGGCGACGTGACGGACTCCGACCTGGTCACGCAGCTGCTGCTGGAGGAGGAGCGGGTCGCGGTCGTGCCTGCGGACAGCGACCTGGCCGACCGGTCGAGCCTCACGCTGGCGGACCTCGCGGCCTGGCCGATCGCCCTGAACACGGTGGCCGGCACCACCACCCTGGACCTCTGGCCCGCCTGCGCCCGTCCCGGGACGACGATCGAGGTCACCAACACGGACGAGTGGCTGACCGCCATCGCGGTGGGCCGGGCGGTGGGCATCTCGACCTCGGCGACGCCGCGCCTGCACCGGCACCCCATGATCGCCTACCTCCCGCTGACCGACGCCCCGCCGGTGCCTCTGCTCCTGGCCTGGCGCCGCGGCACCCCGACCCACCCGGCGGTCCCGGCCCTGGTCCGGCTGACCCGGGAACTGCTGGCGGGGCACTGACCCCGACCGGCCGGCACCTCCCCCGTCGACCACTCCAGGATCCACAACCAAACGGTTGAATACGAAGGCCGGGCGGCGTAGCGTTGTCCTCAACCAATCGGTTGAGAATGAACAGGGGTACGCGGTGGCTGTCGACCAGCTCTCCCGGGCGTTCGTCGCCCTGGCGGATCCGACCCGGCGGGACATCGTGGCCCGACTGTCGACCCGGGACGCGACCGTCGGCGAGTTGGCCGAGTCCTACGCGATGTCCATGCAGGCCGTCTCCAAACACCTGAAGGTGCTGGAGGAGGCCGGGCTGGTGAGCCGCAGTCGGGACGGGCAGCGCCGACCGTGCCACCTGGAGCCGCAGGTGTTCGACTTGATGACGAGCTGGATCGAGCGGTACCGACGCCAGGCCGAGGAGCGGTTCAGCCGCCTGGACGCCCTCCTCGCGGGCATGTCCGACGACACCACCGCCCACGCCGCCGCGCACACCACGACCCGCGGCGCCGCCCACGGCGCCCGGAACGACCATCACACCGACGACACCGACCCACCCCAGCAGAGCGAAGGAGTCCCGTCATGACCTCCACCACCGGCCCCGAGACCCGTATCGAGGCGGACCCGAAGCTGCCCACCATCCGGATCGTCCGCGAGTTCGACGCCCCGCAGGAGCGGGTGTTCCGGGCCTGGATCGAGCCCGAGCTGGTCGCCCAGTGGCTCGGCCCGAAGGACCTCGACATGAAGATCGACACCTGGGAGGGGCGCACGGGCGGGCGTTACCGCTACTCGATGCATCGCGAGGGCCAGGAGATCGCGGCCTTCTACGGCTCCTTCCACGAGGTCCGGCCGGCCACCCGGCTCGTCCAGACCTTCACGTTCGAGGGCGTGCCGGACAGCGTCTCACTGGACACCGCGACCTTCGAGCCAGCCGGAGAGGGCCGCACCCGCGTCACCGTGCTGTCGGTGGTCGACAGCCTGGAGGCCCGGGACGCCATCCTGGCCAGCGGCATGGAGCACGGCGTGGTCGAGGGCTACCAGCAGCTGGACGCCCTGCTCGCCGCGGGCTGATCCGGGAACCCGGACGGTCAGGGCAGCACGGCCACCGCCTCCACCTCGACCAGCTGGTCGTCGTAGCCCAGCACCGAGACACCGAGCAGGGTGCTGGGCGCGTCGTGCTCCCCCATGTACGCGCGGTACACGTTCCACACCTTCACCAGGTCCGCCTGGTCGGCCGAGGCCACGTACACGGTGGTCCGGGCGACGTCGGTGAGACCGGCACCCGCGTCCTCCAGCGCCGTCACCAGATTGCGCATCACCTGGTGGGCCTGCCCCTCGTAGTCACCGACGGCGACCGTCCGGCCCTCCTCGTCGAGCGGGCAGGCCCCGGCCAGCCACAGCGAGCGCGCCGGGGCGTCGACCACCGCGCCGTAGGCATAGTCGACGGCGGGCGTCAGCCGCGTGCTACGGATCAACTTGACGGCGCTGCTCACGAGTTCCTCCGACCGGCCGACCGAACGTTCGAGCCCATCGTTGGCCCCGCCCGAACGACCGTCAAACCATTTACCGGCGAACTCCCCACCGCCACCGGGCCGCTCGCCCACGATTCACCGTTGCGGGTGATGGCGCACCGCCCCGCCGGCGCGAAATGCTGGTGGCCGTACCCGCACCCCCACCGCAACCGCCGCCCGGGAGCCGCCCCATGGAAGCCCAGCCGTCCGACCGCGACCAGGACCCCGGCGTCGGGCGGCGCCGCATGCTCGGCCTCGCGCTCGGGGCGGGCCTGGCCCCCGCGCTCGGCCCGGCGGCGCAGGCCGCGCACGCGGCGACCGCGGCACCGCACGGCTCGGCCGGCGGGCCGGGCGTGGCGGCGGTGGCCGCCGACGCGCTGGGCCTGCGGGTCGCCGCCGTGGCCGAGGCCCAGATCGGCGTGCCGTACGCCTGGGGCGGCGGCGACCGCCTCGGCGCCGGTCTCGGCTTCTGCGACGACGAGAACGGCTACCTCGACGGCGTGTGCATGGGCGAGAAGACGGTCGGCTTCGACTGCAGCGGCCTGTCGCTGTACTGCTGGTACCGGGCCAGCCAGGGCACGGTCGAGCTGGGCCACTACACCGTCGCCCAGTTCCACCGCGGCGCCCCGGTGGAGCGGGACGCGATCGCCCCGGGCGACCTGCTGTTCTTCTCCCGCCCCGACGCGCCCCTGCACCACGTCGGGATCCACGTCGGCGACGGCGCGATGATCCACGCCGAGCGCACCGGGACGCTGGTCGCGCGAGTCGAGAACGTGCTCGACGTCCCGCGCTGGGCGGGCGAGTTCGCCGGTGCCCGCCGCCCCGGGCAGCCCGTCGGCTGACCGTCCGGGCCGGTCACGGACCGCTGCGCCGCTCCCCCAGCCCCCGGTGGACCCGCAGCAGCAGCGACTGCAGCACCTCCCGTTCACCCACGTCCAGCGGCGCGAGCACCTCGTCCTGCACCACCCGCGCCTGGGCGTCGAGTTCGGCGAGCAGTGCCCGCCCCGCCCCGGTGACCGAGACCGAGACCCGCCGCCGGTCGGCCGGGTCCCTGGCGCGCTCGACGTACCCGGCGACCGCGAGCTGCTCCACGACCTTGGCGAGGTCGCTCGGGTCGAGGCCCAACCGCCGGACCAGGTCCCGCTGGGCCTGCGGCCCGAAGTCGGCGAGCGAGGCCAGCACCGCCATGTCCCAGAGCCGCAGGCCGCGTTCGGCCAGCCGGTCGGCCAGCCGGCCGCGCGCTGCCTTGCCGATCCGGGAGAGCAGGTAGCTGCTCAGGTCCAGCAGGGTCGGGGGGAGTTCGGGCGGCGGGTCGATCGGGGTCTCGGAGGCCATGGCGGAAGTCTAGGGTGTCTTCCTATAGTGGGTTCAGACCCACTAATTCTCGACCCACCGGTTCCGCCCCCCTTCCCGACCCGCCCCTCCCGGGCCGCCGGTGCCGTGCCGCCATTCCCGGGCCGTCGGTGCCGTGCCGACCCGGGACCGGACCCCAGGAGTTCGACCGTGGACGCCCTGTACCCCCGACTGCTCGTCACCCGCTTCGCCGACTGCTTCGCCTTCTACCGCGCGACACTCCCGCCGCTCACCGGCGCCACCCTGGTCAAGGGCACGCCCGAGGGCCCGTACGCCAACTGGGACGTCGCCGACCAGGCCGTCCTCGTCCTCTTCGACCGCGCCACGATGGCCGCCACCCTCGGCACCATCGACCTGCCCGCCCGGCACGCCGCGCCCGCCCAGGACGCCGCGATGCTGGTGTTCCGGGTGGACGACGTGGACGCCGCCCTCGACCTCTGCCTGCGCCACGGCGGCACCCCGGCCGCCGCGGCGACCGACCGCCCGGAGTGGGGCCCGAACCTCCGCAGCGCGCATCTGCGCGACCCGGACGGCCACCTGATCGAGCTGCAGTCCTACTGACACGGTTGCCGCCGACGGCGGCCCGGCAGGCCCCCGCCAATCTGCCGGTGAAGCTGCCGCAGGCTCCCGCCCGGCCGCCATAACCTTCACTCGGCGCCCACCGGAACACCACACTGACGAACCGTCAGGAACTGGGCGCCGCAGGCCCATCACCTTCGAGAGGACCCGAAGACCGCCCATGACCAGTCTCCGTCTACGAGCCGCAGCCCTGACGGCCGTCGCCGCGATCGGGTTCGCCACCCTGAGCGCCGGCGCCGCCCAGGCCGCCCCTGCCCGGACCTCGACCCCGGCGCCCGCCCAGGCGGCCCCGGCCGCCCCGGCCGCCACGGCCGCCACGGCCGCCACGGCCGCCGCACTGTCCGCCCCCACGCACATCCCGATGAACAGCGTCATCTCCAGGAACCAGGCCTGGTACTCGCCCGACCACCACATCATGCTGGCCATGCAGGGCGACGGCAACGTGGTCCTCTACCGCGACACCACCCCGATCTGGGTGGCCAAGGGCGCCATACCCAACGGCAACATCCTGGCCATGCAGGGCGACGGCAACCTCGTCGTCTACGCCGCCGACAACACCCCGCTCTGGTGGAGCGGGACGGCCGGTCACCCCGGCGCCGAGCTGACCGTCTACAACGAGGGCGTCATCGCGGTCGAGCTGAACGGCACCGTCCTCTGGACCTCGGCCCCGCCCGCTCCCCACCTCCCTCCCTGCCCGGTGTGGGGCCCGCCCTACCCCGGCCAGTGGATCCCGCCGTGGTGCCCGACCTGGCCGTTCCCCAGCTAGGCCACAGCCAGGCCTGTCAGGCAGGCGCTCGGACCTCGGGCGCGCAAGGCTCGCCCGCACGCCCGAGGTGAGGCAGTCCGGGTCGGTCGTCAGGCCGACCCGGGCTGCCCGTCGGCCCGCCCCGTCAGCGGTGGAAGACCTGCAGCTCCCGCACCGCGTCGTTGAAGTTCGCCCCGAGAGCCGGGGCCGGGAGGTCCACGGTCTTCTCGACGTCGAGGGTGGACCAGAGGTGGGCGGCGTTGCAGTTGTCGTAGCCCTTCATCGAGGACACGCTGAGCGCCACGTCGAAGTAGTTCACCAGGTGGTAGCCGGTGGCGTCGCAGCCGCCCGCGTCCCCGTAGAAGGCGTAGATGACGCCGCCGCCGTAGTCGACGTCCTTGAACTCCTCCAGCAGGAGCGTGCGGTCGGCCGGCTGCTCCGCCGTACGGGTACGGCCGTCGGCCCGGGCGAGCGCGTCGGCCAGGGAGTCCGGCGAACAGGCCCGCCCGAGGAGCGGCGAGCCGCCGCCCGCGCCCGGCACGTGCCCGACCACCGCGGCGCAGTACCGGACATCGGGCACGGGCAGTGGTCGGAGCCGGGTCGCGTCGGCCGGGGCGGCCGCGACCGCCCCGGCGAGGGCCAGACAGCCGGCGAGGACGGGGGCGACGAGTCTTCGGGGGGTGCGCATCGGGAACCTCCGGGACGGGGGGACAGCGGCGGCCGTGGACTCGGCCACCGCGCCCATTCGACGGGCGGCCGGCGTCCACGGCCCGGCCGACACACCGCTCACCGCACTAGTCCTACGGATGCCGCCTGCGCGACGGCCCGCTCACCCCGCAGCGCCGTCCTCCCACAGCTCGGAGCCGCACCCGGCCACCAGTGCGCCGATCCGCGCCCACGCCTCCTCGGCCGGCAGCGGCTCCAGCCTCCGGCCGTTCCGCAGACGCAGCGCGACCCGGTCGTCCACGGCCTCCCTGGCGCCGATCACCGCCTGGTACGGCACCAGCCGCGCCTCCCGGATCCGGGCACCGAGGGTGCCGCGCTCGGGCCCGGCGACCTCGGCGCGCAGACCGAGGTCGAGGCAGCGCTGCCGTAGCCGTTCGGCCTGCGGCAGTTCGGCGTCGGAGACCGGCAGCAGCACCACCTGGACGGGCGCGAGCCAGGCCGGGAACGCGCCGCCGTACAGCTCGATCAGGTGGGCGACCACGCGCTCGACGCTGCCGATCACGCTGCGGTGGACCATCACCGGGCGGTGCCTGGCGCCGTCCGGGCCGATGTAGTGCAGGTCGAACCGCTCGGGCTGGTGGAAGTCGACCTGGACGGTGGAGAGGGTGAACTCGCGTCCGGCGCCGTCGGCGATCTGCACGTCGATCTTGGGCCCGTAGAACGCGGCCTCGCCCTCCGCCGCCTCGAACGGCACCCCGGAGCGTTCCAGCACGTCGCTGAGCAGCGCAGTGGCGCGTTCCCAGAGCGCCGGATCCGCCACGTACTTGCCGCCCGCGCCGGGCAGCGAGAGGCGGTACCGGACCGGGACGATGCCGAGCGCGGCGTGCGCCTCGCGGATCAGCTCCAGTGCGGCGACGGCCTCGTCGGCGGCCTGCTCCGGGGTGCAGAACACGTGGGCGTCGTTCAGCTGGATCGCCCGGACCCTGGTCAGCCCGCCCAGCACCCCGGACGGCTCGGAGCGGTACATGCCGCCCAGTTCGGCCATCCGCAGCGGGAGTTCCCGGTAACTGTGGGAGCGGGAACGGAAGATCAGCGCATGGTGCGGGCAGAGGCTGGGCCGCAGCACCACCTCTTCCGAGCCGAGGGCCATGGGCGGGAACATGTCCTCGCGATAGTGCGCCCAGTGGCCGGAGATCTCGTACAGCTCGCGTTTGCCGAGCACCGGTGAGTAGACGTGGCGGTAGCCGGCCCGGCGCTCGCGGCCGCGGATGAACTTCTCCAGGGTGTGCCGGACGGCCGCGCCGTCGGGCAGCCAGTAGGGAAGACCGGAGCCCATCAGCGGGTCGGTGTCGAACAGGTCGAGTTCGCGGCCCAGCTTGCGGTGGTCGTGCGCGGGGCGGCTCTGCGCGGGACGGTCGTGCGCGGGGCGGCTCTGCGCGGTGCGGTCGTGCGCGGTGCGGCTCTGCGCGGTGCGGTCGGGCTCGCGGTGGCCGTGCTGCGGGTTCACGTTCACGGTGGTGGTCTCCACTCTGGTGCTGCGGGCGAGTGGAGCCGGGAACGACGAAGCCCCGGGGCACTCGCCCCGGGGCTTCGGACTAGGTCAGCAGTCAGCGCGCCGGGACTCTTTCCGGCGTCGTCGTGGCGAGTGCAGCGCGCTTCATGTGATCAACCGTAGCAGGTCGACCGGTCGGCGCAGGGCCCCTCCGAACGGCTTCCGACGGACGGCCCCGGCCCGGACGGCGCCCGTACGAAGCGACGTCAGCGCCGTACGGCGCCCGTACAGGACGACGTCAGTACAGGACCACGCAGTCGCGCGCACCGAGCGCGTCCAGCAGCCGGGCCGACGGCCGGACGTCGTTCCACCGCAGGTCCAGCTTCTCCAGGGCCGGCAGCGCACCCGGTTCGCCGAGCCAGCGCGGCAGTTCGGTGATCCGGTTGCCGCGTAGGTCGAGGCGGCGCAGCCGCGGCAGTCCGGCGAGCACGGCCGGGACGGCGGTGAGGGAGTTGTCCCTGAGTTCCAGCTCGCGCAGTTCGGTGAGCCCCGCCACGGAGTCCGGCAGATCGCTCAACTCGTTTCCCTGAAGCCAGAGTTCGCGGATCGCTCCGAGCTTGCCGATCTCCTCGGGCAGCGCGCCGAGCCGGTTGTGCTGCGCCCGGAGTTCGACCAGGGAGGCCATCTCGCCGATGGTGGCGGGGAGTTCGGTGAGCCGGTTCTCGCCGACGTTGAGGTAGCGCAGCGCGGTGAGCCGTCCGAGGGTGTCCGGCAGGGCGGTCAGCGCGTTGTCGTGCAGGTAGAGGAAGTCGCCCAGCCCGGTGAGGGCGCCCAGCTCGGCGGGCACCTCGGCGAGCTTGTTGTGCCCGAGGTCGAGGGTGCGCAGCCCGGTCAACCGTCCGATCTCCGGCGGGAGTTCGGCGATCCCGGTGTCGGCGAGGATGAGCACCGTCAGGTCGGTGCGGTCCCACACCCCGGCCGGCACTTCGCCGAGCGGCTGCCGCCAGAGGTTCAACGTCACGTCCGTCACTGCGGCACTCCTCGGGTCTGCGGAAGCCGGAGGGTGCCGTCCACGACGCGGTGGAGCGGGCCTCCGGGAACCCGGCGAGGGTATCGCGGCGCGGACCGCCGGCGGCAGCCGGCCCGGACGCGCGGCCACTCCGGCCCGTCCGCGCATCGAGGACTCCCTGTCGGATTCCCGTCGGGGACTCCTCGTGGAGGGCTCGCCATCGAGGACTCCTCGTGGAGGGCTCGCCGTCGAGCACTCGCGTCGAGGACTCCCCCAGGCGGACGGGCCGGAGCGGTGACACGCCCCCGCGAGGTCAGTTGGTCGCGTCCCAGAGGCCGGAGGTGTGGTCGAGCAACTCGCGCACGCTGATGTCCGCGCCGTTCGGGAGCAGTCCCGGCAGGTGGCGCTCCACCGGGTCGTCCAGGCCGATCCGGCCCTCCCCCACCAGCCGGAGCACGGTGGTGGCGGTGAACACCTTGGTGATGCTGCCGGCCCGGAACCGCCCGTCCGTCCGGACCGGCGCGCCGGTGGCCAGGTCGGAGACGCCGGATCCGCCGCGCCAGACCCCGGTCCCTGACCTCGGCGATCGCCGAGACAGCGCCGGCCCCGGTCACCGCCCGCAGCGCCGCCGTCCGGCGGCTGGCGGTCTCCTGCTGTCCGGCGGCGCCCTGTCCGCCGTCCGCCTCGGCGGCACCCGCCGAGGCGACCGGCGCGGCCAGTGCCAGACAGACCGCCGCCACCAGCGCGGACCCCGCCCGGCGCGCCGTACGGCCCGCACCCCGCCGCGCGCCCCGCGCCCCGTTCCGTACGCCCCCACCCTGCTCCATGTGTCCCCACCCTCAGCGCGGCGAGCACTCACTCGCCCTCGAAGCCCGGCTTCGCCGCCGCCCTGACGGTCGGTCATCCACCGCCGGGAGGAGCCGTCCGTCCACCCCCCAAAGGAGGGCCCACGCCGAAAGGCGGAGAACCCCTCCTCGAACCGCTGCGGCTCGGGCCCGTCCCGCCCGGAGCCCTCCGGCTCGTACCGCTACCGCCCCGGCGCCGGACGGACGGGGTGCTTGCTCATGATGGACACCCGGTTGAAGGCGTTGATGGTGATCGCGACCCACACCACCGCGGAGATCTCCGCCTCGCCCATCACCTCGCGCGCAGCCGCGTAGGCCGCCTCCTGCAGGGCGGCGTCCGCCGGGTCGGTGGTCGCCTCGGCCAGCGCGAGGGCGGCGCGCTCCCGCGCATCGAACACCTCGGTGTCGCGCCACGCCGGGAGCACCCCCAGCCGCTGGGTCGTCTCGCCCTCGCGCAGCGCGGCCCTGGTGTGGACGTTCAGACAGTAGGCGCAGCCGTTGATCTGCGACACCCGGAGGTTGACGAGCTCGACCAGCCGACGGTCCAGGCCGGCCTCCGCAGCCACCTCGCGGGTCGCCTCGGCGGCCGCGACCAGCGCCTTGTACGCCTGGGGGCTCTGCTTGTCGATGAACACCCGCCGGTCCGCCGGGACCACCGTCACATCACTCACCTGGACTCCTTAGGCTTGATCACTGTCGCCCGTCACTCTGCCATGCCATGATAGTTGAATATAGAACTATCATGTCCGCAGAACCACCGCACGACCCCGCACCTGGGAGGGACCCCGACCGTGAGCACCACCGAGACCGACCTCGTCGAGCCGCACGCCGCCGACCCGCGCGTGGAGGTCCTGTCCCCGCGGGACGTCCCCCTCGGCGGCCCGCGCGCCATGACCGTACGCCGGACCCTGCCGCAGCGCTCCCGCACCCTGATCGGTGCCTGGTGCTTCGTGGACCACTACGGCCCCGACGACGTCGCCGACACCGGCGGCATGGACGTCGCCCCGCACCCGCACACCGGACTGCAGACCGTCAGCTGGCTGTTCACCGGCGAGATCGAACACCGGGACAGCCTCGGCGTCCACGCCTACGTCCGCCCCGGCGAGGTCAACCTGATGACCTCCGGCCACGGCATCGCCCACTCCGAGGTCTCCACCCCGGCCACCACCACCCTGCACGGCGTCCAGCTGTGGGTCGCCCTGCCCGAGGAACACCGGCACACCGGCCGCGACTTCCACCACCACGCCCCGACCCCGGTCCAACTCGACGGCGGCGAGGCCCGGGTCTTCCTCGGCACCCTGGCCGGCGACACCTCCCCCGTCCCCACCTTCAGTCCGCTGCTCGGCGCCGAGATCACCCTGCGCCCGCACGCCACCGTCACCCTCGCCGTCGAGCACGCCTTCGAACACGGCCTCCTGGTCGACCGCGGCGAGGTCCGCTTCGCCGGCACCCCGCTCCACCCCAACGACCTCGGCTACCTGGCCCCCGGCGCCACCACCGTCACCCTCACCAACACCGGCGACACCGACGCCCGGACCGTCCTCCTCGGCGGCACGCCCTTCCAGGAGGAGATCGTCATGTGGTGGAACTTCATCGGGCGGTCTCACGAAGACATTACCCGAGCCCGCGAGGAATGGATGAGCTCCGCGAACCCCGACCGCTACGGCACCGTCGAGGGCTACCCGGGCGACCGCCTCCCCGCCCCGGAGCTCCCGGGAATCGCCCTCAAGCCCCGCGGAAACGCGCGCTGACCTGCGCTTTACACGATCGGGGGTGCGGCGGCCGGGTCCGCCCCACCCCCGAGCCGGAGGCTCCCTGCGCTCGCCCCGAAGTGCCCCCGTCGACACTCGCCTCCGCGCCCGCCGCATGACACCGTTCGACCATCCACGACAGCGTCTGACAGGACGAATGCTGACCCAATGCTGACTTTGCTGACGGTCCATCAGAACTGACCGGAGCATTCACGGAGCCCGGGACGTCATCGTCGGGTGCCGTCGCGCGAACCGGCGGACGCCCTGGCACGTCCCCCTCGCCGGCTGCCGAAGGACGGCCACCACCGGAGTGGCGCGAGTCGGAGAAGACAGCCACCATGCAGCCGCACGCCCACCGACGATCTTGCTTCAAGCCAGTTATTAGACCCTGACCTTACGGAACGTCCCCACCTCCTCCGCCGGCAAGACCCGACCGAGGCGCCCCGACCCGGCGCTAGGGTGACCTCATGGCGGACGCCGCGACGACAGCTGCACCTTCGATCGAGGCGCTGGACGCCCTCGTCGAGCATGCCTGCGAACCGCCGACCGGCATGTCCCGGGCGAAGCAACTGCGCTGGGTCGCCGGCGAACTGCGCACCGCCCTGGAGCGCGGCGCGATCGTGCCCACGGCCGCCGGCTCGCTCGCCCTGCTCTTCGCGCCGGACACCCTCGCGGCATACCTCGCCGCCGCCGAGCGGGGCCTGCTGCGGCGCAAGCCCGCCGCACGACCGGGCCAAGCCTCACCCGCGTCCATGCGTGTCCGGCACGACTGCCTCCGCATCCTCGGTGCCCGGGCCGGCGTCGCCGTCACGCTCCCGGACCGCGACCCGCCGAAGGTCGAGCTCCGGCCCGTGGGCGCCGCCCGTCCGCGCAACGTCCTGCTCGGTCACCTGGAACACTCAGCCCGCCCCGGCCGGTCCGACTCCCGCAGCCGGATCCTCGCGATCATCGGCACCGTGCTGGACACCGGCTGCCGGGCCGGCGAACTCTGCGCCCTGCGCACGGACGACGTCGACCTGCACCGCGGCACGATCCACCTCACCCGACTCCCCCAGCACCGCGACCCGCGCACCACACCCGCCACCGAGACCGTCGCCCTGTCCGGCCCCACCCGGGCCGCGATGCGCCACTGGCTCACCATCCGCAGCCACCTCGTCGCGCGCGACCCCAACCGACCCATCAGCCCGGGCAACGAGACCACCGACGCCCTGTGGGTGAGCATCGCCCCCAGCGGCCACCCCCGCCCCGGCCTGCCGCTGCACTTCCGCGGCCTGGCCCGCGCTTACGCCCGCGCCATCCACAACCTCAACACCGAGATGGCCTCAGAACCCGGCTGGCACCCCCTGCCCCGACGCATGGAACAGCTCCGCCGCGCCATCGAGCTCGAACCGGCCGACCTCACCGGTGCGACTCCCCTCCTTCTCCGGCGGGCGACCCCGAAACACCGGCACCGGATAGTCGGGGCGGCCCAATGAACTGGCCTGTCCCGTAATCGGTGGCGACGAACCGTGCTAGGCATCCTTGCCCGGTGATGTGAGACGGCAATGAGCCTGCGGAGATGGCCTTCCCAGGCTCCGGTATTGGCGGTCGAGAGTGCGATAGACGAGGGCGAGGTCGTGAGGCTGTCGAACAGGCAAGTTCCTCGACGCGGCGCGGTCGGACACCGCTCGACGCCGGCGTGAGGACCTGGCCGACCAGGAGCCGAAGCCGGGGCCCGCGACCGAGGTGGACGACACGCTCCGGCTCTACTTCCATTGTGCCCAACCGTCGTTGACGCCGTCCTCCGCGGTGGCGCGTGGTGGAGGATGTGCAGCCGGCAGCTTCTTCGTTCCCGACACCAGATGCTCGGAGCCGCGATCGGCCCGCGGCACGGTCGTCGTCGTCGTAGACGGGAGACGCAGGGAATTGCGGTGACGTGGCACATGGCGCTGGAGGAGCTACCGGCGGGAGTGGACGCCGCGCCGGCCAGCCCGTCACCGTCGGTGGCGGCGCCGTGTTCAGATGCTGTCACATCGGCTGGCACGCGTCGACGGGGCTGGGGCGGCTGATGCCGGGTTCTCCGGCCCGGTGGGCCTCAGCCGGCCGGCGTCGTCTCCGGTACGGTCAGCCCCATGACACAGACGTTCGCCTCACCCGCCGACGCCGCTGAAGCCATCATCAGGGACGTCCTGCAGATCCGGGAAGACTCGCAGCGGCAGGCACACGATGGCAGCCACTACGGTGGAGCCTTCCAAGACGTGGAACACACGCTCAGCGCCATGCGCGAGGATGCGATCCTGCGCTGTCTGGGCCACCTGCTGGGTGTCACGGACGATGCCATCGTCGACGGCTACGTCCTGAACTGGGCCGCAGCGCGCGGAATGGATCTGGGTGAGACGTCGGTGCGCGTTCGGGAGTCGCCGAACGCCAGCGAGCTCTACAAACGGCGCGCACAGGCGCAACTGCTCGACGTGCTCCGCGAGACGGGCACGAACGGCATGCTCAAGACCAAACTCCTGCCACTGATCGGGGAGGCGGACAAGAGCGCGTGGCGCGGAAGCAGTCAGTGGCTCGAGGAGTGGCTCGGCGACGGCACCGTGATCGCTCGGCAGCGCGGTCGCAGCACCATCTACGTACACCGTGACTTCGCAGCCCTCGACATCGCTCACGACCTTCACCCGTTCGGGGATGCGGCGACGGACGCAAGCTGACTGCTCGTTAGGATTTCCGTCGTCGAGGTCGACGTCCGACGCCACCACGCCGACCGGAGGCCCGAGAGCCTGCGACCCAATCTGAACACCATCCGCGTCGTCGGCACGGTCAGCAGCCGGAACGGCTGGGCCGAGCGCCTCGACATCGCCAGACCGCTGATCCAACCGTCCCTGTGCGCGATCAAACGCCTCCAGGCAGCCGACGGCACCTCCCTCGGTCTCTTCCGCCCAGCCCGCATCGACTCCTTCCGCCTTGCCGACGCAAGCCCCTGGACCCCGGAGCAGCACGGCATCGTCAACCAGACCGACGTGCTGCACCCCGACCACCGGCCGCTGGAATGGGTGCCGTACGAGTTCCGCTACCGCTTCCACTGCGACAACGACGCCTGCCGGGGCCACGACATGGGCCTGCACGACTGGGAAGCCGGCCAGTCATGGCGCAAGTTCCGCCGCAACTACCCCGCCCACCGGCTCACCGACGTCCTACGCGAGCACTGGTGGAGCAGAATGGTCACGCCCGATCGGGCCACGCACTTCTTCGTCGGCAACATCGCCGCCCGCCCGAGGACGTTCATGCTCCTTGGCGTGTTCAACCCCACGATTGCCGCTCTCACCGCCCCGCGCCAGGACGCGCTCTTCTGAGCGTGCACCCGGAACCTTTACCGGTATCGGGCCGCGGGCGTGTGAGGCGGCTCATGGGAGCAGCTCCGCCACCGCGAAGCCCGACGGAGGCGACGGGGTCCAGCTTACTCGGACCGGCGCAGCGCTTGCTGGCATTCAGCACCGCCAGGGCGGTCACCCGAGGCGGGCACGTGCGCACCACTCCGACCAGCGGCTGGTCGCCCACGTCTCAAGATGATTACTTCGTTGCGTCGCCGAGTGCGACCGCCCTAGCGTGCCGGTACGGGGAGTGGCGGCTGCCTGCGGCGGCCAAAAGGCACTTGAGGGGTTCATGTATCTGGCACGCGTGCAGGCCGAGAACTTCCGTATTTTCGGCGGGCCTGCCACCGACTCGGATCCCGGGTCGGCCCTGGACCTCGCTCTTCAACCCGGCCTCACCGTTTTGGTCGGAGAGAACGACAGCGGCAAGAGCGCCGTGGTCGACGCGATCCGGCTTTGCCTGACGTCGAGCGCCGACTTCACCCGCATCACAACGGACGACCTCCACTACGGTGCCACCGGAAGAGCCGACTACCTGCAGATCAGCTGTACCTTCGAAGGCCTCGACAATCAGGAGCTCGGCTCCTTCGGCGAGTTCCTGACCTCGCTTCCAGGCGAGGCGCCCCGGCTGACCGTGACTCTGCGGGCAGAACCGTTCGACCCGGATGTGCCCCACCGCATGTCCGTCAGGGTGCGTGCTGGCGACACCGTGCTCGACGGCGCAGCCCGCGAGCGTCTTCGCGCGACGTACCTGCGGCCGCTGCGCGACGCCGAAGGGGAGATGCGGGCGGGCCGTAACTCCCGGCTGTCGCAGATCCTCACCCAGTACCCCGGCATGCACGAGCAGCGGGAGCCCGACTTCAGGCCCGCCGAGGACAGCGCCGGCACCTTGGTGGGCATCCTGCAGCGCGCCGACCACCACATCAACGCCAACGCTCTGGTGCAGAAGGCCCGGGCCGAGCTCAACAGCGGATACCTGAGCAGATTCGCCATCGGCCAGGACACTCTCTCCGGCGCGATCAGCATCGCCACGACCGCATCGCTCCAGAGTGTCCTGGAGCGCCTGGAGTTGGCGTTCGCGCCCGACCCCGGCCTTACCGAGTCGACCCGTCACGGCCTCGGCTACAACAACGCCCTGTTCATGGCTGCCGAACTTCTCCTGCTAGGACGGGAAAGCACCTCCCCCATCCTCCTCATTGAGGAGCCCGAGGCCCACATGCACCCGCAGTTGCAGACCCGCGTCGTCGACCTGCTCCGGGACCGCAGCCGGGGCGAGTCCCCCGTCCAGATCATCGCCACGACGCACAGCCCGCACATCGCCTCCAGTGTGCCGGTGGAGCACCTGACCCTCGTGGCGCGGGGCCGGACGTTCCCTCTCCGTCCGGAATGCACCCGACTCGACGCCTCGGACTACGCGTTCCTCAGCCGGTTCCTGGACGCCACCAAGGCGAATCTCTTTTTCGCCCGGGCGGTCGCCATGGTCGAGGGCGACGCGGAGGTCCTGCTCCTGCCCGCTCTCGCCCGCGTCGCCGGCCACTCGTTCGCCGAGAACGGCGTCAGTATCGTGAACGTCGGCAGCACCGGTCTGTTCCGATACTCCCGGATCTTCCAACGCGCGGACTCCGCCCTGCCACCGGTACGCGTGGCATGCATCACGGACATGGACCTGGCTCCCGACGGGGCCGACAAGAAGATGGCCAAAGGGCTCACGCGGTGGAGCAGCCTGACCCCGGCGGAGCGGGACGAACTGGTCCTCAAGAAGCGGGAACGCGACGGCGGGGCCGTCCGGACCTTCGTGTCGAACTGGTGGACCCTCGAATACGACTTGGCGCGCGCCTCGTGGCCGATGGCAACCCTGATGCACCAGGCGATCAGCGCGGCGAAGAGCACCAAGTGGCCGACACCGGAGGACCTCGTGGGAATCGAGGAGACCGCGGCCATGGAGGTCAAGAAGTGGCGGGAGGACGACCGTCTCTCGCTGGAGGAGTGCGCGCTGAGGATCTACCGCCCGCTGCGCGTGGGAGGCACCAGCAAACCGATCGCGGCCCAGCATGCTGCGCGCCTGCTGGAGGCATCCAGTGTCGCGCCCACGGACCTGCCGAGCTACCTGGTGGAGGCGCTCGACTACCTGAGCGGGAGTACCCGGTCGTGACCCTGCCTCTGTCCCCCACCGCTCTGGACCGTGAAGTCATCGAAGCCAAGGCCCGGAGCATGGGCCTCGCTCTGACGTCTCCCGAGCAGTTCGCGTTCTTGGAGGCCCGCGGCCCGCTGCATCTGCAGGCAGCCCCAGGCTCGGGCAAGACCACCCTCGTCGCCCTGAAGCTCGCCCTGGTGGCGGACGGCTGGTCGTCCGACCGCCAGGGCATTTGCGTCATGTCTCACACCAATACCGCCACCCAGGAGATCGCGAGCCGACTGACCGGACGGGCACGGCGGTTGGAGCACTACCCGCACTTCGTCGGGACGTTTCAAAGCTTCGTCCATACCTTCCTCGCACTGCCGGCTCTGCGTTCGCTGAAGGTCGTCACCCGAGCCGTCGACGACCAGGCCTTCGCCGCCCAGGCCCGCAGGCTTCTGGACCTGGGCCCGTTCACGACGCTGAGGTCCTACCTGAAGCGGCGGAGTGACGGGCTGAAGATGGTCACCGAAGCCACGTACGTCTTCGACCCCGCTGAACCGGAACTGCAGATCCGGGTTGATGGCCTCAATCGCGGCACCGCCAGCTACAGGCAGTTGATGAAACTGAAGGAGCACCTCTTCCTTCGTGGTGTCTTCCGCTACTCGGACATGTACGCGATCGCCACCAGGCATCTGCACCAGCACCCCCGCCTGGCCTCCGGCCTGCGGTCCCGGTTCCCGTTCGTCCTGATCGACGAGATGCAGGACACCGGTGAGGAACAGCGCCGCCTGTTGGAAGCAGTGTTCACGGACGGTGCCGTTGTGCAGTGCGTAGGAGACGTCAACCAGCGCATCCTCAGTGCAGATGGTGTCGGACCTGCGGCCGGGAGCCTCCTGGACGAGGCGGCGATGGACCTGCCGGTGAGCCTGCGCTTCGGCGCGGGGCCCGCCCGGGTGGCGAGCAGGCTCGCGGTTCACCGCCCACAGGAGATCCAAGGCCACGGACCCGAGAGCGCTCTCGCCATCATCACCTTCACCGAGGACAGCATCGTCCGGGTTCTGCCCGCTTTCGACGACCTCGTCCGGCGAACAGTGCCGCCCGAAGCCGTCGTCGCGTACCCGCCGAAGATCCTCGGCGCTCGCGAGAGCCCAGGAACCTCACGACTCTTCCCCCGCGCGGTCGGCTGCTACCTGCCCCAGACGGACACCGGGACGACGGTGGCGGTGAGTCGGCTGCTGCAGGCCTACCGGAATGCCAGGGCGGTCCTGCTGCGTACAGGCCAGGTCAGCCCAGCGGTCACCGTTCTGTGGGGAGCCGTCCGCGCTCTCCTCTGGGAGCTGCAGCCACCGACCACGCCCCCGACTCTCCCAGAGAATCTTCCCCCGTTCCCCCAGCTCGACCGCAGACCCGGCACACCGGGCCACCATCTGCGAGTGCTCCTGGTCAGGACGCTGTACGACGGCTGCGACACCCCTGCAGCCTGGGGGGACTTCGTGAGCCGCCTCGGGAGGCTGGTGGAGGAGGCCGTCGGCTCACGTGTCCCGGTGGACATGGCCACCTATACCCTCTGGCTGTCCCACACGCAGCTGCCACCGGCCTCGGACGAATCCCTGCCCCCGATGCTCACAGCTACCGTCGCGAGCGCGAAGGGGGAGACGCACTGCGCGACCCTGGTCCTCGAATGCGCCACCAAGCATGGGAGGAGCCACGACCTCGGCAGCCTGCTCCCCGTGATCACCGGAGAGGCTCCCGTCGGCGAACTCAATGCCACGGGCCGGCACGCCGCGATGACCACCTTCGTAGCGGCCACGCGTGCCAAGCACCTCCTCGCGCTCGCCGTCCACGAGAGCCGCGCGAATCCGCACCTCGAAGCCCTGGCGCGCGATGGCTGGTCCGTAGTCAGCCTCTGAGCGGGCGCGCGGGTCGGCGTGAGACTGTCCACATTGTGTGGCGGCTGAGTTCCTCGCCACGACCGGGCCGCAGTCTCTCTTCACCAGCGGGATCACCGTGCGGATCTGGGGAATACCGGTTGTTCGACCCTGACCTGTTCGCACTGCAGTTGGTCGAGGCGGTCCCAAGCGTCACCGCTTCCTCCTCGCTGCTGGCGGCCGGTTCGGTCGACGAGGTGGACGTCGGGGGTGACGACAACGGCGCCAACCGGGCCGGTCGAGGTGCCGGGGTGACTACGGGCGCTGTACGGCGAGCTGGACGAGGCTCTGACCGCGGCAGGCGAGCTGGAGGTGGTCGTGCACTACATCGCCTACAAGCGGCTGCTCAACGTCGCCTCGGTGGTCCTCCGCCCGTCGGTGTCGCACCGGGCGGGTCCTCAGCTGACCCCGTTGGCGCAACGCGCGCATGGAGAGCTCTGGACTTACTAGGACGTCCAACTATATGGTCGACGGCAGGTCCGCGGTGTCAGGGAAGCCGGTGTGAGTCCGGCACGGTCCCGCCACTGTGACCGGGGAGTTCGTCCTCGCAGGACACGGCCACTGGCAGCCAGCCGGGAAGGCCTGAGGGCGTGCGGTGATCCGGGAGTCAGGATACCGGCCGCGGGTGATCCGTGTTTTCCACGAGGATGGAGACGACACGCATGACTCCGGGCTGCTCCCGTTCCACTGCTCCTGGTTGTCCTGTGCCGACGACCCCCGGGGCCCACCTGCTCTGACGGTTCGTCCTGCCACCGCCACCGTGACGTCGCGGGGCCGCACCACCGTGCGCCCGTCCGTCGGCGGCGTCCTCCATTCCTCCTCTCCCCGACCCTGTTGAGAGAAGGAACCGATGGTCCGTGAACTGACGCACTTCGTCGCGGGGAAGCGCACGCCCGGGACGTCCGGGCGCTTCGGCGACGTGTACGACCCCAACACCGGCCGGGTGCAGGCCCGGGTGCCGCTCGCCGACCGCGCCGAGGTCGAGGCGGTGATCGCCGACGCCGCGCAGGCCCAGCCCGCGTGGGCGGCCTGGAACCCGCAGCGCCGGGCCCGCGTCCTGCTGCGCTTCCTGCAGCTCGTCGAGCAGGAGAAGGAGGAGCTGGCCCGGCTGCTGTCCGCCGAGCACGGCAAGACCGTCGCCGACGCCCACGGCGACCTCCAACGCGGCCTGGAGGTCGTGGAGTTCGCCGCCGGTATCCCGCACCTGCTGAAGGGCGAGTTCAGCGACAACGCCGGCACCGGCATCGACGTCTACTCGATGCGCCAGCCGCTCGGCGTGGTCGCGGGCATCACGCCGTTCAACTTTCCCGCGATGATCCCGCTGTGGAAGGCGGCGCCCGCGCTGGCCTGCGGCAACGCCTTCGTCCTCAAGCCCTCCGAGCGCGACCCGTCGGTGCCGCTGCGGCTGGCCGAGCTGTTCCTGGAGGCCGGGCTGCCGCCGGGCGTGCTCAACGTGGTCAACGGCGGCAAGGAGGCCGTGGACACCCTGCTGGAGGACCCGCGGGTGCAGGCCGTCGGCTTCGTCGGCTCGACCCCGATCGCCCAGTACGTGTACGCGACGGCCGCCGCGCACGGCAAACGGGCGCAGTGCTTCGGCGGCGCCAAGAACCACATGGTCGTGATGCCGGACGCCGACCTCGACCAGGCCGCCGACGCCCTGGTCGGCGCCGGCTACGGCTCGGCCGGCGAGCGGTGCATGGCGATCTCGGTGGCCGTCCCGGTCGGCGAGGAGACCGCGGACGCCCTGGTGGCGAAGCTGGTCGAGCGGATCGCCGCGCTGAGGGTCGGCCGCTCGGATGACCCGGCCGCGGACTTCGGGCCGCTGGTGGGCCGTGACGCCCTGGAACGGGTCCGCGGCTACCTGGACCTCGGGGTCGAGGAGGGCGCCGAACTCGTCGTCGACGGGCGGGACTTCCGCCTGGAGGGGCACGATGACGGCTACTTCCTCGGCGCCTCGCTGTTCGACCGGGTCACGCCGGACATGCGGATCTACCGGGAGGAGATCTTCGGCCCGGTGCTGACCGTCGTGCGCGCCGCCGACTACGAGGAGGCGCTGCGCCTGCCCAGCGAGCACGAGTTCGGCAACGGCGTGGCCGTCTACACCCGGGACGGCGACACCGCCCGGGACTTCGCCCGCCGGGTGAACACCGGCATGGTCGGGATCAACGTGCCCATCCCGGTGCCGATCGCCTACCACACCTTCGGCGGGTGGAAGCGCTCCGGCTTCGGCGACCTCAACCAGCACGGCCCGGACTCGATCCGCTTCTACACCCGCACCCGGACCGTCACCTCGCGCTGGCCCTCCGGGGTCAAGGAGGGCGCGAGCTTCACCATGCCGACGATGGGCTGAGCACCGTGAACGCAAGTGAACTGACGGAGGAGCAGGCCTCCATCGTCGAGGCTGTCGGAGCCTTCGCCGCCGAACACCTGGCACCGCATGCGGTCGAATGGGACCACACCAAGCACTTCCCGGTCGACGTGCTGCGCAAGGCCGCCGATCTGGGCCTTGCCGGTATCTATGTCCGGGAGGATGACGGCGGCTCTGCGCTGACCCGACGCGACGGGGTGGTCGCCTTCGAGGCACTCGCCACCGGCTGCCCGTCCATCGCCGCCTACCTGTCCATCCACAACATGGTCGCCTGGATGGTCGACCGCTACGGCGACGCCGCCCAGCGGGCCGGCTGGCTGCCAGGGCTCTGCTCAGCCGAGCATCTGGGCAGCTACTGCCTGACCGAGCCCGGCGCCGGCTCCGACGCGGCTGCCATCGCCACCCGAGCGGTGCGTGACGGCGACCACTGGGTGCTGGACGGCGTCAAGCAGTTCATCTCCGGAGCAGGGGCCGCACAGATCTACCTGGTGATGGCCCGCACCGGAGGCTCCGGGGCCTCCGGGCTGTCCGCCTTCATCGTGGACCGGGACGACCCCGGCGTCTCCTTCGGACCGAACGAGAAGAAGATGGGCTGGAACGCCCAGCCCACCCGGCAGGTCGTGCTGGACGGGGTCCGGCTGCCCGCCGACCGCCTGCTCGGCGACGAGGGCGAAGGCTTCCGGATCGCCATGAGCGGGCTGAACGGCGGCCGGATCGGCATCGCGGCCTGCTCGCTCGGCGGCGCGCAGGAGGCGCTGGAGCGCGCCACCCGCTACCTGGCGGACCGCGAGGCGTTCGGCACCCGGCTCCTGCACGCCCAGGCCCTGCAGTTCCGGCTCGCCGACATGGCGACGGAGCTGGAGGCGGCCCGGGCGCTGCTGTGGCGGGCGGCCGGCGCGCTGGACCGGGGCGATCCCCGGGCGCCGCAGCTGTGCGCGATGGCCAAGCGCTACGCCACTGACACCGGCTTCGAGGTCGCCAACCAGGCCCTCCAGCTCCACGGCGGCTACGGCTACCTGGCCGAGTACGGCATCGAGAAGATCGTCCGCGACCTGCGGGTGCACCAGATCTTGGAAGGGACCAACGAGATCATGCGCGTCATCGTCGCCCGCGGCCTGACCGGAGCCGCGTGATGGCCGGCCACGACCTCGACGAGGTCGTCCTCCGGCGCGAGGGCCGGGCCGGCCTGATCGTCCTCAACCGCCCCGCGGCCCTGAACGCCCTCACCCACGGCATGGTGCTGCGCATCGCCGAGGCCCTGGACGCGTGGGAGGACGACGCCCGGGTCGAGACCGTCGTCATCACGGGGTCCGGCGACCGGGCCTTCTGCGCCGGCGGCGACATCGTCGCCATCCACCGAGCCGCCACCGGCGGGGACCCGGGCGCCGTCGAGGGGTTCTGGCGCGACGAGTACCGCCTCAACGCCCGGATCGCCCGCTACCCCAAGCCCTACGTGGCCGTGATGGACGGCATCGTCATGGGCGGCGGGGTCGGCGTGTCCGCCCACGGCAGCGTGCGGATCGTCACGGAGACCACCCGGATCGCCATGCCCGAGGCCGGGATCGGCTTCGTCCCGGACGTCGGCGGCACCTACCTGCTCGCCCTGGCCCCGGGCGAACTGGGCACCCACCTCGCGCTGACCGCGGGCTCCGTCGGCGCCGCCGACGCCCTGCTCTGCGGGCTCGCCGACCACTTCCTGCCCTCCGAACGGGTGCCGGCGCTGCTCGACGACCTAGCCGAGCTGCCCGTGCACGACGCCCTGGAGCGGCACGTCGAACCCGTGCCGAGCGGTGCGCTGGACGGACAACGCGGATGGATCGACCACTGCTACGCGGCCGGTACCGTCGAGGAGATCCTCGACCGGCTGCGGGACAGCGGCGAACCGGAGGCGAAGAAGGCCGCGGACCGGATCGCCGCCAACTCGCCCACCGCCGTGAAGGCCGCCCTGGCGGCGCTGCGCCGGGCGCGGGCCCTCGGCCCGCTGGAAACCGTCCTCGACCAGGAGTACCGCACCTCCTGCGCGGCGCTCGCCACCGCCGACCTCGCCGAGGGCATCCGGGCCCAGGTGATCGACAAGGACCGTTCGCCGCGGTGGAGCCCGGCCACCCTGGGCGCCGTCGAACCCGCCGCCGTGGCCCGCTACTTCGCCCCGCTGGGCGAGCGCGGACTCGGCCTCGCCGCCACCACCACATCCCTGGAGCACTGGTGACCCTGACCATCGGATTCATCGGGCTGGGCAACATGGGCGGCCCGATGGCCGCCAACCTCGTCAAGGCCGGGCACCGGGTGATCGGCTACGACCTCGCAGCCGGGGCCCGGGAACAGGCCGCGGCGCAGGGAGTGCTGATCGCGGTCTCCGCCGCCGAGGCGGTCGGCGAGGCCGACGTGGTGCTGACCATGTTGCCGACCGGACGCCATGTCCTCGACTCCTACGGCGAGTTGACCGAGGCGGCCACCGGTGCGCTGTTCATCGACTGCTCCACCATCGCCGTCGGGGACGCCCGGGTGGCAGCCGACCTCGCCCGGGTCGCCGGGCACCGGGCCGTCGACGCCCCGGTCTCCGGCGGTGTGGCGGGGGCCGAAGCGGCAAGCCTGACCTTCATGGTCGGCGCCGAGGACGTCGACTTCGGCGAGGCCGAGCCGGTGCTCGCGGCCATGGGCCGCCGGGTGGTCCACAGCGGGGCGTCCGGGGCCGGACAGGCCGCCAAGATCTGCAACAACATGATCCTCGGCGTCTCCATGACCGCGGTCAGCGAGGCCTTCGTCCTCGGGGAGAGCCTCGGGCTCAGCCACCAGGCGCTCTACGACGCCGCCTCGACCGCCTCCGGCCAGTGCTGGGCGCTGACCGGCAACTGTCCGG
This sequence comes from Kitasatospora sp. NPDC048545, assembly GCF_040651155.1. NCBI lineage: Bacteria > Bacillati > Actinomycetota > Actinomycetes > Kitasatosporales > Streptomycetaceae > Kitasatospora > Kitasatospora sp. NPDC048545. Next base: position 60,822 of record NZ_JBEZIQ010000051.1, read on the forward strand.
TGCCCGGCCCGGTCCCGGCCAGCCCGGCCAACCGCGACTACGCGGCCGGGTTCGCCGCCGCGCTGATGGCGAAGGACCTCGGTCTCGCCGCCGACGCGGCCGCGGCCTCCGCCCTGCCGACCGAACTGGGCCGGCGGGCAGCCGAGTTGTTCGCCGCCTTCGCCCGAGACGGCTCGGGCGGGCTGGACTTCTCCGCCATCATCACCACCCTCAAGAAGGACACCGCATGACGTTCGAGACGATCCTGGTCGAGCGCAAGGGCCGGGTGGGGCTGATCACGCTCGACCGCCCCAAGGCGCTGAACGCGCTGAACACCCTGCTGATGACCGAAGTCGTCTCGGCAGCAACGGAGTTCGACCGGGACCCGGAGATCGGCTGTCTGGTGGTCACCGGCTCGGAGAAGGCCTTCGCGGCCGGCGCCGACATCAAGGAGATGCAGTCCCTGGAGTTCGTGGACGCCTACCTCGGCGACTGGTTCGCCGCCTGGGACCGCTTCGCCGCCCTGCGAACGCCGGTCGTCGCGGCCGTGGCCGGTTACGCGCTGGGCGGCGGCTGCGAGCTGGCCATGATGTGCGACATCCTGCTGGCCGCGGACACCGCGAAGTTCGGGCAGCCCGAGATCAAGCTCGGCGTGATCCCGGGCATCGGCGGCTCGCAGCGGCTCACCCGGGCTGTCGGCAAGGCCAAGGCCATGGAGCTCTGCCTGACCGGCCGGATGATGGGCGCCGAGGAGGCCGAACGGGCCGGACTGGTCTCCCGCATCGTCCCCGCCGACCAGCTGCTCGCCGAGGCCCTGGCCACCGCCGGGACCATCGCGGCGATGTCCACCCCGGCCTCGATCATGATGAAGGAGAGCGTCAACCGGGCGTTCGAGACCACCCTCGCCGAGGGCGTACGCTTCGAACGGCGGCTGTTCCACGCGACGTTCGCGACCGCGGACCTGAAGGAGGGCATGGCGGCCTTCACCGAGAAGCGCCCGCCGACGTTCGCCAACCGCTGACGGGCCGGGCAGTGCGCCGCCCCTCCTCCGGGGCGGCGCGCCGCCGGTCAGCTCTCGGCCCGCCGCAGCAGGTAGGTGTTCATGATCCAGCCCTTGCGTTCGCGGGCCTGCTCGCGCAGCTCGCGGATCCTCGGGGCGGCCTCGGCGAGCGGGCCGGCGACGAGGATCTCGTCGGGGGTGCCCAGGTAGGCGCCGTACCGGATCTCCAGCCCCTCGGGGTCGATCTCCGTGAAGGCGGCCCGGCCGTCCAGCATCACCACCACGTCGTCCACGCCCTCGGGAAAGCCCTCGGCCAGACGTCGGCCGGTGGTGATCTGCACCGGGCGGCCGACCCGGGTCAGTGTGGTGCGGTGACGGGCGGCGAGCGCGGAGACGCTGCTGATGCCCGGGATCACCTCGAACTCGAACCCGACGGTGCCGCGGGCCAGGACGTCGTCCACGACGGCGATGACGCTGTCGTACAGGCTTGGGTCGCCCCAGACCAGGAACGCCCCCGTCTCGTCCTCGCCGAGGTGCTCGGCGACGAGCCGTTCGACCAGGTCGGCGCGGCGGACCCGCCAGTCGTCGACGGCGGCCGCGTACGCGGGGGTGCCGCGGTCCCGTTCCGCGTCCGGCGCCTCGACCACGCGGTGCCCGGCCCGGCCGTGCTCGGCGAGGATCCGGCGACGCAGCCGGATCAGGTCCTGCCGTTCCTCGCTCTTCGACGACTGCACCTGGGGCGAGGACGGCGGTGCCGTCGCCCTGGTGACGACCGGCATCGGTGTCCCCACCTGGGCCGCCGCACCCGGTCCGCAGGTTCCCGGCCCGTACGTCCCGGGCACGATCAACATCCTGGCGGTCGTGCCCGCGCCGGTGGCGGACGCGGGTCTGGTGAACCTGCTCGCGACGGCCACCGAGGCGAAGGTGCAGGCCCTCCTGGACGCCGGGTACTCGTGCTCCGGAACACCGTCCGACGCCGTGTGCGTCGCCGTCCGCTCGCCGGCAGACGGTGAGATGGCCGACCCCTTCGGCGGCCCGCGGTCGGTCTGGGGCGCGCGACTGGCCCGAGCGGTCCACCGGGCCGTCCTCGACGGCGCGGAACGCGATCGGGCGCGGCGGTCGAACGGGCCGGGCGTGCCACACCAGGGGCCCCGACCGGACTGCTTGAGGGCGGACGTCCTGGCGACCGGGAGTGTCACCGTCTGAGTCCGTGGCTCGGCATCCTGAACGGCCTGCGACGCTCCGGCCGCGCTACCGAGCTGGTGGGCGGCGCCCGGTTGATGGCAAGCCGTCCAGGATCGGACAATTCGTCACTTTGCCATTCGATGTGAGCCGGACGAATGCCGGGATACTGTCTGTGCGGCCGGACGGGGGTCCCGGACAACCGGGATCGGCGCTTGGTGGTCGAGCTTGGAAGTCCTTCGGGGGTGATATTGGAGTCTGCTACGCGTAGCCGCCGAGCCTCGCGCTGGAGCCCAGGCTGCTTCGCCACGAGCAGGGCGTCGCTGCTTACTGTCCCCTATGCAAAGGCCTTGAGGCTGCGGCGGGGCCTTCACCCGGGAAGCGCTGCGGTGTTCGGCGTCGTCGCGGGTCACCAGGCGGACCGGGGCGTCGGCGGTTCGGCGACGCGCGGTCAGCTGGAACGTCGACGCACAGTCACCGTTCTTCGGCCCGTTAAGTCGACTTGTCGAGAACGGCGATCGCACCACGGTGTGGCCAGCCCGCAACCGCACGGCGCTACGGCATGACGTTCGACCGCCGGTAGCACGCGGGGCGTGCGCCTGCCGCGCATGTGCGTGGTGGGCGAGCGGCCCTCACCCGTTCGGCCGGTACGACCCCGGGTGGATGGTTCCTACCGTGTCGAAGAAGCGGATTCCATCGCCTTCGTCCGGGAGGGACGCGCTCCCGCACGTGGCTGCCTGTTTCCGGAGGGAAGCTGCATGGCAAGACGTTCTCGCATGCCCGTAGGTGTGCGCATCCCCTTGCTCGGCGTTCTCCTGGCCGTGGTCACCTGCCTGCAGGCGCCGGCCTGGGCTGACACGCCTCCGCCCGCGGGAGCGGTCGCTGAGGTGCCGCCGGCCACCCGTCTGGTGGCGCTGAACAAGAGCGGCGAGCTGGAAGCGTTCGCGCTTGCGACCGACGGCACCGTCTGGCACATCGGCCAGAGGGAACCCGGCACCGACTGGAGTGACTGGAGCACGTTGGGCGGTGCCGCGGACAGCGACCCGGTGGTGGCGACGAACGCGGACGGACGTCTGGAGGTCTTCACCACCCATGGCGGCACCGTCTCCACGATGGCGTCCACAACCACCGGCGACAGCACCTGGAGCACGACCTGGGTGCCGCACGGTGGCAGCCTTGCCAAGACGATGGCGGTCGCAGTCGCGGCGAACCAGGACGGGCGCCTCCAGGTCTTCGGAGCGGGCACGGACGGCACCCTGAAATCGCTGACTCAGACGGCACCCGGCAGCGTGTACGGGGAGAACTGGGACCCCTGGACCTCTATGGGCGCCCCCACCGGCGTGAAGCTGGTTGGCCGGCCCGCGGCCGCGATGAACAGCAGCGGGCAGCTGCAGGTGTTCGGCTGGGGCAACGACCACCAGCTCTGGACCCGCGTCCAGAACAAGGCGAACACGAAGAACTGGAGCCCCTGGAAGCCTCTTCCGGCTCTGAGCGGCGGCGTCCAGGGCTACCCTGCCGTGGCCCGCAACCAGGACGGACGGCTGCAGGTCTTCGCTCTGGGCACCGGCGGCAAGGTGTACGACGTCGCGCAGCACACGCCCGGCCAGCAGCAGTGGGGCAGCTCCTGGAAGCCATTGACGGGGCAGGGCACTGCTTTCGGCGGTGTGGTCAGCCTCAACAACCTCAACGTGGCCGCGAACGCCGACGGACGTCTGGAGGTCTTCGCGCGCCACTCCGACAACAGCCTCTGGCACACGATGCAGACCCAGCCCAGCAGCGTCGACTCGTGGAGCACACCAAGCAGTCTTGGCGGCACGACGATCAATGACTCGGCGGTGGTGGCCAACCGGGACGGCCGTCTGGAGGCGTTCAGCGTGCACACCAGCGTTCTGGCGCACAGTGCGCAGGGGGAGTCCAACCCGCCCCCCAGCGACACATGGACCGACTGGGAGAACCTCGGCTACGGCCCCACTCCGTGCGGGGGCACCGGCACGCCGGCCTGTCTGAGCCTGGTGAACGCCGCAACGGGCAACGCCCTGGCGCCCGAGAACACCACCGACTCGTGGGTCGGTGCCACCTCCGTGACGAACGGCGTCACCACCTCCCGGCAGCGGTGGTCGATGATCCGGGACAAGAGCGGGTTCTTCCAACTGAAGAACAGGGCCACTAACCAGTGCCTCGATTTCGCCCCGGACTCAGAACTTCCGATCGTCGATTGGGATCGCACTGTCCAAGCCGCGTGTGACACCGGGTCGACGCAGCAGCGCTGGTACATCCAACCCTCCGTCATCACGACGGGGGCGTACCTGATCCGCAACGTGGGCAACGGCAGATGTGTCACGGAGTTCCCCAGCCTGGGCGGTACGGGCATCGACAGGGGCGAGCTCCCCAGCCAAACCGATCAGTGCAGCATCGCCTCGGGGGCTGCCGATCAGTGGCGGCTGAGCACCTCCGGCACCGGCACCGCACTGGGCATGGGCTGGCTCGCGACGCGGTACGCCCTGGCCTTGTGCGCCCAGGACAACAACTGCGGCTTCACCGTCACCGGCGACGAGTCCGCCTTCGTCGACCAGCACTACTGCGTGAACGGCACCTTGGCCTACAACGCCACCAAGGCCGAGCAGGAGGTGGAGCTCAGCGTCGCCGACAGCACCGGCTGGGAGAACACCGTCGGCGGTTCCCTCACCGTAGGAGGCGAACTGGGCCCGGTCAGCACGGCCATCGAGGCCCACTACGACCACGCCTGGAACGGCAGCACGACCACGACGGTCAACGGCCACATCAAGATTCCGCCAGGTGAGTACGGCTGGCTGGGAAAGGGCTTCGCCGTCAAGAAGGTCACCGGCACCTGGACCTTCAACCAGACCGAGAGCAACTTCACCTGGACCGAACCCGGGCAGAGCACCGTCCCTGCCGTAGACGGTACCGACGGAATCAACAGCCCCGCTGTCGTCCTCAACAGTTCGAACGTGCCGCCCAACAACTGCTGACTCCCGTAACCGGGACCCAACCAGCATGATCCCGACGGCCCGCTCATGGATCTTCATCATCACGTCAAGCTGGTCAAGTCCTCGGGATCGTGGTTCGTCGAGTACACGAGGTAGCGGAAGCCACTCCCTTCCGGGCCAGTCACGAACGTCCGTAGCGAGCGGCCAGGTGACACCCCTACGCGGACGCGACGGCGGCCCGGTCCCGTACGACGACGGGGCCGGGCCGTGGGCGAACCGTACTCGGTCAGGCCGTCCGGTGAGTGTGGAACCCCCGCCCGCTCTTGCGGCCGAGCAGCCCCGCCTCGACCATCCGGGACAGCAGCGGCGGCGGTGCGTACAGCGGCTCCTTGTACTCCTCGTACATCGACCGGGCGATCGCCTCGACGGTGTCCAGGCCGATGAGGTCGGCGAGTTGGAGCGGGCCCATCGGGTGGGCGCAGCCGTGGACCATGCCGGCGTCGATGTCCTCAGCACTCGCGTGCCCGGCCTCGACCATCCGGATCGCGGAGAGCAGGTAGGGGATCAACAGGGCGCTGACGACGAAGCCGGCGCGATCGCGGGAGCGGATGACGCGCTTGCCGAGCGTGTTGGCGGCGAAGGCCTCGACCCGGTCGACGACCGCAGGGGCGGTTGCAGTGAGGAGACCAGTTCCACCAGCGGCATGACCGGGGCGGGGTTGAAGAAGTGCAGGCCGAGGACGTGGGAGGCGCGGCCGGTGGTGATGCCGAGGCGGGTGACCGGGATGGCCGAGGTGTCGGTGGCCAGGACGGCGTCCTCGACGAACAGCACCTTGTCGAGCGTGGTGAGCACCTCGGCCTTGACCTGTTCGTCCTCGACGACGAGCTGGCGGTCGGCGAGGGCTTCGAGGTCGTCGGCGAAGTGCAGGTGCGCCCAGGCGTCGGTGCGCTGCTCCTCGCTCATCCGGCCGCGGTCGACGGCGCGGTGCAGAGACCGGTCGATCCGGCTGCGGGCGGCTCTCAGCGCAGCCGGCCCGCTCTCACAGACGACGGTGTCGAGCCCGGCGCGGGCGAAGACCTCGGCGATGCCGGCGCCCATCTGCCCGGCGCCGACGACGGCCACGCGGCGGATGTCGTTCATGCGATTGCCTCCTTGGGGTCGATGCGGCTGCCACCTGCCGCCCGCAACGTTCTGGCGCCTCGACGTCCGCCCGCTGACGGCCACCGAGCTGTCCGGGCGTTCAGGTCGCTGGAACCTGCTCTGCGGGAATGCCTTGACCTCGTCGTGATCGTGCGCGGAAAACGCGGCGTCTGCTGCCGTTACCCCAGCGTGATGAGCCGGGGCAACGAGCACTCTCGCTACCGACCGCATGCGTGCGCGGCCAGGAACCATCCTGCGCTAGCTCGGAGCGCGCCGTCGCCCATCTCGGTGGACCGGGCCGCAAAGGTCGGAACAGCGCGCGGCCTGGGCTCCCGCGGCGCGGGGCGTCTCCTGCCAGGCGTCCCGGCTACTCGGATCGAGGCGGTGTCGGTTGGTGAGGACGGCCGCGGTTCCCTCTGCCGGCCCGGGAGAAGGTCCCTCGACAAGTCGCCGGTTCCGCCTGGACGACGCGGCCAACCAGCCGTCCAACCCTGGCCTACCGCCCGCACACGAATCGGAATAGATCCGTCCTGTTCTTGATTGGCCCCGGTACGGTCGTGCGAAGGGGGCTTGGGTGGCCGATCTGAAGGTGTTCCGGCGTGGTGCTGATGGCCGGGATGTCGAGCTGCGGGGTTCGACGGTGGCGCGGGAACGGGAGTTGCAGCGGCGGGCCGAGGGGGCGCTGGAGGCGATGCTGGGGGTCCGCTTCCTGGCGTCGGAGTACGCGACGGGGCCGTGGCACCAGGGGCGGATCGACACGCTGGGGCTGGATGAGGACGGCGTGCCGGTGGTCATCGAGTTCAAGCGCGGGCGCGATGCCGGAGTGATCACTCAGGCGGGCTCGTACCTGGTCTGGCTGCTGGCGCACCGGCACGAGTTCGAGGCGCTGGTGCGCCGACGGCTGGGCGCTGAGGTGGCGGAGGCCGTTGACTGGCGGCGGCCTCGGGCGATCTGCGTCGCGGGCGAGTTCTCGCGCCACGACCGGGCTGCGGTGTCGCTCCACCAGCGGGATCACCGCATTGACCTGGTGCGGTACCGGGTCTACGGGCCGGACCTGCTGACGCTGCAGCTGGTCGAGACCGTTCCGGGCTTCCCGGCCCCCGGGTCCTCGCCGGCGTCGAGTGTCGCGTCCGATGAGCCGGAGGTGGTCGCCGTGCCGACGGAGGTTTCGCAGGTGGTGGTGCCGGCGTGCCTGCGGGAGCTGTACGGCGAGCTGGATGAGGCGCTGTCCGCGGCGGGTGAGCTGGAGGTGGTGGTGCTGAAGCACTACATCGCCTACAAGCGGCTGCTGAACGCGGCGTCGGTGGTCTTCCGCCCGTCGGTGTCGCACCGGGCGATTCTGCTGTACCTGCGGCTGGATCCGGACACGGTGGAGTTGGAGGAGGGCTTCACCCGGGACGTGCGCGGCATCGGTCACCTGGGGACGGGTGATCTGGAGGTGCGGATCGCGTCGTCCGCGGACGTGGAGAAGGCGGTGCCGTTGATCCGGCGGGCGATCGAGGAGTCCTGACGGAACGAGGAAGGGCGGCTGGAGCTTCGGACTCCGGCCGCCCTTTCGCGTCTGTGTCCGGCCTGCCTGCTGGTTCTGCTCTCACGCCTTCGGTCCGGCCAGGGCAAAGTCGTCCTGGGTCAGCTCGGCGCGCAGCCGCTGTTCGGCGACATCGGCGTAGTGCGGGCTGAGCTCGGCTCCGACGAATCGCCGGCCTTCGCGTAGGGCGGCGACGCCGGTCGAGCCGCTGCCGGTGAACGGGTCGAGGACCACGCCGTTCTCGGGGCAGATCTGAACGAGCTGCTGCATGATCTCCAGCGGCTTCTGGGTGATGTGGACCCGGTCCTTGCGGGGCTGACTCGCGATGAAGTGGCCAGGCAGGTAGAGGTTGCGGCTGTTGTCGACGGTGCCCTTGACGCCCCAGACGATGAACTCCGCGGACTGCTTGAAGCCGCCCTTGCGCGGACGGCTGGCGGGCTTGATCCAGGGAATGGTGCCCTGCCACGTCCAGCCCGCCATCTGGAGGGCGTCGCTGGTGGTGGGCTCCTGACGCCAGTCGGAGAAGACCATCGCGACTGAGTGCTCGGTGCTTGCCCGGTACGCCTCGGTGAGCAGTTCGGTGAGCCAGGAGCGGTAGGAGCGCTGGTCGCGGTTCTCGCCGGGGAAGGTCTTGAGGTCGTGGTTGCTGCCGCTGGTGACGTACTTGGCGCGGGCGTCGCGGCTGGTGCGCTCGGAGCTGGTCCGGCCGCCGCTGTTGTACGGGGGGTCGGTGATGACGGCGTTGACGGACTCGTCGGGGAGGTTCTTCAGCACAGTGAGGGCGTCGCCTCGGTACAGCTGGTAGCTCATGGGTTTCCTTCGGGACGTGGTTGGGCCCGCTCCGGGCGGCGCCCGGCGACAGCCCCTGGGAGCGGGGATGCCGAGGAAGGTAGCGGCGATCGGCAGCCGGACCTAACGGCTGGCAGCGGGGGTGCCGGGCCTGGTCGGGGGTCGTTTGGTGCGGCCGACTTTCGCGTCTACTGTCTCGCCATGCCGACCGGGCAGCAGGCCAAACAGCCCTGATCCGGGGCGTGTTGATCCGTGCTGCCCTGTGCTCGCGGAGCCACGCGGGCAGCATCTCCCCTTCCCCTGGATCCCGAGGAGCGCCGTCGTGTTCCGGCTGAGATTACGAGCGCGGCTGGCTGCCGCGCGAGACCCGAGACCGGCGTCCTGGAGCTACCAACTCCTGTGACTCGGGCCCGCCCTGAACGAGGGCGGTTTCACCACCGGCGCGGTGCCGGTGACTTCTTCGCACGAGAGGCCGGCACCGCGTTCTCCTACGAACCCCCGAGGAGCCGCTGCGATGCAGCATGCCCTGGCACACCCGTGCCCTCATCGTCCTCCCCTGCCCGATCGGTTGCTGCCCGGTGACCGGGGGCCGTCGTGAAGAAGACGGTCGGCGCGCTCGTCGGCGTCGTCGCCTGCGGTCCGCTGGTGCTGGCCCTGCCCATGGCGATTGCGGGCGCGGGCAACGCCTCGGCCGCCGCGTCCAGTTCCTGCCCTCCCGGCGAGGGAAATCCCCAGGGTGTGGATTCCTCGGCGGTGGGGGCGCAGGTCGAGGCGATCCTCAAGGGCTCCAGTCCGCTGTCGGCGCCGGCCGTGGCCGGGCTGAGCAAGCCGTCCGAGCAGATCCCCAACGCGAAGACGATCCAGGCCACCGGCGTCGCGATGCACATCCCGGTGCGCGGGCAGGTCGTCGCCCTGGCAACGGCCCTGCAGGAGAGCGAGCTTCGCAACGTCAATGGCGGTGACCGAGATTCGCTGGGCCTTTTCCAGCAGCGGCCGAGCCAGGGCTGGGGCACGCCGGAGCAGATCATGCAGCCGGTGTACACCTCGACGAAGTTCTACGAGGCGCTGCAGAAGGTCAGCGGCTGGGAGTCGATGACCGTAACCCAGGCCGCCCAGGCGGTGCAGCGCTCCGGATTCCCCGACGCCTACGCCAAGTGGCAGCCCCTGGCGGAGGCGCTCCAGAAGGCCCTCGCGCCACTGTTCGCCCCCACCTCCGGCACCTCGTCCACGCTGAACCCGACGCCGGCACCGACGCCAACGGCCGGCGCGAGCGCCAGCCCGACAGCGGGTGGCGGCTGCGGGACGCCCACGGCGGGCGGTGACGGCAGCGACTTCGGCACGATCCCGGCTGGCTCGCTGCCAGGCGGCTACACGATCCCGGCCGACGCACCGCAGCCGGTACAGACGGCGATCCGCTGGGCGCTCGGCCAGTTGGGCACCGCCTACCAATGGGGCGGCACCTGCGCGAACTCGCACGGCGCGGACCCGATGGGCAGGTGTGACTGCTCCTCGCTGATACAGATGGCCTACCGCACGGCTGGCGTCTCGCTGGAGCGAACCACGTACGACCAGGTCAAGCAGGGGATCACCGCTTCGGCGGACTCGCTCAAGCCGGGCGACCTGCTGTTCACGCGCGGCACCGCCGCCGTGCCGGAGCACGTCGGGATGTTCATCGGCTCAGGGCTGATCGTGCACGCGCCGAAGACCGGTGACGTGGTCAAGATCTCGACCCTGGCCTCGTGGCGGCCGGAGATCCTCGCGGTCCGCCGCGTCGTCTGACCCGCGCCCTCGCCTCCCCTTTTCCCTCCCCCCTTTCTTCGGGCTGCCTTCGCGCGCCCTGAATTGCTCTGGAGCTTCCCTTGTATCTCGCGGACGCAGTCGTACAGCTCGCCTACGATCCCGGCATCGCCCCCGCCGATGGCGGTCTGCCCGGCCTTTCGGTCCTCAAGCAGGTGATGGGCAGCCTGAATCTCTTCGGGATCGTCGCGGTCGTCGGAGCCCTCGCGGTCAGCGCCGGGGTGTGGGCCTGGGGCCACCACTCCGGCGGCCACCAGGCCGAGGCCAACGGCAAGAAGGGCGTCCTCGTCAGCGCAGGCGCCGCCCTACTGCTGGGCGCCGCAAACGGGGTCGTCAGCTTCTTCTCCGGACTCGGCGGCCAGATCAAGTGAAGCAGAAACGTTCCCTCAACCCCCCTACCCGTTCTGGGGACTTCGGCGGCGCGGTTGTGCGCCGCCGGGCGCTGCTGGGCTCGATCGTCCTGATGCTGCTCATCACCTGCGCCAGCCTTCTCGCCTACCTCACCCGGGACGGCCGTGTCGCCGCCAACCCGGTTTCCACGGCTGCGAGTTCGCCCGCAGCCCCCGGCCCGGTGGCCTCGGCGACGCCAGGCGGACATCCGAAGGCGCTGGCTGGTCCGCCCCCGACGCACGATCCGATCGCGTTCGCGAAGGCGGCGGCGGTGGCGCTGTGGTCCTACGACACCCGCTCCTCCTCGCAGCCCGAACTGGTGGCCTCCCTCCACCGGTGGCTGACCACCGAGGGGCAGTACGTCGACGCCGACTCCGTCGACCGCCTGGTGCCCTCCCCGGTGCTGTGGGGGCGGATGGCCGACGCCGGCCAGTTCGCCACCGCGACCGCGGACGAGGCGCACTTCCCGGACCGCTTCACCAAGGCACTGCAGACCGATCCGGGGGCGATCACGCAGGCGTACGTCTACGCCGTGACCGTCTCCGGGAAGCAGTCGATCGCCTGGAACGGCGCCCCGGCCGGTGGTGCCGAGGACCGTTCGGTCACCCTCGCCGTGCAGTGCCGTCCTGACCGCCCGTGTGCCCTTGCCGGTGTGCTGCCGGCCGTGGCGCCCTGACCTGGGAGTTCCTCGTGGATATTTGCAATCTCCCCATGGTCGCCCAGGTCTGCAACGTGGTCGACGGCATCAACTTCGTCAGCGACCCGGGCAAATCGATCACCGATGGCATCGGCGCGTGGATCGCCAAGAGCATGGGCGAGCTGGCGGCCAGCGCCGTCGACCTGTGCGCGAAGGCGGTCGACGAGACCACGGCCATCGACCTGTCGGCGCCGTGGTTCCGGGACAACTACCAGTTGATCCTGCCGATCGGGTTGATCCTGACCGTGGGCACCTTCTGCGCGCAGCTGGTCCTGGCCGCCTGGCGGCGGGACGAACGGGCGCTGGCCAAGGCCGGCTGGGGCACGATGACCGGCGTCCTGTTCGCCTTCGGGGCGATCAGCTTCACGGCGGTCGCGGTCACCGTGGTCGACGCCTTGTCGGCCGGGCTGTTCCAAGCCGCGCACACCAGCGTCGCCGACGCGGTCAGGCGCATGATCAAGATCAGCCAGTTCGGCCCCATGTTCGCCCTCGGCTGGGCGATCCCCGCCCTGGTCGCGGTCGGCAGCGCGATCGGCGCGTTCCTCTACTGGTGCGTGATGGTCGCCCGCAAGGTCGGCGTGCTGATCCTGGTGGTGCTCGCCGCCTTCGCGGGTGCCGGCGGCGGCTGGGAGGTCGCCCAGCGGTGGCGGCGCGGCTGGATCGAGGCCACCGCCACCCTGATCGTCTCCAAGCTGCTGATGACCGTGGTCTTCCTCGTCGGCGTCTCCGCCCTCGGCAAGACGGACGCCAAGGACGGCATGGCCGCCCTGTCCGACGCCATGGCCGGTGTCGTGATCATGGTCATGGTGCTGCTGTGTCCGTACGCCGTCTACAAGTTCGTCCACTGGGCGACGGACGGCAGCGGCCACGACGACACGCACCGCACCGGCATGGCCGGGATGGCGGTCGCGGCCGGGGCGGCGAAGACCGCCGGTTCCCTGGCCATGCAGATGGGCACTGGCGTCCCGGCACCGCAGGGCCCGGCCCAGGTCCCGGGCATGGGCGGTGGCGGTGCCGCCTCCGGCATCGACCCGACCGGCCGGATCAGCAAGGAAGGCATCGACGCCGGCCCCGCGCAGCAGCCGACGAAGTTCCGCTTCGGCGAGGACCCGAGCGCGCCCGGCGACCGCGGACGTGCCCTGGTAACCCGGCCCGGCCTGCCGGCCCTGGTCACCCGGGCCTCGCCCGAGGAAGGTGGCGGGCAGCCGCAGTCCGGCGGCGCCCAGGAGTCCCCGGCCGCACCGCCCCTCCAGGACGCTGTCGCGGCGGGCACGGTCTCGCCGTCCGGCACTGCCGCGCTCCCGGCTGCGAGCCCGCCCACGCCCGGGGCCTCCGCACCGGCGCCTGGAGGACCGGCCGCTCCGGCACCATCCCCTACCGGAGCATCCGCTCCGGAGCCGGTCCGGTTCGTCTTCCCGAACCGGCCCACCCAGCCCGGTTCCTGACCGGAGCCCCTTAACCCGGGGTGGGC
>NZ_JBEZIQ010000052.1:0-72514 GCF_040651155.1 Kitasatospora sp. NPDC048545
CCTGGCCGAAGTCGCCGCCGGAGCCGCCGCCGCGCGGGGTGAGGGTGTAGGCCTCGTCGATGAACAGCACGCCGCCGCGGGCGCGTTCGAAGGCGTCGCGGGTGAGCTGGGCGGTGTGGCCGATGTAACGGCCGACCAGGTCCGCGCGGGCGGTCTCGACGAGCCGGCCGCCGGGCAGCACGCCGAGTTCGGCGAGGAGTTCGCCGTAGAGCCGGGCGACGGTGGTCTTGCCGGTGCCGGGGGGCCCGGCGAAGACCAGGTGGTGGCTGATCGTCGCGGTGGGCAGTCCGGCCTGTTCCCGGCGGCGCACCTGGGTGATCAGGTTGACCAGGTTCTCGACCTGTTCCTTGGCGGCGGTGAGGCCGACCATCGAGCGCAGCTGTTCCAGCAGTGCGGTGCTCCCGCCGCCGTCGCCCGCCGTGCCGGCGTCGGCGCGGGCCGCGGCGGCGGCCTCGGCGCCGAGGTCCTCGGGCAGCAGCAGCGGCAGGTCGGCGTCGGTGACCTCGGCGAGTCCGGCGAGCCGGGAGGCCTGCCGGTCGACCATCTCCTCGAAGACCTTGCGGGCGGCGCGGCCGTTGCCGAAGTCGGCGCCCTTGGGCATGCGGGTGAAGTGCGTCCCGAGCGCGTCGACGGCGGCGGGGTCGAGTTCGTAGCCGTGGGCGGCGGCGGCCCGTTCGACGATGGTGACGAGTTCCTCGGGCGCGTAGTTGCGGAACTCGACGGTGCGGCTGAAGCGGGAGGCCAGGCCGGGGTTGGAGGCGAGGAACTCGCGCATCTCGTCCGAGTACCCGGCGACGATCACCACCACGTCGTCGCGGTGGTCCTCCATCAGCTTGACCAGGGTGTCGATGGCCTCGCGGCCGAAGTCCGGCCCGGTGCCACCGGACCCGGCGGACAGCGCGTACGCCTCGTCGACGAACAGGACGCCGCCGAGCGCGGACTGGAAGACCTCGGTGGTCTTGATCGCGGTGCCGCCGACGATCGAGGCGACCAGGTCGGCGCGGGCGACCTCGACGAGGTGGCCCTCGCGCAGCACGCCGAGCTCGGCGAGGATGGCGCCGTAGAGGCGGGCGACGGTGGTCTTGCCGGTGCCGGGGGGCCCGGCGAAGATCAGGTGGCGGCCCATCGGCAGGGCGGGCATTCCGGCCTGTTCGCGGCGCCGGGCCAGCTTGTTGAGGTTGACCAGGGTGGCGACCTGGTCCTTGACGCCCTCCAGGCCGACCAGGGCCTGCAGGGCCGCCTGCGGTCCTTCCGGCTCGGGCGGCGGGGCGGCGGCCGGGTCCGGCGACGGGTCGGCGGCGCCGTCGTGGTCGGCGGCGCCGTGGCCGGGGTCGCCGGGGGCGCCGGCCGGGCGGACCGCGGCGGGGCCGTCCTCGGCGCCGGCGCCGGCGGTGCCGTGGCTGTCGGCGCGGCCGTTGTCCCGGCTGGTGAGGTCCTGCACGGCCAGCCGGCCGCCGGCCCTGGTCTGGCGCAGCCCCGAGCCGCGGTTGCCGGCGACGGTGCAGCCGGTGATCCGCACGGGTTCCTCGGAGTCCACGCGCAGGCCGTCGCCGGCGTTGTCGGTGAGTTCGCAGCCGGTCAGGGCGGCCCGGCTGCCCGGGCCCAGCAGGACGCCGTGGCGGCGGTTGCCGTGCACCCGGCCGCGGGCCATGGTGAGTTCGCCGCCGTCCTCGACCAGGACGCCCTCGCCGGTCCATTCGGCGACGTCGCAGTCGCGCAGCGAGGCGACGCCGCCGGGGCCGACCTCGACGCCGGTGACCGCGGCGGCCTTGCCGGGGCCGGCGGCGGGGGCGCCGCCGCGCAGGGTGGTGCCGCCGACCTGGGTGTTGCCGCCGTCGGCGACGCGCAGCGCGGCCTGTCCGGTGGCGGACAGCACGCAGGACTCCAGCCGTCCGCGTCCTTCCCGCAGGACCTCGACGCCGTGGCCGCGCACCTCGGCGACGTCCAGGCGGCGCAGCAGCGGGTTGGCGCCGTCGCGGACGCTGACGCCCGGTCCGGCGGCGCCGCGCACCTCCAGGCGGTCGAACTCGGCGGCGCTCTCGCCGGTGAGTTCCACGCCCGCGCCGGCGCTGTCGGCGACGGCGGTGCGGGTCAGGGCGGGGCTGGAGGATTCGTCGACCAGGATGCCGGTGGTCTCGGCGGCGGACACCTCGCATTCCTCGAAGCGGCCCCGGGAGCGGCCGGTGACGTGGATGCCGTGGCCGCGGGTGCGCACGGTGCGGCAGCGGCGTACCAGCGGGTCGGTGCCGCCGGCCAGGACCAGGCCGTGGCCGCGGGTGGCGCTGACGGTGCAGTCCTCCAGGACGACCTGGGCGGCGGAGGAGACGTAGACGCCGATGGAGGCGTCGCGGACGGTGGTGCGCAGCACGCGGGTGGTGCTGTTCTCCTCCAGGGCGATGCCGGGTTTGTCGGTGGCGGAGATCTCGCAGTCCTCGATGGAGCCGCGGCCCTCGCCGTTGGCGCACACGCCGTTGCCGCGGGCGTCGCG
The DNA here is from genome assembly GCF_040651155.1 of Kitasatospora sp. NPDC048545. NCBI lineage: Bacteria > Bacillati > Actinomycetota > Actinomycetes > Kitasatosporales > Streptomycetaceae > Kitasatospora > Kitasatospora sp. NPDC048545. Next base: position 2,489 of record NZ_JBEZIQ010000052.1, read on the forward strand.
CATGACGCAGCCGCGGACGACGGGGTTGGCGCGTTCGCCGATGACGACGGCGGAGCTGCCGAGGTGTTCGATGACGCAGTCCTCGATGACGCTGGTGCCGGTGGAGGTCTCGACGATGCCGGCGCCGGCGGGGTTGACGACGCGGCAGCCGCGCATGGCGAGGGAGCCCTGCTGGCGGGTGAGGACGGCGGTCCAGGAGTTGCCGGCGACTTCGCAGTCCTGGAGGGCGGCCTGGCCGCGGGGGACGTCGACGGTGGGCAGTTCCTCGTCCTGGCCCTGGAGGACCAGGCCGGTGAGCTGGACGGCCTCGGCGACGACCTGGACGACGGCGCCGCGCCGCGGGGAGACGCGGACGCTGCCGCGGGCTTCCTCGGCGGTGATGGTCACCATCTTGGTGATCACCAGGTTCTCCTCGTAGCGGCCGGGGCGGACGCTGATGACCGCTCCGCTGCGGGCCGCCTCCAGGGCGGCGCCGATCGTGCGGTAGCCGCCGTCGCTCGGCTCCGCACAGACCGTCAGCACGTGGCGGGTCATGGGGCGTTCTCCTCCGTCGTTCGTGGGGCTGTGGTGCCGGTGGTGCTGCGGTACGGGGTGCCGGGGCGGGGCGGGGTGGGGGCCGGGTCAGCCGGTGCAGTTGGCCTTGACGGCGGAGGCGGCGTGGTGGGCGTAGGTCACGGTGCCGCCCTTCCAGTCCTCGCCGCGGCTGTGCAGCACCACGGCGATCTTTCCGCCGCTGAGCGGGAAGGTGCCCGCGGGGACCCACTGGCCGCGGCTGGCGACCTGGTTCACCTGGAAGGTCCGGTTCTGCACGGTGTAGTAGGTCGGGGCGCCGCCGACCGCCTTGAGGTCGCCGTTGGGCACGTACACCGACAGGTTGCAGGTGCCGGTGGTGAGCGAGCCGGTGGTGAAGGTCCACACCACCGTGTTGCTCTTGTCGTCGTTCGCGTCGCCGGACATCGGGACGGAGGTGAAGCCGCCGCCGCAGCCGTCGCCGGTGTAGCCGCCGGAGTTCTTCCGCCAGCCCTCCTGGCCCTTGTCGTACCAGCCGTTGAGCTGCATGGAGGTGGAGCCGCCGCAGCCGGGGCCCGCGACGGCGTTGTAGGTGGGCGGCGGGGGCGGGGGCGGGGCCGGCTGGGTGGTCTTGGCCGGGGGCGGGGCGGGTTGCTGGGCGGGCGGGGGCTGTTGGGCGGCGGGCGGCTGCTGGGGCTGGGTCTTCGGTGCGCCGGCGCCCTGGCCGGTGCCCTGCCCGGTGTTCTGCCCGGTGCCCTGGGCGGGTGCGGGCGCGCCCGCCTGGGCCGGGGCGCCGCCGGTGGCGGGGCGGCCGGCCGGCGGTGCGCCCTGGCCCGGGTCGGGGGCCTGGGCGGCGAAGGGCAGGGCGGCAGCGGCGGCCCCGGCGGCGACGGGCACGATGCCCTCCCCGGGCGCCGGTCCGCCGGCCGGCTGGCCGGCCTGGCCCGGCTGCAGGGGCTGGTCACCGGGCGGGTTGCCGGGCGTGTCGGCACCCGGCACGTAGCCGTCGCCGCCGTCCGGCTGGGAGTACCCGCCGGGCGGCGGGCCGTCGGCGCCCGGCGTGCCGGGGCCGTTCCCGCCGAACCCGGAGACCCCCAGCGGCACACCGACCAGTACCAGGCCGGCGATCACCGCGGCGGCCACCATCGGCTTGGGGATGCGGCGCTGGCCGCCCTCCTCCTCGGCCGCCCCCGCCGGTGCGGGCGCGGCGCTCACCCCGGCGCGGGCGCGCCCCGCCGTCGCGGCCCGGGCGGCCGCGGTCCCGATCGCGGGCACCGGCCCGGCGGCGCCCACCGCCGCGGGCGCCTGCTCCTCGGCGCGGGCCGCGCCCTCCCCCGGCTTCCCGGACTCCTCGGCCGGCTCGGGCACGGCCCAGGCCACGGCGGGCAGTTGGATACCCCCACCCGACGGCTGACTCTCCCGTCCGCTGCGCACCTTGCCCACCCAGGCCTCCTGGCCCTCGACGACGACACCCGACAGGGGCGGCCCGCACCGACCTCACCGGTCGCGGCGCAGCGGCCCCTCCCCTAAGCCACGGACGGCGCGGCCCGGCGGGTTCAGCCGGTGTCCGGGCGCCAGGCCGGCTCGGCCGGCTGCGGCGGGTGGAGGACGAAGTCGGCCGCCCGTTCCAGGGTCGCCGCGTCCGGCTGGGGGCGGGCGTCGCCCTGCTCGCGCAGGTGCGCGAGCAGCCCGGGCTCGGGGGCGATGTCGTACTCCTCCAGGTAGTAGGTGACGGTGTCGGTCCAGATCCACTCGCCGTCGGTGCGGTAGTTCAGCGGGACGGCGCCTCGGCGGGAGGTGTCGAAGACGTCGTCCATGAGCATCGGTGTCATCAGCACCGCCGTGCCGGCCCGCAGGTACGCGGCCAGCGCGGCCCGTTCCGTCGCGTCCTCCACCACCGGGCGGTCCCACGAGAACCCCGGCCCGGTCACCGGGTCGACCATGTCGAAGACCGCCGCCAGACGGAACTCCTGCGCGTCGGCGCGGCCCTGCTGCTGCTCCATGTCCTGCTCCCCGCTCGCTTCCACCCGGTGAACGGCGCCCGGGCCCCCCGGCGTTCACCGGGTGGCCCGGGGACCGCCTCAGGAGCCCGTGATGGCCGGCCGCGGGTCCTGCTTGAACCAGAGCAGGAGGGCGGCCTGCAGTTCGGGGGTGAGGGGGCCCCACGCCAGGATGCCCTGCTTCATGTGCTTGTTCAGTTGCGTGACGAAGTCCTTCTCCGCGCCCTTGTAGGCCTTGACGAACTCCATGACCCGCTCCGCCGACCTCGGTTTGACCGCGCGGTTGATCACGTTCACGGACTCGGCCTCGGCCGCCCGGGCCGCTTCCTCGGCTGCCCGCTGTGCCGCGGCGGCCTCCTCGGCCGCCCGGTCCGCGAGGCGCTGGTTCCAGGCGGACTCGCCGTCCTTCGAGGGGAAGTACTTGAAGGCGATGTCCTTCCCCTCGGGCACCTGCTTGCTGGTGGAGTTGAGCCTGGTCGTCTCCGCCCAGCCGTACTCGATGGTGCCCGCCACCTCCTTGCCGTTCTTCGTGTACGTCCGCTCCTGAATCGACAACGTCGACTTCTGCTTGGCGGCGATCGTGTACCCCACGTAGGCGCTGACCCGCGGGAACGCCGCCTGGAAGTCCTTGACGACGTCCTTGCAGCTCGCGCACGTGCCTCGGGAGGAGAGCACGGTGAGCACGCCCTCGGGCTGGGGAGGCAGTGCGGCACCGGGCCGCAGGGAGGCCTTCTCCGGCGGCTTCTCCGAGGAATGGGGCACCGGCGCGAAGCGCCAGTCCTTCATCTGCTGGAAGGCCTTCGCGAGCCCCTTCACCTCGGCGTCGTAGCGCTGCGTCCGCAGGCCGTTCTCATTCGCCCAGCGGGTGGCGGCCTGGAGCGACCGGCTGTCGTTGATTGACTCGTCCTTGCCGTTGACGACGGCCTCGGTCGTCTGCCAGCTCTTGTCGCCCTTCAACTCCAGGCCGATGACGGCATAGGTCACGGTCTTGTCGGTGCCGGCGAAGAGCGAGGCGAGGAGGGAGTCGTCCAGTACCAGCGTCGCCGCCTTCACGGAATCGGGGTCCGGCTTCGCGGCGGTGTCATCGACGTCCTTCTCGGCCCTCTCCTTGCCCTTCGCCTCCGTCGTCTCCTGCGGCTTCCCCTCTGCCTGCGCGTCGTCCGACGTCTGCTTGCCCGACAGCTCCATGGCGACCAGGTCGGACGTGAGGGTGTCGGTGCTCCTGGTGTCGGTGGCCTTGGTGTCGGTGGCCTTGACGTCGGTGGTCTTGGGGCCGGTGCTCTTGGGGTCGGTCTCCCCGAAGGGCTGCGTGTGCGGCATCGGCGTCAGAGCGTCGCGCTTCCACGCGTCGATCTGCGCCCTGGTCGTCCCGTCGATCAGGGCGGCGGACTCGGCGTCCGACCGGCCCTCGCGGTTCGGGGCGCCGAAGAACTCCCACGGCGCCCGGTGCACCACGGGTGTCCCCTGTCCGGGCACGGAGAGCGTGTCGTGCCACTGCGCCAGGGTGACCGCGCGGTCGGGGAAGAGGAGCGGATCGATCACCCGGCTCCCCTCCGCCGTCTCGACCAGCACGGCGACGTGGTGGTTCCACTGGTAGTCCGGGTGGAGGCGCTCGTGTCCGGCCGCGGGACGGGCCCAGACCTTGGCGAGGTGCCGGCTGCCGATCCCGGGGTTCGCCGCGGTGATGAGCTCGGACAGTGCGTGGGCCCGGAGTTCGCAGTCGTGGACGAGGTTGCCGCCCTCGGGGTCGTAGTGGCTCATCACCTCGGTGTGGAGCGCCTGGAACCGGTCGGCGGTGGGCAGCGGGACGGCCTGGCGGGCCAGGTCGTCGCGGCGGTCGGTCAGAGCTGCGCGCCGGTTGGCCGTCCGGTCGTTCAGCAGCCCCAGCAGCGCGTCGGCCGCCCGCACCGAGTGGATCGGGCCGATGTTCTGAATGGCTGTCAGGACGTTCCGTTCGGCGGTGATCCGCGTGAAGTAGATCTCGGGGGCGTCGCGCCCCTCCCCCTCGCCCCACAATTCCGCGAGCCGGTCGGACCGGGCGTTCACGGTCTGCAGGAAGGTGCGGTACTCCTCCACCGGATCGACGTGCTCGCTTCCGGTGTCGTCGTCGGACCCCATGTCCTCGTCCGATTCGGAGTGCCCACTTCCGGTGTCGTCGTCGGACCCCATGTCCTCGTCCGATTCGGACGACTCGTTCGGCCGGATGCGCTTGCCCGAGCTCGGGCCCTCGCCCGGGTCCGAACCCGAGTCCGATTCCGAGTCCGCGATCCCGCCCTTGCGTCGGCGTCCGGAGAACGCCACCGCGTCGTCGTGCGACGCCAACTCCCTTTCGTGCGGCTTGGATTGGGCCGGGATCACGGTGTAGCCCTCGGGTGCCGACGTCGAGCGCGGCGGGAGGGTTCCGTCCGCCGGCAGGTGGGCGCCGAGGGTGCGCACCACGGGCGGGGCGTCGGGGGACGCGTCCCGGGGGGCCGTCAGGCTCACCCAGCCGCCGCCCTCCACCAGGACGGGACGGCCGGAGCTGTCGAAGCCGGGCTGCCGCCCGACCACCAGGACGCCGGGGCCGTGGGGGTCGGTGCGGAAGGGTGCGGAGACCGGGGGCATGAACCAGGCCAGGCCGCTGGGGGCGTAGACCTCCAGGTCGAGGCCGGGCAGCCGCAGGCGCAGCTCCCGCAGCACGCCGGCGGCGAACGACGTCTCGCCCTCGCGGGCCGACGAGCAGGCCACCAGCTGCACCGGCTTGTTCCCGTCCCAGGCCCGCTTCTCGTACAGCGAGGCGAGCAGGTCGGCGACTTCGCCCTCGGTGACCCGGGTGCCCTTCCAGCGCGGCACGCCGTCGGTGCCGGTGTGCATCGCCACGGTGAGGAAGCGTTCGTCGGCGGGGAAGCGGTCCAGTGTCCCGGCCATCCGCTGCCGGGCCTGCGCGTCGACGCCCGGGTCGTCGAGGCGGTGGGCGCCCGAGGCTTCGTGGTGGACCAGTGAGGCGCGCAGCTCGCCGCGCCGGTCGGTGACCGGTGGGGCGGCGGGCGGTGTGTGCTCGGCGTCCGGTCCGAAGTGCCCGGCGTCGGGCAGCGGCGTCAGCCCGGACTCCGGGTGCACGGGCGCCGGGGCGTCGCCGATGTCGACGCCGTGCGGCTGCGGCTGGGGCTGGGGCTGCGGGGGCTGCTGCGGGGTGGGGGCGAGGGCGTCGGCCAGGCGGTTGAGCACCGGGGGCGCGTCGGAGCGGCGCAGTTCCACCGTGAAGGGGTGGCCGTTCTTCGTCGCGAACGCGCGGAGCTTGCCGGCGATCTCCTCGGCCCGTTCCCGGGTGGGCAGGTGCGCGTCGCGCCGGGAGGGGGGCGTGTCGCCGTTCTCCCGGTGGCTGATGACGACGTGCTGCAGGTCGGCCCAGGACAGCGGGCCGTGGATCTGCGTCTCGAAGTAGCTGTTGGTGTCCATGCCCCTGGTGAGCATCCGCTCGCCGAAGGCCGGGTCGTGCCGGAAGCCGGTCGCCTCGCCGAAGACCCGTTCGACCATGTCCCGTTCGCCCCACAGCAGCAGCGGCAGCAGGTGGGAGTCGGAGGTGACCGACAGGGCGCCCTTCTCCCGTGCCGTCCAGGAGTCGTTGGGGGTGTGGGTGACGCGGCCGCGGATGTCGTCGGACCAGTGCAGCGCGAACGCGCCGTAGCGCTGTGCCACGCCGAAGGGCTGCAGTTCGGAGACCAGTGCCCCGTACTTCGGCATCAGGCCGCGGTCGCGCTTCTTCGGCGCGAAGTGGCTGTCCTCGGTGCCGGTGTCCTGGAAGAGGGCGCGGGTGTCGTGGCTGCGGCGCAGGGCGGGCCCGTAGCCCATGTGCTCCTCCACGCCACCGCGGCGTGAGGGGACGACCGCAGCCTGGGAGGCGCCGGTCTCCCAGGCGTTGCGGAACAGACCCTGCTTGTCGGCCATCAGCTTGTCGAGGAGGGTCTTCGGCTTGGGTCCCCAGGTGCCGAACATCCCGCCGGCCTTGCCGAAGGCGGTCTGGCGGTTGGCGTTGAGCGGCTGGTCGAAGTGGAAGTTGGTGGCGATGAACATGCCGGTGCGCATGTGCTGCTGGACCCGGTCGATCAGCTCGTCGACCGCCCCGGGGGTGTCGCGGGGGTACTTCGCCGCCCACGCCCACTCGCCGGTGGCGGCGGTCAGCTTCTCCGTGAGCAGGGCGCGGTCGCGCTGTTCGAAGTCCATCGCCTTGCGTTCGACCATGACCAGGGCGGCCGCCTGGACCGGGTCCAGGGAGTTCCAGTCGACACCGGCGCGGTTGAGGCGGTCCAGGAGCGGCTGCGAGTGCTCCTCCGTGTCCAGCGGGTGCGCCTGCGGGTCCTGCAGGTACTTCACCACTTCGAGGTCCCGCGCGGCGGGGACCATTCGCTGCTTGGACTGGGCGTCCAGGGCGTGGCGGTCGAGTTCGGCCTGGAGTTCGCGTACCTCCAGCTCCAGCGTGTCCAGGAGCCGCTGGTGGTGGGCCTCCTCCCGGGTGCCCGGGGGCGGGGTCTGCGTGCGCAGCTCGGTGATCCGCTGCTCGCGGGCCCGGGAGGCGGTGGCGAGGTCGCTGCCGTCGTGGTCGAGGAAGGTCGTGAAGTCCGACCGCAGCTTCGCCTGGGCACGGTCGACCTGGCGCTGCAGCGGCGCGTGTTCGGGGCTGTCCGCGGGCAGGGCGTCGAGCCGTCCGCGCAGGTCGGCCAGCTGCCCCCACCCGGCCGGGAAGGGGTCCTCGGCGTCCGGGCCGGGCATGCGCCTCGGGACGTCGAGCGGGTGGTCGGCCACGCGCATCGGCGCGCCGTCCGGCGGCCGGTTGCCGCCGTCGGTGTGCCCTGCGGCCTGCACCGTGGCGTCGTGCTCCACGGGGGTGATCTCGTCGCCGTTGTCGTGGACGGTCGGGGCGGTCTCGTGGACGGGGGGCGTGTCGGGCAGCGGCGGCGCGGAGGCCGGCTGCCGGGGGGAGCCGCCGTCCTGGGCGGGCTGTTCGCCGCCGGGCGGGGTGTCGATGGAGAGGTCGGCGAACTCCAGGTCGTGGGCGGACCATTCGCCCACCAGGTGTTCGTCCGGGAAGAGTCCTTCCGGCGCCACCTCACTGCGCAGTTGCTGCTCGGTCAGCGGCGGGAGGAAGCGGTAGCGGTGGTGGGTGTCGCTGTAGGTGAGGTCGGTGTTGACGAGGTTCGGGTTCTTGCGTTCCTCGGGGGTGAGGCTCTCGGAGAACAGGCGGGAGCCGCTCATGATCTCGTGGAAGGTGTGGTCCTCCGACTCCAGCATCCAGCCGAGCAGGGCCATCCTCAACTGCTCGAAGTCGACCGATTCGGAACCCAGTTCGGCGAGCTTGGCCTTCCCCGTGTCCGTCTTGACGAGTTCCTTGACGGCCTGGAGCATGCCGAAGGCCGTGCCGGAGGTACCGCTGACGACCAGCCCCCCGCTGTCGTGGGCGGCCTGCTGGAACTCGGAACCGAGCTTGTAGTGGAAGGACTTGGCGCCCGGCTGCCAGCCGAGCCGGCCGTCCTTCTCCACGGCGCTGTACCACTCGCCCCGGCCCAGTGGCGGGTTCACCTCGAAGGGGTTGCGGTCGGTTTCGAGGATGGTCTTGGCCTGGCGCTCCGCGGCCTTCTGCGCGGCCTCCACCACCCGCTTGCGTTCCCACTCGGCGATCTGCCTGCCCTGGATCTCGGTGTAGGCGTCCCGGATCCCCTCGATGACGGGTCCGTACCGCTCGTCGGTGCGGAACGATGCGAAGGGCTCCTGGTGCCGGCGCTCGGCGGGCGGCTTCAGCAGTTCCCCGTAGACCTTCTTGACCTCGGCGGTCAGCGGGTTGACGACCTCCGCGCCGATGTCGTGGCGGTCCACCCGTTCCTGCGTCAGCTGCTCCGGTCGCGGCAGCTGCCGCTGCCGGACGAGCTTGGCGAAGTGGTTGGAGGTGTAGCCGTTGTAGAGCAGGGCCATGCGTTCCCGGAGGTTTCCGCGGTCGACGACCTCCTGCAGCATGTGCCGGTCGGTGCCGACCATGCCGGTCGTGCCCGTGCTCCTGGAGCCGAACTGGGTCCTGTCCTTGTCGTTGGTGGTCATGGCCCAGGCCAGGTCCACGACCTTCTTGACCTCGCGCTGGACGTCGGCGCGTTCGAGCAGGTGGGCGGCGAGCCGCCGCTCGTAGGCCTCGGCCTGCTCGCGGTAGCGGATGCGCCTGAGGTCCCCGGGCTCGGCGGGCGGGGCGGAGTCCAGGGCCTCGCTCCTCGGGACCGGATCCGGTTCGCGGGCGGGGCCTGACGCGTCGTCGCCGTGCGGGAGTTGCCGGGCCTTGTCCTGGTGCGCCTTGATCAGGTAGCCCTCGAACTCCGGGACGAAGTCCTCGGTCCGGTAGTGGTTCCAGACCGATGCGCCCTCCTTGACCTTCAGGCCGGCGATCCGCAGACCGCTGGACTTGTCCGCGGACTGCGCTCCTTCCCGAATGAGGCCCTCGTAGAAGCCGGGGTGGAACTTGAACTGCGTCCCGTCGGTGAGGAAGTCGTACTTCTTCAGCGTCTCCGGGACCTCCTTGGCCGTCCAGTCCTCGGTGATGTTCTTCACCTTCAGACCCGTCGCCTTGCGGGAGAGGAGGAACTCCATGACCACCGGCAGGCCGGAGAGGGAGTCGCTGTAGGTGGCCGCGTGGTCGAAGTCGTGGCCCGTGTAGAGCCCCGGGCCCAGCTGGGACCAGCCCTCCTTGTTCTTGACCGCGCCGATCTTGCCCTGGAGCAGGTACCCCCGCAGCGTCCACGCGTCGGTCACCCGGAAGACCGGCTGCCCGGGCTCCATGGCGACGACGACCATGTCCGGCTGGACCCGCCCGGCCAGTTCCTTCGCCACCTTCGGGTCGACGGTGGCGCCGGTCTCCACCGCCACCGGCCCCCGCGTGTCGGGGCGCAGTTCGGAGTAGTGCGCTGCCAGTCCCCTGCCGGGGTCGCGGTAGACGTGCACCTCGCCGCCGTGCGCGCCGGGGTTGAACTCGGTACGGCCGTTGCCCGCGTGGACCACGAGGTGGAGGTCGAGGGCGTGGGCGACGATGGCCGGCGCCTGGTCGTAGAACGAGGTGTTCCACAGGGACCGGTTGCGCAGCCCCATGTCGTACAGGTCGCTCATGCGCAGGTTCCCGAGGTCGCTGCCGGACAGCGTCGACGGCTGCTCGTCCCCCGAGTTGAGATGCACCTGCCATGTCTGGTTGCGCTCGTGCGGCTCCAGACGGTCCCCGGGCCGCTGGCCGGTGGCGTCGGCGTTGTGCCGCATCGCGGCGCCGGCGTCGCTGCGGAACCACTGCGACGCCAGCTCGCGCAGCCCGTGGACGGTGAGTTCGCCGTGCTGCCAGCCGTCCAGCCCGCGGGCTCCGGCGAGGACGGCGTGCAGCAGGCAGTCGCCGTCGCCCGGCACGCTGACGACGTGGTAGAGCCGGCCGCCGTCCAGCACGTTCACGCGCGACTCGTGCACCGGGGCCGGAGCGTTCGGCGCCTTGCTGGCGGGGGTCCCGACGGCAGGGGTCACGTCGGTGTGGGTCACGTCGGTGTGGGTCACGTCGGTGTGGGTCACGTCGGTGTGGGTCACGTCGGTGTGGGTCGCACCGTTCAGCGGGGCCGGGGCGCCCGGGCCCTCGGTCTGCCCGTGCTGCTGCGTCAGCGGGGCGTGCGCCGTCTCCTGGCCGGGGCGGTGCTGCCCGTAGCTCAGGTCGCGCAGGACCGGGCCCGAGTGCAGGACCTCCTCGATGCGCTGCAGGTGGCGGGGCAGCACCGTGAAGTCGTCCCGGTGGGCCGAGGTGCCCATCACCCCGTTCTCGCCGGCCCACAGGTCGCGGCGGCGCAGCGCGAAGGCGTCGCCCGGCTTGGTCACCGGTTCGACGTACTCGTCGGGGAGGCCGAGGAAGTGCAGCACCTCGTGCAGCAGCACCCCGGGCGGGCTCTGGTCGTACCAGTGGAACTGGTCGCTGCGTTCGCCGCCGGGCACCACGGTGACGGTGCGGTGGGCGTCGGGCGCGGTCTTCGCGCCCTCGACCCGCAGGTGCACCTGGTCTCCGCCGGGCAGGTGGAAGCGTTCGTTGAACCGGTCGCCGACCACGTCCCGGGCCCGGTCGAGCGTCCGGGCGGCCTCGTGTGCGGGCAGCGGGCGGCCGTCCGGCCCCTGCAGGTGCAGGCGCAGGGTGAACTCGGTGACCCAGTGGCCGGGCCGGACCTCGAAGCGCCGCGCGTCGTAGCTGATCGTGGTGTCGGCGCCGTGCAGTCCGCCCAGGCTCGGCTGCCGGTTCTCGTACTGGTCGCGCACGCCGGGGCCGGCGATGTCGCCCGGGCCGGCCTGGCCGCGCACGCGGGGGTCGAAGCGCACCGTCTCCATCCGGGCGGGCGGCGCGAGGGTGCGGATGTCGGCCCAGGCGGAGGCGGGCAGCACCGCGTGCGGGGCGGCGGGCGGCTCGACCGGGGGCGGGACCTGCGCGGGCGGGGTCACGGCGGCGGGCGGTGCCGGTGCCTGGGCGGGCTGGTGCACCGCCGTCGCCGCCCCGGTGTTCTCCCCGGCCGGGGGTTCGGGCTGGCCGAGGAGCTGTTCGACCGCGCTGCGGAACTGGTCGTTGGCGCCGGTGCTCAGGGAGTCGCGCCAGACGTCCAGGTACTGGCGCACCTCGCCGGTCCGGTCGTCCAGGCCGTGCAGGAACGTGGTGAGGGTCGGCGTGTGCCCGGTGCCCAGGGCCGCCGAGGCCTCGCCGATCCGCTGCCCGCCCTGTGACGGGGTGCCGTTCGGGGCCAGCGTCCACGGGCGGGTCTCGCCGCCCGGGCGGGCCGAGATGCCGGGGGTGGCGAGGGTGAGGATCTCCTGCCACGTGTTGGCGCCCTCGGTGACGACCAGGGTCGAGTGCTGCTCGAACAGTTCCATCACCGCCGGCTGGACGCGTCCCAGCCGCAGGCGGTGGACGCCCCCGTCGTCGGCCGGGGCCTGGACGACGCCCCGGAGGCCGTCCAGCAGGTCGGCGTGGCTCTGACGATCGTTCGGCTCGGCCCCGAGCAGGACCACGGCCGACGGCCGGCGCGGCTCCGGGATCTCTCGCAGCGCGGTTTCCATCCGGGTGGCCATGTCGCGGTGGCGGACCGTGCCGTCGCCGATCTGTCCGTAGTAGGCGGTGACCAGCCGGATCTCGCCGGCCTGGGCGCGGCGCAGGAGGTCGGCGACCAGGTCCGGAACCGGGTCGTCGGGGCCGGTGGCCTCCGGCCAGTGGTCACGGACGTGGCCCGCGAGGTCCTCCGGGACGGGCTGCGGACGGAAGGGATAGGTGACGGTGGCGCCCTGGTCGTGCCACAGCTCCGCCAGGACGTCGTCCCCGCGGCGGATCTGCCGGGGGTGGCTGTCCCAGAGGAAGGGCTGCAGGATCAGGGCGTCCGGATCCTGCTCCCCGGTCATCTCCCGGAGGGACGGCGCCAGGTTCTGCTCGAAGTAGGCGGCCGTGTCCTCGCCGTGCGGGGCGTCCAGGGCGGCGAAGACGGTCAGCGTCCGGCCCTGCCCGGAGGACTGGGCTCCGGCCGTCAGGACGTCGGGGGTCAGGTGCTGGGCGGGGTTGATCGTCCGGTCGCGGTTGTCCTCCTTCGTGACGGAGTTCGGGAAGTCGGTCTGGATCTGCGGCTGGTCGCCCCGGTAGCGGCCGCGCACGTTCGGGTTGGCCCCGGCGGAGACCAGCCACGCCTCGTCGGGGTCCGCCCCGTGCCAGGCGAAGTACTTCCAGTACGTCTCCAGGTCGGCGGCGATCCGCCGCTCGGGCACCTTGTAGGCGACGTCCAGCGGTGCTCCCGCCGGGTGCGCGGTCACCCGCATCCCCTGGTGGACGCCCGTCCACGGGCCGTGGAACAGGTCGTAGGAGTGCCGGGGGTGCCCGACGTCAGCGGAGCGGCCGAGCCGTTCGGCGTAGAACGGCGCCTTGCCGCGCGCGAAGGTCAGGTGGACCTCGCCCTGGTAGCCCATCGCGGCCAGGCCCTCCAGCACCCGCAGGAAGGCGACCTGGTGGCCGCTGCCGGGCGAACCCGGGTCGACCAGGCTGATCCGCGGGTAGCGCTGGCGCAGCTGCTGCCCGAGGGCGGCGTCGGCCGGGGACACGGTCGGCGTCGCGCCGGTGTGCGGCGGCAGTGCGGCGAGGTGCTGTTCGTCCTCGGCGCGGTGCTGCTCCCTGATCTCCTGGGCCGGCCCGTGGGAGGGCACCGGCACGAACGGCACGGCGACGGGATGTGCCGCACCACCCGGCGGCGGGGGTGCCAACGGACCGCCCGGCGGCGGCGGGGGCGGCGGACCACCCGGCGCAGGCGGGGGCGGCGGACCGCCCGGCGGCGGGGGTGCCAACGGGCCGCCCGGCGGCGGCGGGGGCGGCGGAGGTCCGCCCTGTCCGGCGGGTGCCAGCGGACCGCCCGGCGCGGGCGGTGCCAGCGGACCGCCCGGCGGCGGCGGGGGCGGCGGCGGAGGCCCGGGCGCGGCGGCCGGGGTGTGGGGCGGCGCCGGGGCGACGGCGCCGGTGCCCGGGGCGTGCGGCGCCGGGGCCGTCGGGGCCGTCGAGCCGGACCGGTACTGGGCGAACGTCAGATCACGCACGACCGGGCCGGAACGCAGGACCTCCTCGATCCGCTCCAGGTGCCGGGGCAGCACCGTGAAGTCGTCCCGGTGGGCCGAGGTGCCCATCACCCCGTCCTCACCCGCCCACCGGTCGCGCCGGCGCAGCGCGAACGCGTCACCCGGCGTCGCCGCCCGTTCGACGTACTCGTCCGGCAGGCCCAGGAAGTGCAGCACCTCGTGCAGCAGCACCCCGGGCGGGCTCTCGTCGTACCAGGTGAGCTGGTCACTGCGGTCGCGACCGGGAACCACGGTGATCGCGCGGTGCGCGCCCGCCTCGTTCTGCGTGCCGTCCACCCGCAGGTGCACCTGGTCCCCGCCGGGCAGGCGGAAGCGTTCGTTGAAGCGCTCGTCGACCACCGCCCGGACCCGGTCGAGCATCCGCGTGGCCTCGTGCGTGGGCAGCGGGCGGCCGTCCGGCCCCTGCAGGTGCAGGTTCAGCGTGAACTCGGTGACCCAGTGCCCCGGTTGGGCCTCGAAGCGCCGCACGTCGTAGCTGATCGCGGTGTCGGCACCGTGCAGCCCGCCCAGGCTCGGCTGCCGGGCCTCGTACTGGTCGCGCACGCCGGGGCCGGCGATGTCGCCCGGGCCGGCCTGCCCGCGCACGAGAGGATCGAAGCGCACCGTCTCCATCCGCGCGGGCGACGCGGACGTCCGGATGTCGGCCCAGGCCGAGGCGGGCAGCACCGCGCCCGGGGCAACGGGCGGCACGGCCGGACCCGGCACCTGCGCCGGCGGAGTCACGACGGCGGGCGCCGCCGGCGCCTGGGCGGGCTGGACGGGCTGGGCGTTCTGGGCGTTCTGGGCGGCCTGCTGCTCCTCGGCCCGCTGGCGCGGCGTGAGGGGCACGGTCATGCCGTTGAAGATGATGTCCCTGCCCGCCGACATGACGACGAACTCGTCCTCACCGCCGAAGATCGGAGAGGTGAGATCGTCGTGCCGGCCCTGCAGGTGTGTCCCGAACACCCGGTGGATCGGGACGGTCTGGACCGTGACGTAGAACGGGCCGCTGTCGCTGGTGCTGTGCGGTTCCTTGAAGGGCGACAGCAGGCTGAACGACTCGGCCGGCCCCCGCAGGAGCGGCATCGGCCGGCCCTGCTGCCGGTCTTCGCTGCCGGTGATGTTGTCGATGTGCCGCTGGCTTTCCAGCCGGAACAGGGTGACCTGCCCGGTGGCGCGGTCCACGTTCGGCAGCTCCGTCTTCTTCAGGAACTCGTGGGTGAAGACGTGCTGGGCCACCATGCTGCGGACGTAGTCCTGCCTGTACACGATGTCGTGTTCGGAGCCGAGTTTGCGCCAGAGGTACTCCGCTTCCACCCCGTCACCGGGGCGGAAGTGGGCGAACATCAGTTTCGCGCTCAGGGGAGACCCCTCCCAGGATCCGCCGCCCTGGGTTCCCTCCCATTCCGAGATGTAGCCCGGGTTCCCGCCTGCTTCGTCCTCCAGCCACGTGTAGAACGCGTCGGCGGCGCCGTTGCTGCCGCGCAGCGAGCCGCCGTCGTGCTCCCTCGGTATCGGGCCGTCCGGGAATTCGTAGGCGGTCAACAGGCGGAATCCCGACTGCCCGCCTCCCTCCAGGAGCTGCGGGTTCTGTTCGAACAGTCGCTCCGGGAACAGGTCGGGCACCGCACTGGCGCGCAGCCGCATCTGCAGGTGGAGGAACTCGCTGATGTAGGCGGGCGACCAGCCGTCGTCCGCCAGCACGGCGTGGGTGTCGAGCAGCACCTGGGCGGCGTCGCGCTCGTGGTCTTGGGCCTGGGGGTCATGGATGACGTCCTCGGCCCGGGCGAGGATGGACTGCAGCCGGGTTTCGATCAGGCCGACCGCGTGCCGGAAGAGATCGTCCGGGGCCTGCGGGAGGTCGGACGTGTCGCCCTCGCGGGGCCACGTGATCAGCGTGTGGTCCTGAATGTGGAACTCCGGAAGCCGGTCGCGGGTGCGCCACAGCTGAGCGGCCTCGAACGAGCCCGCCGGCAGGGGCTCGACGGGGAGGTCCAGCACCGAGCCCTGCTCGATCTCCGGCTGGGCCTCCGGCTCGGTCTCCGGCTCGGTCTCGGTGATGTGGACCGCCTGGGTGGCCTGGGTGATCTGGGCCGCCGCATTCGTGGGGGCGGGCGATTCGTCGTCCGTTCCGCCGGTGCTCCAGTCGTCGTCCGAGTCCGAGTGCGGGGACTTCGCGGGCGTGCGCTGCGCCACCGGGTAGACGGTCTCCTGGGCGGCCTGGCGCTCCTTCCGGGTCACCTCCTGGTGTGCCGGCCCCTGCTCATCACGGCGGGGCCCGGTGCCCTCGTGGTCCTGCCGGGTCGTCAGGAGCGTCCGGCGTGACTGCTCCTGCAGCGGTCCGGCCGTCGCGGGCCGGCCGTCCTCGGGTGCGGGGGTGTCCGGGCGGCGGTCGCCCTGCTCGACGAGTTCGTGGCCTTCCGGGCGGTCCCCGCCCGGCTTCGTGCCCGAAGGCTGCTCCCGGACGGTGTCCCGGGGGCGGACCAGCGGGCCGGACGGGGTGAGGGGCCCGGGTACGGGGGTCGGCTCGGCCTCGGGCCTGTGCTCGGTCTCGGGCTTGTGCTCGGGGGTCGGCACAGGCTCGGTCTCGGGCCTGTGCTCGGGCCTGTGCTCGGACCTGTGCTCGGGCCTGTGCTCGGGGGTCGGCTCGGGCTCGGTCTCGGGCCTGTGCTCGGAGGTCGGCTCGGGCTCGGTCTCGGGCCTGTGCTCGGGGGTCGGCTCGGGCTCGGTCTCGGTCTCGGGCTTGTGCTCGGTCTCGGCCTTGGCCTGCTCCTCGGTGGGGCGGCGGCCGAAGACGTTCTCGTTGGCCGCCTCGTGGCCGCGCCAGCGTTCGCCGTCCAGGTCCTCGGGCCCCCAGTGGTCCTTGTAGGCGTCGAAGAACTCGCCGCCGTAGCGGGTCTTGAGCTCCTGGACCGCTTCCTCCGACACCCGGCGGCCCTCGGCGAGGCGGTCGTAGCCGGCGGCGGCGTGTTCGCGGGCGGGCAGCACGGCACGTTCGAAGGCCACGTGTTGTTCCAGGCCCTCGGTCAGCCGCTCGCGCTCGCGGTGCCACTGCTCCAACTGCCCGCTCAGGCCTGCCTTGTGGTCGGCGTCCGGGTCGCGCAGCAGGGAGCGGAAGTTCTCCTCGAACGCGGCGCGGACCCGCTCGGTGTAGCCCTCGCGCACGCGCCGGGCCGCGGCGGAGGCCGGCGGTTCGGGGGCGTCGGTGCGGCTGCCGCGCGCCGGCCGTCCCAGGGCCGTCTCGACGGTGGCCGCCGGGTCGGTGCGGTGGTCGGTGGCGTCGGGGCCGCCCAGGTCGTGCGGGACCTTGGTGCGGGCGGTCTCCTCGGCGGCGCGCAGCGCCTTCTCGCGGGCGCCGTGCAGGGCCAGCAGGCGGTTGACCTCGGCCGGGGAGGTCAACCGGTCCAGTTCCTCCTTGAGTCGGGCCGGGTCGCGGTCGGCGGCGGTGTGCTCGGTGACCAGGCGGTCGGTGCGGCGGGCGAGGTCGGCGCGGGCGGCGGCTTCCGTGCGCGAGGACGGGCTGTCGGCCAGGTCGAGTTCCCGCAGCGCCTCGGGGCCGAACTGCTCGGGGGCGCTGGTCTTCCACGCGGCGGCCGCGTCCTTCACCGCGTCGATGGAGCGCTGCAGCACGGTCTCGCGGACCGCCTGGACGGTGAAGTCGTGGGACAGGCCGCCCTTGTGGCTCTCGAAGACGTCCCGGAAGTCGGCTTCGAGCCGGTCCTTCCCGCGGGGGGTGGGGTCGACGGCGGCGAGGTCGTCGCCGTTCTCGTCCCGGATCGCCAGGAACGTGTCCTCGTCCCGGCGGCCGGCTCCCGGCTCGGCGTCGTCGACGTGCAGGGCCGTCCGGTCCTGGTAGCGGCCGTGGAACTCGGCGAGCCGCTCCCGCATGGCCTCGGCGACCTGGTCGCGGGCCTCCTCCGACACCCGGGCGTCCTTCGGCACGCCGGCGGCGTCCAGCAGCGCACGGTCCGTCTCGGTGAGGTTCTCCCGCTTCCAGTCGGCGTGGGCGTCGTCCACCGCCCGTTCGATCCGTTCGGTCTGCGTGGCGCGTGCCTGACGGACGTCCAGGTCCCCGGCGGCCCGGCGCAGCCGGTTCTCCAGCGCCCGGGCGGCCAGGGCGTTGCGTTCGGGGGTGACGTCGGCGCGGGTGGCGTACACCTGGGCGATGTCGCGTTCGGCGTCGGAGCGGAAGCGTTCGGAGGCTTCGCGGCGGATCTCCGCGTGCGGGTGGTCGCCGCCGGTGGCGGCCGGGTCGAGGCCGCGTTCGGTCAGCAGGTGGTCGAAGCGGCTGACGGCGACCCGGAGGGCGAGTTCGCGGGCGCCGGCCAGTTCGAGGCGGTCGGCGGCGCCGGCGAGGATCTCCTCCCGCTCGTGCGGGCGGGCCTCGATGTCGGTCTGCAGGTCGGTGGCGGTGCGGCGCCACGCTTCGGTGCCGGGGCCGGTCAGGGCGCGCAGGTCCCGGGGCAGGTCGGCGTGGCCCTCGATCAGGTGTTCCTCGATGGCGCCGTGCAGGGCTTCCTTCGCCTCGGCCTCGGCGAGCACGGCGTCGTGCCGCTCGGCGATCTCCTGCTGCTTGTCGTGCCAGGTGGTGCGGCGTTCGTCGCCGGCGGGCACCTTGGCGTGTTCGGGGGCGTCGACCCGGTGGTAGGTGTGGCCGGAGGGGGTGTGGGAGGTGGTGGGGGCGGAGGGGCCGGGGCCCGGGGTGGACGGGTCGTGGGGGCCCTTCGGGTCGGTGGGCCCGTCGGGCCTGGGGTCGCGCGGCGGGGTGGCGGGCGGCACCGGGCCCTGCGGGTCGGGGCGCTGCGGGTCGGGGTTCTTCGGGTCGGGGCGGCCGGGCGCGGGGCTGTCGCCGTTGCCGTGGGCGTTGCCACTGCCGTTGCCGGGGGCGTTGCCGTCGTTGCGGACGCCGCCGGCGTCGTCGCTGCTGGTGCGGACCGGCGGGGCCGCCGGGCCGGCGCCGGGGACGTCCCTGTGCGGCTGCGGTCCGTTGTCGGAGTGGGGGGCGACGGACCCGTTGCCCGTCGTCTGCCGCCCGGGCGGGCCGGCCGGCCCGCCGTCCGTGGCGGTCGTGCGCTCGTGCCCGGTCGTGCGCTCGTGCGCGACCGGCTCGTCGTGCTCGTCGCGGACCGTGGTGCGGCGGTCCTGGCCGGGCGGGGACTGGTGCTGCGCCTTGGTGGCACCGCCCTGGCTGTCCGCGGTCGTGGTCGCGGTCTCACCGCCGCGGCCCCCCGTCTTCTGCGGGGTGCCGGCCTTCGGGGGGTTCTCGGCCTTCTGGGGGGTGTCGGTCTCCGTGCGGGTCCTGGGGGTGGGCCCGGGGTCGGTGTCCCGCTTGCCGGTGGGCTTCGGCGTCTCGGCGGTCGGGCCGGTCGCGGGCGACTTGGCGCCGGATTCCGTCGCGACCTTCGACGCGGGGGCCTTCGGGCCCGACCCGCCGTCGACGGAGGAGTCGTGGCTGGTCTTGCCCTTGGGGTCGGCGAGGACGCCGTCGCCGTTCTCCTCCCGGTGGTGGTTCCCGGCGAGGACTGACGAGCCGGACAGTGAGGCGCCGTCCGACCTGAGCGGGGCGCCGTCGCCGCCGGACAGCCGCGGCGCGTTGATCTGGTCGATGTGCCCGGGCCGGGGCACCGGGTACGGCGCCGAGTGGCCGCCCATGTTGCTGATCACCGAGAGGAAGGTCAGCGGGTGGGTCAAGGGGTAGTTGGGGCCGGACTCCTCGGTGATCCGGGAGCTCTCCAGGCCGCGGACGAAGTCCGCGTACCGCAGGGTCAGCGGCGAGGCGAGCCCCATGATCATGTGGCGCATCCCGCCCATCATGAAGCCGCCGAGGAAGCTCATCCCGCTGGCTTGCCACTCGCCGTTGTAGATCGTGTTGTAGATGCCCTCGGTGAGGTACTGGTTGATGCCCGACTCGAACTGGCTGCCCAGCACGTGCCCGAGGTGGAACATCTTGTTCATCTTGTTGATGCCGCCCGCGAGTTCGGGCATCTTCTCGACCAGCAGCTTGAGTTCGGGTGTGAGCGCGACCCGGCCGCCGTCCTTGGCGAGGTTCTCCAGGGTCTCCTTGATCGCTTCCTTGCTGCTCTCCTTCATCACCGTCTTGAGCGAGTGCTCGGCGAACTGCCTGCCGAGGTGCTCGCCCATCTCCCGGGCGAACTTGTGGCCGATCTCCTCGCCGAGCTCCTTCTCGAAGAGCTCGCCGAGCTGGCGCACGAACTTCTCGCCGGTCGCGGCGCCCACCTTGCGCCCGGCCTTGAAGCCCTTGGCCAGGTACTGGGCGTTCTCCTTCAGGAGGTTGGAGATGCCTCGCGCGAAGTTCTCGGCCGCCTCGTCGCCGAGCAGGTGGCCGAGGCCCTCGCCGGCCTCCTTGCCCGACCCCTTGCCCGCGCCCTTGAGGGCGCCGGCCGCGGTGCCTTCCCCGAGGTCCTTGCCCGCCCCCTTGAGGGCTCCGCCCGCCACGCTCTCGGCCAGGTCCTTGGCCGTCCCCTTCAGGGCGCCGGCCGCGGCGCCCTCCCCGAGCTCCTTGCCCGCCTCCTTGAGGCCTATCCCGGTCAGCCCCTTGATGACGTCGTTGAGCGCGCTCTCCACGAACAGCTTGGCCAGGCGGGGGCCGATCAGCTTGCCCAGGCCCTCGCCGATCAGGCTGAGCGGCCCGCCGATGGCGCCGCTGATCGCGCCGAAGATCGCCGCCTGCTTGGTGAGGTCCTTGTCCCACTCGTGCCGGTCGCCGTGGTTGAACTGGATGCCCTGGATGATGGCGTCCAGGATCAGGCCGCCGACGATGCCGCCGAAGGTGTGCATGGCGATCAGCTGGGCGAGCTTCTTCAGCAGCTGGATGAGGAACTGCCGCGTCAGGATCTTCTGCCACTCCAGCTGCACCAGGGAGAAGCCGCCGGTGAACACGGACCAGGCGATGGCGAAGGCGATCTCGATGATCAGCTGGACGAGCTGACCGATCGCCATCCACTTGGTGTACTCGACGGTGTTGGCGACCTTGCCGGCCAGTTCGGACAGCTGGGTGCAGAGTTCAGCGGCCTTGCGCAGGGGGTCCTGGGTCTGGTCCGTGTTGACGAACTGGCCCCACTCCTTCCTGAAGGCCTTGGCGGCCTCGCCCTCCATCCTCTTGTCGCAGGTCTGCACCGCGTCGAGGATGTACTCGCTCAGCTTCGGCAGGTCCTCCGCCAGCGCGAGGTAGTCGTCCCGGACGTCCCGCAGCAGTCCCTCGTCGGACTCCGGCCAGGGCATGCCGGAGATGATGTGGAAGAACTGCGCCACGCCCGGGGAGACGTGGATGGACGAGTGGGACATGGCGGCAGGGCCTCCGGGGGCGGGGCTGGTGGTACGGGGGTGCGGGGGCGGGCGGGCAGGCCCGGAGTCAGGCCCTGGCGAGGGCGGTTCAGACCAGGCCGAGGTTGTGCTCGTCGGCGGCGTCGAAGAGGTCGGCCGTGCCCTGGCCGTGCGCGGACATCGCCTTCAGCTTGTTGCGGATCTGCGTGGTCAGCCCGGTCAGGTCAGCGGTGGGCTTGTCGATCTTCTCGTGGTACTGCTTGCCGATGTCGTCGCCGCCGCCGGCCTTGACGTTCTTGGTGTTGATGTCCACGATCTCCGTGTTGATCTTCTCGACGAGGGCGGCCACGTCGTCGAAGTTGGTGAACGCCGCCTTGAGGCCCTCGTCCTTGCGCAGCGTGTTAGCCATTGAACTCCTCCTGCTTGCGGGACTTGGCCGTCCGGTCGGCGCCGGGGCGCATCGCGGTGAGCGGGGCGAGCAGCGCGTCCAGGTCCAGTCCGCCGCCGGCTCCGAACAGGTCCTCGTCGCCGCGATCGCCGGTGAAGCCCAGCCGCAGGCTCTCGCCGACGCCCTCGAAGGTGCGCATCTCGGCGGTGATCCGGTCGCCCATCCGGGCCTTGGCCTCGTTGAGCACGTCCTTCAGCACGGTGCTCAGCTCGGCCGGGGCCATGGACTGGTAGGCGGTGGTGTGGAAGGTCAGCGCGAGCAGTTCGCCCTGGGGGCCGACCTTCGCGGTGACCATCCGGTCCTTGCTCCTGGCCTCGGCGGTCATCGCCTGCATCTTGCGCGTCGACTCGGCCAGCCTCTCCTTCTGCTCCTCCAACGAGGCCATGGCCTGGTTCAGTTGGTCCTCGAACGAGTACGACATGCCTTTTCCGTTCATTCCCGGGGCGGCGTCCCTCTCCTGGGACGCCGCCCCCCTGCTGGTGGGCTGCTGGTGGGCCGTGTGCCGCTCAGCGGCCGATCACGCCGTTGACCGCACCGGTCTCGGTGCCCCAGACCTCTTCGTCCTCGGCCAGCCAGGTGGTGCGCTGACGGTCCTTCTCGCCCTGGCCGCCCATGCCACCGCCCATGCCGCCGCCCATCGGCGGCATCATCGGCATGCCGCCGCCGCTGGTGGACATCGACCGGCCGCGCATCGCGGCCTGCTCCTCGGCGGCCAGCGCGGAGGCCTTCTGCAGCGCGGCCTTCTCCGCGGCCGCCGACTCGGCGGCCGCGGCGGCCGCCGTCTTGCCGCCCGGGGCCAGCCCGCCGCTGTTCTCGATGGCCTGCGGGCTCAGCCCGCCTCCGGAGCCGACCAGCTTGGGCATCGAGCCGCCGCCGGACGGGATGCCCCCGGAGCCGCCCGCTCCCCCGCCGGAGCCGAAGAGGCCGGCGTAGGAACCCAGGCCGCCGCTGCCGGAGGCCGAGCCTGCGCCCGACGTCGAGCCGGATCCGTAGTCGCCGAAGGAGGAGCCGAGGTCCAGGTTCCAGTCGGACCCGGTGGACGGCGGCCGGATGCCGCCGCCCCCGCCGGTCCCACCACCGCCGCCGCCACTGCCGCCGCTGCCCACCATCGCGTCGATGGCGTGCTGCCGGTCGGTGTAGCGCTGGGAGATGTCGGAGATCGGACGGCCGGTGGAGTCGAGCAACGTGCCGTCCCCGGCGATGGAGCCGCCCTTGGGCACCACCACGGGGTTGCCGTCGCGGTCCAGCACGTCCTTGTCGTCGGGGCCGACCACCGTCCCGTCGTCGCGGATCTTCGAGCCCTTGGGCACCTTGGCGTTCTGCCCGTAGATGCCGCCGCCCGTGCCGGGCGGGACGTCCGAGCCCGGCGGGACGATCACCGGCTTGTGGTTCTTGTCGAGCACCTTCTGGCCGTTGGCGTCGTAGACCTGGCCGTCCTTGCCGATGTAGCCGCCGGGGGGCAGCAGCACCGGCTTCTTGTTGGCGTCGAGGACGGGCTTGTGGTCCTTGTCGAGGATCGGCGTGCCCGCGCCGTCGCCCCCGATGCCGGCGCCGCCGCCACCGCCACCGCCGGCCCCGATGACCGGGGGCGGCGGCGGCAGGTGGGTCTTGGAGCTGCCGCCCTTGCCGTCGCCGCCCTTGCCGCCGCCGGCGCCGCCCGACAGGTCGAACTTGCTGCCGCCACCGCCGCCACCGCCGCCGGCGCCGTCACCCAGGCCGAGGTCGCCGCCCTTGCCGTCACCGCCGCCTCCGGCACCGCCCTTGCCGTCACCACCGGTGCCGTCGCCCGCGCCCGGGCCGGGGGGCGCCTGGGTGGGCAGGTCCAGGCTGATGTTGACGTAGCCGCGGCCGAAGTCCGCGACCAGCGTGGAGTAGGAGGTGGCCAGGGCGTCCGTCGGATCCGTCCCGGTGCCGTACATGCCCTTCCGCGCGTCGAGGTGCATGACGACGTTGGCCAGCCAGATTTCCTTCGCCTTCTTCTCCAGGGCGACGTAGAAGGCGTCCTGGGTGGCGTCGCCGAGCGTCTTGGAGGGGATGGACGTCACTTGGCCGTTGGCGTTGAACACCGGCTTCTGGCCGTCCATCTCCTCCGCCAGCGCCCAGTAGATGGCGTGGCTGGGCCACAGATCCCCGGAGTCCCACCACCCCTTGTGGACGGTGTAGAGGCCGTTGACCGTCTTCGGGATCTGGTCGGCTGCCGCCTCCAGGTCCGCCGGGTGCTTCACCGTGTCCAGCTGGAGTCGCATGGTCTCCATCTCCAGCGCGTACCGCTTGAGCAGCATCTTGAACTCGCCGGCCGCGTCGCCCTGCCAGTTGCTGTCCGGGCCGTCGATCAGGTCGGCCCACTTCTTCGTCCGCGGGTACCAGGTGTCCAGCCACGTGCCCACGTCCCTCAGGCCCTGCGCGGCGACCCGCAGGCTCCGGGGGTCGACCGTGCCGTTGCCGCCGCCGCCCGCCAGCGGCCCGAGGATCCCCTCGTGCTGGTGGATGAACTGGGACAGCGGCTTGTCCGTGTCGTTGCCCCAGTCCGTGTAGTTGACCGGGATCCCGATCAGGACATAGTGCCTGACATTGTTGAAGGTGTAGTTCCACGCCCACCACACGTCGGGCTTGCTCTCGCCCGTCGTGGCCATGTCCGCACGCCCGGTGTCGGTCGTTGTGCCGTAGTAGAAGTTGGCGCCGGACGTGCCCTTCTGGACCTGGTCCGGCCTGATCCAGGACTTGGCCCCGGCGGGCAGCTCCGCGACCTTGCTCCTGTCGACGATCTTCTGGTCCGGGCCCGCGAAGAACGCGAGCACCTGCTCCCAGGTCCCGGCCATCAGTGCCCCCACATACTCGGTACGGTCAACTACTGTGTTACTTACCCGACTTGGGCGGAGCGGCGCCCGACACCTTGGTGAGGACCTCCATCATCTCGGCCGCCGTCATGGCTTCCTCGTGGGCCTCGTCCATGATGGTCAGCGTCAGCTGGATCTTCACCTGGGCCTGGCGCATCTGGGCCTTGAGGGTGCCGAGGTCGGTGGCCAGGCCGGTGGCCAGGTTCTTGAAGTCGAGGACGACCGAGTCCGCGAAGAACAGCCTGTTGCCCACCAGCAGCGAGTTGCCCGTGTCGTCCAGCATCCCCGCGTAGCGCTGCATCACGTTGTAACCGGAGTTCTTGTTCAGGTCGTCCAGGAGGGCGCCGATCTCCGTGTTCGCGAAGTACTGGAGGTCGTCCTTGTTGACGCTGAGCGTGTGCTCGTAGTTGGGCTCCGTGGGGGTGCCCATCAGCCGATGCCGGCCGCGGCGCGCTTGTCGGCGTCGCGCAGCAGGCCGTGCATGGTGCGCAGGACCTCGGCGCCCTTGACGATGTCGTCGTTCATGGTGCCGTTCTGGGTGGCGAGCACCTGGTAGAAGGCGTTGGCGGCGGTGGCGAGGTCACCGCTCAGCTGGGCCTCGGCGGTCTTGATGGCCGCCATGCAGTTGTCCATGGCGGTGTGCATGCCCTGGCCGGCCTGGGTCAGGGCGTCGGCGGCCTCGTCGATGTTGGCGTGGTTGAGCATGATGTTGGCCATCGGGGGTCCTCTCGGTGGGGTCGTCGGGTGGGGCGGGCGTGGCGGGGGGCGGGGTCAGGGGTTGAGGCCGTTGTAGATGTCGGCGGAGGCGCCGCCCCAGTTGGCGCCGACGCCCGCGGCCTCGTCGTGGGCGGTGTTGACCTGCTGGTGCCCGGCGCCGAAGCTGCCGTGGAAGGTCTGGTAGGCGCTCTTTAGCTGCTGGTAGCGGTGCTGCCAGTCCTCGATCTTCCCCTGGTACTGGGTGCTGCAGGCGGCCTTGAAGTGCTGCTGGATCTCGCTGTTGACGTTCTCGACCTCCGTGCCGGCGCGCGTCATCGCGTCCATGTGGCTCTCCAGGGTCGCCAGGATGCCGCGGACGACCGCGTCGTCTGTCTGCAGGTTGGGGGCCATCGGGTGGTTCCTTTCGTCGGCCCGGGCTTGAGGATGCCGGGTTCATTTCAGGTCAACGGCGCCGTGTCGGCGGCGGGTTCACCGCGGGCAGGCGGGTGCGGGGGCGGCGGGCGCGGGGGCGGCGGGGGTGCCGGTGAGGGCGGCCGGGTCGAGGCTGGGGCCGGTGGGCAGCAGGGTCAGCAGTGCCTCGGGGATGCCCGGCGGGGCGGCGTCGCCGTAGCCGAGCTGCTTGGCGACGGCGGGTGAGGGCAGCGGGTACTTCACCCCGTTGTCGGTGACCAGGTAGAGGGTCGCGCCGGTGCCGGCGGTGGACAGGGCGCGGACCAGGGCGCCACCGCCGGGGCGCACCGCAATGGTGTCGGCGGTGGCGCAGGGCGCCTCGACGCCGGGCTGGGCGGTGGGGGCGGAGCCCTGCAGGGCGGTGTCGTCGACGAGGGTGACGGCGGTGGTGGGCCCGGGGTCGCCGGGGCGCAGTTCGGCGCAGACGTCGCGGCCCTGGGGGGCGGTCAGGAGTTCGGGCACGGTGGTGGGCAGGGCGGTGGCGGCGGTGGCGGGGGGTGCGGGGGGTGCGCTGTGGGCGGCGAGGTCGGCGGCGCCCACGTCGGCGGGGGTGACGGCGGCGTTCTGGTAGGCGCTCTGCTGGGTGCGCAGGTCGTTGCGCAGCAGTTCGAAGGCCATCGGGGTGAGCGGGGTGAGTCCGGCGGGGGTGAGGAGGTAACGGTCGCCGTTGGGGCCGGTGAAGAGCTGTCCGATGCGGGTGGGGCGGGTGGCGAGGTCGGGGCCGGGGGTGCCGCGCTGGTCGAGGTCGGGGGCGGCGAGGTCGGGGCCGGCGGGCAGGGCGTTGAGGAAGGCCTGGGGGACGGGCTGGGCGGTGGCGGCGCTCTGGCCGAGGGCCTGGCGGGCGCCGTTGCGGGTGTCCAGGCGCAGGCGGCGGCCGTGCCACAGGAGGTGGGTGGTGCCGTCGGGGGCGGTGACCAGGAGGGCCTGGTTGTCGGTGAGGGCGGTGCCGCGGGTGGCGGGGTCGACGGCGAGGGCCAGGTGCGGGCGGCGGTCGCCGGAGGGGCTGGGGCGCAGGGCGGCGCAGGTGAGCCAGGGGGCGGTGGTGAGCCGGCCGGGTTCGGGCAGGCCGTCGGGGGCGCCGAGGAGGCCGAGGGGGGCGCCGCGGGGGGTGTCGGCGAGGGAGTGGGTGCTGACCTGGTCGACGGTGAGCTGGTCGCCGGCGATGAGGCGGGCGGTGGTCTCGTTGAGCAGGGGGTGGAGGGTGCCGTCGAGGTAGAGGTAGCGGGCGCCGCTCTCCTTGACCAGGACGAGGGTGCCGGGTTTCTTCCAGCCGGTGGCGCCGCCGGGGACGAGGACGCCGTAGACGGCGGCGCCCAGGCAGGCGAGGACGGCGAGGACGGTGCCGGTGACGATGCCGCGGGAGGTGCGTCCGGTGGGGGCGTCGGGGGCGTCGGGTTCGCCGCGGAGCATGCCGGTGGCGAGGCGGCCCATCACGAACAGGTGGGCCTGCACCTGGTCGCGCTTCGACTGCATGGCGTGGTTCTCCTCGGGGGCGGGGCGGGGCGTGGGGCCGGCGGGGCGCGGTCGGGTGGCGGCGGGGTTCAGCCGGCGATGGCGCGCAGCCCGTGGTAGGTGCCGGCGGCGGCGAGGGCGAGCGGGAGGACCGTGACGGCGGCGAGGGTGTGCAGGAGGTCGGCGGCGCGGCCCCAGTAGGGCAGCAGGCGCCGGCCGGGGACGGTCCAGGAGACGGCGGCCAGGACGGCGGCGGCGGCGAGCAGGGCGGCGAGCAGGCCCAGGCGGGCGGCGGTGGACTGGCCGGCGGCGAGGTGGGCGGTGAGCAGGGCGGGGCCCAGGGCGCCGGGGACGAGGACGGCCAGGCGCTGGGGGATGCTGCCGATGCCGCGGGAGTGCAGCAGGAGCAGGAGGGCGAGGGCGCAGGTCAGGGCGGTGGGGGCCCAGCCGTCCTGGCCGGTGAGGGTGACCAGGGCGAGGGCGAGGACGGGGGCGAGGGTGAGGTGGAAGGCCGTCAGGAAGTCGTCGGCGACGGCGCTGCGGGAGCGCACGGAGGCGGCGGGGACGGCTTCGATGCCTTCCTGGAGTTCCTCGGCGTTGCGGGGCAGGGCGGGCAGGCGCATGCCGGACAGGCGGAAGCTCAGGCCGGGCAGGAAGGACGCGGTGGCGACGGGCAGGACGGCGAGGACGGCGGCGGTGGCGGGTGCGGTGAGGCCGGCGAGGAGCAGGGCGCCGGCGGTGGTGACCTGCAGGGCGAGCAGGACCAGGCCGAGGAAGAGCGGGGCGGAGCAGCCGACGGCGGCCATGGCGAGGACGGCGGCTCCGGCGCCGGCGCAGCCGCCGGCGAGGAGGCGGGCTCCGGTGGCGGAGGGTCCGGTGTCGGTGGTGAGGAGGGCGCCGGCGAGGGCGAGGTAGGGCACGGCGGTGGTGCCGAGGGCGGTGCCGGCGCCGGCGTCGCCGACGGCGCGGGAGGCGCTGAGGGCGCCGAGGAGCAGGAACAGGCCGGTGGTGGCGGCGGCGCCGGCGCGCAGGTGGGGCGGGCCGGGCAGGAGGAGGAGGGCGAGGCCGCCGGCGAGGGCGGTGACGGCCAGGGCGAGGGCGACGTGGTGGGTGAGGGCGGGGCGCCAGGTGTCGGGGCGTTCGCGCATGCCGGTGGCGACGCCGTCGGCGAGGTCGTCGTAGTGGACTTCGGGCAGGGGGTCGCGGCGCGGGCGCAGGTGGAGGTCCTCGCCGTCGTGCAGGCCGAGGGCGTCGGCGCCGAGTTCTTCGTCCAGGGGTGGTTCGCCGAGGCGTTGGAGGATCCAGCCGTCGTGTTCGGCGCCCTGTTCGTCGAGGTCGTCGCCGGCGTGGGCGAGGACGGCCGGCAGCAGGTCGGCCAGTGGCACGTCGGCGGGGACCGCGAGGTCGAACACCGCGTCGGGTGCGTGGAACCTCAGTCGGCACAGTCCGGCGACTGCGGTCCCGTTGGCGCTCCCGTTCAAGGCTCTCCTCACGTCCGTACGGCCTGGGCCGTCCCGCCCGGCGGGGCGGTCTCCCTCACCCTGGGCCACGGGCCGCGGGGGCTGCGGGGTTCACCGGCGGGTGGCGGATTCCGTACGGCGGGTGAACCCGGGGCGGGGCGCCGTCCGTGGTCCTGGGCGGACGGCGCCCCGGACCGCGGGGGCTTCGCGGCCGTCCCCCCTGGTGCGAGGAGCCGTTCGTTGAGTGTGGTGCTGGTCGACCGTCCGCCCCGGCGCCCCGGTCCGGCGATGCCCGACGGCGAGATCCAGTTGCAGGAGCCGCCGGTGCTGCCGGAGGCGCAGAGCGGCATGTCGAGCATGATCTCGATGGCGCCGATGGCGCTGAGCTCGCTGTCGATGGTGTTCATGTTCCTGCGTCCCGGTGACGGTGGCGGGATGCTCGGCTACGTGGCGATGGGCATGATGGGCCTGTCGGCGGTGGGCATGCTGGTGACGTCGCTGATCCGCGGTTCCAGTGACCGCAAGCGGGAGTTGCGGGCCGAGCGGCGGGACTACCTGCGGTACCTGTCGCAGATGCGCCGTCAGGTGCGCGGGCACATCGTGCGCCAGCAGGAGGCGCTGGCCTGGCGGCACCCGGCGCCGGGGGCGACGGCGTCGCTGGTGCGGACGTCGCGGCTGTGGGAGCGGCGCGCCGCGCACCCGGACTTCGGTGACGTGCGGATCGGGGTGGGGCACCAGCGGCTGGCGGTGCGGCTGGCGCCGCTGTCGACGAAGCCGGTGGAGGACCTGGAGCCGTTGTGCGCGCACGCGCTGCGGCGGTTCATCCACGCCTACGGCACGGTCGCGGACCAGCCGATCGCGGTGTACGTGCGCGGGTACGCCCAGGTGCTGGTGCGCGGTGACGACCGGGAGGCGGCGCGGGCGCTGACGCGGGCGATGCTGGCGCAGCTGGCGCTGTTCCACGCGCCGGACGAGCTGCGGATCGCGGTGGTGACGGACGCGGAGCACCGGGAGCAGTGGGAGTGGGCGAAGTGGCTGCCGCACGCGCTGCACCCGGTGGACACCGACGCGCTGGGGCCGGTGCGGCTGGTGGCGGGGTCGACGGCGGAGCTGGAGCAGCTGCTGGGGGCGGAGTTCGCGGGGCGCGGGCCGTGGGAGCCGGAGGCGCAGCCGGGCCGGGACGAGCCGTTCACGGTGATCGTGCTGGACGGTCCGCAGGCCGGTGCGGGCAGCCGGGCGGCGCTGGCGGGGTGGCGCAACGCGGTGCTGCTGGACCTGGGTGACGCGTTGGAGTGGAAGCCGTTGCGGCACCGGCTGCGGCTGCGGATCGAGGAGGGCCGGCTGGCGATGGTCGGCGCGGACCGCAACCACCGTGACGAGGTGACGGAGCTGGGGCGGCCGGACGCGTTGTCGCTGCCGGCGGCGCGGCGGCTGGCCTCGCTGATGGCGCCGTACCGGCTCGGGGACCGGGTGGAGGCCGGGGAGCCGCTGGCGGGCGATTTCGACCTGGCGTCGTTGCTGGGCATCCGGGACCTGCACCGGCACGACGTGGCGCAGAGCTGGGCGCAGCGCGGGATCGCGGACCGGCTGCGGGTGCCGCTGGGGATCGCGGCGGACGGCACGCCGGTGGAACTGGACATCAAGGAGTCGGCGCAGGGCGGCATGGGTCCGCACGGGATGCTGATCGGGGCGACCGGGTCGGGCAAGTCGGAGCTGCTGCGCACGCTGGTGCTGGCGCTGGCGCTGACGCACTCCTCGGAGGTGCTGAACTTCGTCCTGGTCGACTTCAAGGGCGGTGCGACGTTCCTGGGGCTGGACCGGCTGCCGCACACCTCGGCGGTGATCACCAACCTGGCCGACGAGGCGGCGCTGGTGGACCGGATGCGGGACGCGCTGCACGGTGAGCTGGTGCGCCGTCAGGAGCTGCTGCGGGCGGCGGGCAACTACAGTTCGCTGCTGGACTACGAGACCGCGCGGGCGGGCGGGGCCGATCTGGAGCCGCTGCCGACGCTGTTCGTGGTGGTCGACGAGTTCTCCGAACTGCTGGCCGCGCACCGGGACTTCATGGAGCTGTTCATCATGATCGGCCGGCTGGGCCGGTCGCTGGGCGTGCACCTGCTGCTGGCCTCGCAGCGGCTGGACGAGGGCCGGATGCACGCGCTGGAGTCGCACCTGTCGTACCGGGTGGGGTTGCGGACGTTCTCGGCGATGGAGAGCCGGGGCGTGCTGGGGGTGCCGGACGCGTACCACCTGCCGTCGCAGCCCGGCAACGGGTTCCTGCGCAGCGACATCGCCACGCTGACCCGGTTCAAGGCCGCGTACGTCTCCGGCCCCTACCGGGCGCCGCGGCCCGCGGCCGTGCGCCGGCAGGCCGCTGCCGGGCAGGTCGCCGCGTACGGCACCGGGTACGTGGCGCCGCGTCAGCCCGTCCTGGTCCTGGAGGAGCCGGAGGTGGAGGAGGAGCAGGAGAGCGGCAGCCTGCTCGGCATCGCGGCCGGGATGCTGCTGGACGCGGGTCCGCCGGCGCACCAGGTGTGGCTGCCGCCGCTGGGGGTGCCGCCCACCCTGGACCAGTTGCTGCCGCCGCTGGCGCCGCACCCGGAGCACGGGCTGACCACGGAGGGCGCGGCGGGCCGCGGCACGCTGAGCGTTCCGGTCGGTGTCGTCGACCGGCCCTTCCAGCAGGTGCGCGACCTGCTCACCGCCGACCTGTCGGGAGCGGACGGCCACGTGGGGATCGCGGGTGGTCCGCAGAGCGGCAAGTCCACCCTGCTGCGCGCCCTGATGACGGCGCTCGCGCTCACCCACACCCCGCGCGAAGTGCAGTTCTACTGCCTGGACTTCGGCGGCGGGACCCTGTCCTCGCTGCGCGGGCTGCCGCACGTGGGCGGGGTCACCGGGCGGCACGACCCGGAGCGGGTGGTGCGCACGGTCGCGGAGGTCAACGCGATCCTCGCGCGGCGCGAGCAGCGCTTCGCCGAGCTCGGCATCGACTCGGTGTCGGCGTTCCGGCGGATGCTGGCGGCCGGTGAGCTGCCGCAGGAGGCGCACGGCGACGTCTTCCTGGTCGTCGACGGCTGGAACACCGTGCGCCAGGAGTTCGCCGACCTCGCGCCGGCGCTGACCCTGATCGCCCAGCGCGGCCTCAACTACGGCATCCACCTGATCGTGGGCACCACCCGCTGGGGCGAGGTCACCGGCGCGCTGCGCGACCTGCTGGGCACCCGCTTCGAGCTGCGCCTGGGCGACCCGGTCGACTCCGCGATCGGCATGCGCGTCGCGGGGACGGTGCCCAAGATCCCCGGCCGCGGCCTGACCGTGGACGAACTGCACTTCCTCACCGCGCTGCCCCGGATGGACGGCAACGGCAGCACCGACGACCTCGGCGACGGGGTCGCGGACCTGGTCGACGCCGTCGCCGAGCACTGGACGGGGCCGCGCGCGCCCGAGGTCCGGATGCTGCCGCTGCAGCTGCCCGCCGCCGCGCTGCCCGCGCCCGAGGGCCGGCTGCGCGTCCCGCTGGGCCTGCAGGACGTGTCGATGGACACGCTGTGGCACGACTTCGAGGAGACGCCGCACCTGGTGGTGGTCGGTGACAGCGAGTCGGGCAAGACGAACCTGCTGAAGCTGGTCGCGGCCGGCATCACCGGCGCCTACCGGCCCGACGAGGCGCGCATCATGCTGGTCGACTACCGCCGGGTACTGCAGGGCGCGGTGCCGCAGGAGTACCGGCTCGGGCACGCGGTCGCCGTGGACGTGCTGCGCCAGATCGTCGACGGCGCGGCGCGGGCGATGGCCAACCGGCTGCCCGGCGCGGACATCCCGCCCGAGCGGCTGCGGCTGCGGGACTGGTGGGAGGGCCCCGAACTGTTCATCCTGGTCGACGACTACGAGCTGGTCGCCGGCTCCCCCGGCGGGATGAGCGCCCACCCGTTCGCGCCGCTGCTGGACTACCTGGCGCAGGGCGCCGAACTGGGCCTGCACCTGATCGTGGCGCGCAGCGCCAACGGCATCGGGCGGGCCTCCTCGGACCAGCTGCTGCGCAAGCTGGAGGAGGTCAACACCCCGGCGGTGCTGCTGTCCTGCCCGCCGAGCGAAGGCTTCCTGTTCGGCAACACCAAGCCCCGGGCGTTCCCGCCCGGACGGGCCCTGCACATCACCCGGCGGCGCACCGTCCAGGTGCAGACCGCGGTCGTCGACGACACCGAAGGGGCGCAGCAGTGAGCGCCGGGACCGCGCCGGTGCGGCGCTGGCTGACCCGTCACCGCGACGTCCCGGCCGCCGCCCCGGCGGTGCTGCACCAGGCGGGCCCGCACTTCGTCATCGCGCCCGGGCCGGCGGAGGGTGCGCCGGAGGGGGCGGCGGTGCTGCCCGCCGAACTCGCCGACGCGCTGGCCCTGCTGCCGGCCGTGGTCGGCACCGTGACGGTGCTGGCGGCGGCCGCCGACGCGCAGCCCGTCCTGCTCGCCGGCCTGGACGAACTGGCACGCACCGCGGCCGCCCGCCGGGCCGCCACCCTGGTCCTCGCCGCCTCCGGGCTGGCCGCCGGCCAGGCGGACGGGCGGCGCCCCGCCCAGCGGATCGCCGAACTCGCCGCCACCAGCATCGTCGCCCCCGACGGCGTCGTCACCCTGCGGCCCGACGGGACCCTGCTGACCGGCGGCGCCGAGGACGGCGAACCGTCCTCCTGGTGGCTGTGCACCCCGGCCGGGCGCACCCGCCGGCTCGGGCCGGTGTGGCCGCTGCCGGAGACGGCGGCGGCCGCGGCTGCGACCCGGGCTCGGGCGGTGGACCCGGCGGGCACGGCAGTGCCGTTCGCGACGGGCCCGGTGCCCGCCGCCGTCCCCTCCCCCGCACCGGTTCCCACACCTGCACCGACGGCCTTGCCCGCACCGACGGCCCTGCCCGCGCCGACGGCCTTGCCCGCCCCGGCCGCAGGCACGGCGGTACCGGTCGCGACCGGCCCGGTGCCCGCACCTGCACCGACGGCCCTACCCGCGCCGGTGGCGGGCACGGCCGTGCCGGTCGCGACGGGCCCGGTGCCCGCCGCTGTCCCCTCCCCCGCACCGACGGCCCTGCCCGCCCCGATGTCCCTGCCCGCCCCGACCGCAGGCACGGCCGTGCCGGTCGCGACCGGCCCCGTGATCCCTCGGACGCCACCACCCACCCCCTCCCCCGTGGCACCCACCCCCTCCCCCGTGGCGGGCGGTGACCGCGACCCGTTCGACGGGGACCCGCTGGTGACCGTGCTGCCGCGCGGCTACTGGTTCCGCGACGAGCCCGCCCCCGACGTCCGGCCCGGCCTGCTGGCCCGCGCCACGGCGACGCCGGGCACCCTGGTCCTGGTGGTCGGTCACCCCGGTGCGCCGCTGCCTGCGGCCGCCGGCATCGCCGAGCGGCTGCGCCGTGTCCGCCCGGCCCCGGACGAACTGCTGGTCAGCGCGCCCTGGGCGCCCACCACGGCCCTCGTCGCCCTGGCCGCCGCCCTCGCGGCCGAGCTGGGCCGCGACGTGCGGGCCGCCGTCGGGCTGCCGATGCGCACCGGGGACGGCTGCTCCGCCCGGGTCCTGGCTGCCGACGGCATCCCCGGCTGGGAGCCGTGGCTGACCGAGCTGACCGCTTCCCCCGGCCGCGGCCGCGTCGTCGCCTCGGCCTGGCGTCCCCTGCCCGACGGCACCACGTCCTGCGGCCCCGCGCTCTACCGCGCGCCGGTGGTGGGCTGGCGTCTGGAGGCGGTCCCGGCCGGCCTGTGGCTGCGCCCGGAGGACCCGCCGCTGGACCACGGCCCGCGGCTGCTCGACCCCGACCCGGCCCGTCCGGTGCTCATCGCGGGCGTGGCCGACCGTACGGTGCCGGCGGAGGTGCTGGCCGCCCTGGACGGCCTGCTGACGGCGCTCACCGTCCCGGGCGCGGCGGTACCGGGGCTGCTCCTGAACGCGGGCCCCGCACTGGAGACCGCCCGCCCGGCCGAGCCCGGCCGAGCGCCGCTCCCCGACGCACCGGACACCGACCCCGGCTTCCCCGACCCACCCACCTGGGCAGCCACCTCCGCCGGCCCCGACACCACAACCGGCACACAGGAACCCACCCCCGAGCCGACGGCGCCGCCCGTCGGACCGGACCCGGACGACACCGACGCCCCCGGACAGGACGCCGACCCCACCAGCGACCCCGGCTTCCCCGACCCGCCCACCTGGGCAGCCACCTCCGCCGGCCCCGACACCACAACCGGCGCAACGGGCACGCAGGAACCCACCCCCGAGCCGACGCCGCCCGTCGGACCGGCCCCGGACGACACCGACGCCCCCGGACAGGACGCCGACCCCACCAGCGACCCCGGCTTCCCCGACCCGCCCACCTGGGCAGCCACCTCCGCCGGCCCCGACACCACAACCGGCACACAGGAACCCACCCCCGCCCGCACACCGCTCCCCGACGCACCGGACACCGAGCCCGAACCGGCCCCCGAACCGGCAGCGGGGCCCGTGACCGAGCCGGCGACGGCACCCGTCGATCCGGGCCCCCGACCCACGGCCGTGGAACCCGCCGTCACCGAACCCGTCGCCGTCACCGTGGACCCCACGGCCGGGCCGGACGGCGACACCGACACCGACAACGCCAGCGCCAGCGCCGGTGACAGCCCGGCCGAGGTCCCCGCCGTGTCCCGGCTCATCGCGCCGGACGGCGCGTTCGCCGTCGGCCGTCCGTCCACCGCCGCGGAACGGGCGGCGTTCCGGGCCCTGCTGGGCCCGCACTTCCACCGCTACGCCAGCCGCGCCGAGCAGGTCGCCCTGCGGTTGCCGGCGCTGCGTTCGCAGGCCCGCGACGACCTGAAGGACGATCTCGCAGCGGTCTACCTGCACCACGCGGACACCGGACTCCCCGCGTCCCGGGCCGAGTTGGTGGCGGCGGCCCGCCGGCCCGGCGGCCCCGGGGCGCTGGACCCGTACCTGGCGTGTCTGGGTTCCGGGTTGCGCCGGCTGCCCAATCACCGGGGCCCCGTGCTGCTGGGCGCCGACGTGGACGAGGAGGTGCTGCGGCACTACGTGCGGGACGCGCTGCTGACGGAGCCCGCACCGCTGGTCGGGACTCCGGAGGCCGATCTCGTTCCGGGGACGTCGGCGGAGTTCCTGGTGTGGTCGGCCACCGGCCGCCGGACGTCCGTGATCGCCGAGGACGGGGACCCGGAGGTGGTCTTCCCGCCGGGCTCGCGTTTCCTCGTCCTGGACGTCCTGCCCGGTGCCGAGGAGCGTCCGGCCCGGGTGTTGATGCGCGAAGCGGACGCCGTTGCCGCCGCGGACGGGGCCGCGGCGGAACGCAACCAGCAGGCCCGGGTCCGGCTGCTCGCCTGGCAGGCCCGCCGCGAGCTGCTGGCGCCCGATCAGCTGCGCCCGCCGGCCCGTCCGGAGCGGCTGGGCCTGACGCCGGGGGTCGCCACCGGGTGAGGCGCCGGGGGGACGCGGGCCGAGGGCGCGGGCCGGCCCGGGGCAAGGCGGCGCGCCCCTGTCAGATGTCAGGGACCGCCGCCGCCCGCGCGTTCCTAGGCTGACGGGCACCGGTCCGGCCGATCGCCGGGCCCCGCACCAGCCAAGGGAGTACCACCCCATGCGCAGGATCACCCACGCCCTGGCCGCCCTCGGCCTCGCCACCGCCGCCCTGACCGCCCTGGGCACCGGCAGCGCCGGCGCCGCCGACGGCTCCTGGGCGGGCTGCCCGTCCGGCGCGGTCTGCATCTACCCGCAGAACCAGAACCCCGCCGTCTCCCCCACCGACATCTACTACAGCTACGGCGCCCACAACCTGAGCAACCAGTACGGCAACCACTGGGTGCTCAACAACCAGACCGGCGGCGCGCACGCGCACCTGTGCCGCGGCTCGGGCGGCGGCGACTGCGTCTACGACATCCCGGCCCAGAACGGCGTCTACTACGACCTGGGCCCGATCAACTCGATCACCCTGGATCGTCCCTGACGATCCGCCACCGTGATCCGGGGGTGTCCGCCGCCCGGGGGGAGCGGCGGGCACCCCCGTTCTTCGTGCCGCCGCCACCGGCGGGATCTTCACGAACACAACGAGTGGACGCGGATTGCCCGCAGACTGGTTTTACTTATTGACGCCATGTCCACGCCCGGGGTTGACTCCCCCCACCCCGCCGTGAAGCCGCGGCGACCGCAGGGAGAGGCACCGAAATTGAACGCCGTACTGCGTCGCGTCCTCGTCTCCACCACCGGCCTCGCGCTGGCCCTGTCCATGACCGCCGCCTGCGGGAAGGCCGGCAGCGACAAGAAGGACTCCGCCGGCGCCGGCGACACCAAGTCCATCGGCCTGCTGCTGCCCGAGAACGCGTCCTCGACCCGCTACGAGTCCTTCGACCGCCCGTTCATCGAGGCCAAGGTCAAGACCCTGTGCGCGGACTGCAAGGTGCTCTACAACAACGCCGAGGGCAGCGCCGCCAAGCAGAAGCAGCAGTTCGACACCCTGATCGCCCAGGGTGTCAAGGTCATCGTCCTGGACGCGTTCGACGCCAAGTCCACCGAGGGCTGGGTCAAGGAGGCCGCCGCCAAGGGCGTCAAGGTCATCGCCTACGACCGGCTCGCCTCAGGCCCGGTCGCCGCCTACACCTCCTTCGACAACGAGAAGGTCGGCGAACTCCAGGGCCAGGCCCTGCTCGACGCGCTCGGCGCGCAGGCCGCCGACGCGAACATCGTCATGATCGACGGCGACGAGGCCGACCCCAACGCCGCCCAGTTCAAGTCCGGCGCGCACAAGGTCCTCGACGGCAGGATCAAGAAGGTCGTCTACGAGCAGTCCGGCGAGTGGAACCCGACCGTCGCCGGGCAGAAGATCTCCGCCGCCGTCACCCAGCTCGGCAAGAACGGCTTCCAGGCCGTCTACTCCGCCAACGACGGCATGGCGGGCGCCATCATCACCCAGCTCAAGGGCGCCGGCGTCAAGGTCCCCGTCGGCGGCCAGGACTCCGGCCTCGACGCCATCCAGCGGATCGTCACCGGCGACCAGGCGTACACCATCTACAAGGCGTACAAGCCGCTCGCCGAGACCGCTGCCGAGCTGGCCGTCGACCTCCTGCAGGGCAAGGACGTCACGTCCGTCGCCACCGCGAGCGTCGACAGCGCCACCGCCAAGGGCATCCCGGCGAAGCTGCTGGACGCCAAGGTCGTCACCAAGGACAACATCGCCGCCACCGTCATCGCCGACGGCCTCTACAAGGCCGCCGACATCTGCACCGCCGACTACGCCGCCGCCTGCGCCGCCGCCGGCCTCAAGTAGAGCCTGCCGCCGCTCCCCCAGGAACCCGGGCCGCCCGCTCCACACGGTGGCTCCGCCCAGCAGCCGGGGCCGGGAGGTACCGGTTGAACGGGCCGAGCCCTGAGGCCGAATCCGGAGGAGGAACCGGCATGGCGATCGAGGCGGAACTCAAGGCCGTCGTACGCGATCCCGGACGCGTCCTCGCGCGGCTGGAGGAGCAGTCGGAGCAGTACGGATCCGGCCGCGCCGAGGTCTACCACGACACCTACTACGACGCGCCGGACGGCAGCCTGACGGACGGCGACCGCGAACTCCGGATCCGCACCGTCCATGGGCCCGACGGCACCCGCACCGTGCTCACGTACAAGGGCGCCCGGGTGGACGAGGCGTCAGGGTCGAAGTGGGAGGCGGAGACGCGGGTGGAGGACGCCGAGGCGGCTCACCAGATCATCCGCTGCCTGGGCTTCACCCCGCGCATCCGGTTCGAGAAGCGGTGCCGCAACCACGCCTTCGAGCGCGACGGCCGGCAGTTCCTCGCCACGCTCGTCCGCGTCCCGGAACTCGACGCGACCTTCATCGAGGTCGAGACCGCTGCGGCCGACCGGGACGGCCTCGGGGCGGCGCTCGACGCCGTGCGGGCGGTGCTGGCCGACCTCGGGATCGGCGAGGACGACCTGACGACCGAGCTGTACACGGACGCGGTGGCTGCGGCCCGCGCCTGACGGGAGATCCCGTGGCCCACCTGGTCCGGCCGGCCCCGACGGGCGCGCTGCGTGGGAAGTCGGCGGGTCCGACTTCCTGCGCGTCGGGTTCAGACGTGGGCGGCGGCTCGGGTGCGGCAGTGGGCGAGGGCGAGTTTGATGCGGGTGTCGGGGGTGGGCGCTGCGGCGAGGAGTTCGCCGGCGGTGACGAGGGTGGTCCAGTAGCGGGCCGGGTCGCCGGTGCGGGGCATGGGGTGGGCGGCGGCGAGGGAGAGGTAGGCGGTGGTGAGGTTGCCGGTGGTGAACCAGCGGTCGAGGCCGTGGCGGTGGCCGGCTCGGATGCCGCCCATGGCGTCGATGGCGACCAGGAAGAGGTCGATGACGGCGCGGTCGGTGTCGGTGAGGACGGCGGGGACATCGAAGACGCCGAGGGCTTCGAGGAGTTCGCCGGTGTCGGCCTCGGAGCCGGGGCGGGGGTGGGCGAGCAGGGCGGCGTGGCAGTCGTCGAGACGGCGACTCGCCTCGGCGGCGGCGATGCCGAGGGCGAGGCACACCGCCCGGGCGGACGGCAGCGGTTGACGGGTGCGGCGGGCGAGGAGGGCGTAGGCGGCGGCCGGGGTGACGCCCCGGGAGAGCGCGTGCCGGGCGAGCGTGGTCAGGGAGGGCGAAGGCATCGAGTGAGCGCTTTCAGGCGGTGACGACGACGGGGAGGGCGGGCGCGACGAGGGCCCAGACGAACTTGCCGACTCCACCGGAGCGGGGACAGCAACCCCAGCGCTCGGCCAGCGCGTTGACGAGGAACAGCCCCCGCCCGCACTCCTCCTCCGGAAGGGCGGACCGGACGACGGGACGCCCGGATCCGGCGTCGTGCACCTCGATGCGCAGGCGGTCGCCGACGACGGCGAAGCGGACCTCGACCAGCCGGTCGGTGGGCGCGTCGGAGTGCCGGACGGCATTGGCGAAGAGTTCGCCGAGGAGGAGTTCGGCGGTGTCGGAGTAGCGCTCGCCGGAGGGCACGCCGGCGAGGTAGGCCCGGAGGAAGAGACGGGCCAACGGCGTGGAGGCGGTGCGGGAGTCGAGCCGGGCCGCGAACGTGCGGGAGCGGCAGGAAACGAGCATGGGGGTACCTCGGAGGGGTAGGGCGGAGGGACGTCACGGAGTCGCTTCGATGTGTAGCGATACGGCTACTCAGCGCGTCCACTTTCGCCTAGACTTCAGAGCTGTTCAACGTATCCGTGCCGTTTGATTGGTTGGGTGAATCGCCGTGAACAAGCGGGAACTTGACCCTCAGTCCTCCCCTGCTGCCGAGTTCGGGGCGTTCCTCCGCCAGTCACGCGAGCAGCGGGGCTGGACTCAGGAGCACCTTGCGGGGTTGGTCGGCTGCACTTCGTCCCACATCTCGGCTCTTGAAAATGGTCGAAGGAAACCAACTCGACAGATCTCGGCAGCACTTGACAGCGCGTTTGGCACATCGCAGGCGGGCACGTTCAAGCACAAGGCGAGCGATGTCAAGTACAGCGCACTGCTGGAAGGCTTCGCAGAGTTCGTCACTCAAGAACATCGGGCCGTTGAGTTGCGGCTCTTTGAGCTCGGCATCGTGCCGGGCTTGCTGCAGACGAAGGAGTACGCAACGGCCATTGCGGCGGGCGCCGTGCGCCGAAGAAGCATCACTCAGGACCAGGCGGACGAACGGGTGCGCGTCCTCATAAGCCGTCAGGCGGGCATGCGGCGGGAACCACCGCCTTTGGTCCACGTGGTCATGGATGAGAGCTGCATCCGTCGGGCCGTGGGTGGAAGTGCTGTGATGGTGGCTCAGCTTGACCGTCTGGTCGAGTTTGCCGACGAGCCCACCGTGAGGCTCCAGCTTGCCCCGTACCAGCTCGGGGAGGACAGGGCATTTGATCTTCCGGTGTCCATTCTGACATTGCCGGACCGATCGCTGATCTCCTATGCAGAGAGCGCACATCAAGGCCGATTGGAACGGGATGCCAGCGCCGTCGCGGCCGAGTTGGCGGCCTACTATCAGCTGCAGACGCATGCCCTTTCACAGGCGGACTCGGTGGCGATGATCCGCGAGCTTCGGAGGCAACTATGACCCTCGACTGGTTCAAGTCCAGCTACAGCAGCAATGGCGGGCAGTGCGTCGAGGTATCCGACAGCGCGCCTGGCACCGTCCCCGTTCGCGACTCGAAGGACCCTCACGGCCCCGTGCTCGCCTTCCCAGCGGACGCATGGCAGTCGTTCGTGACCGCCGTCCGCTCCGGTGAGTTCGGCGACGTGTGACGGCCTCTGCGAACAGCCGAAGACCCCACGACCCGTCTGCGGCTCGTGGGATCTTCGACTGCTGCTTCCTGGCATTGGTGCGGCGGGTGGGTTCCGCCGTTGCCGGATCCTCCGGCCAGGAGTGGCGGAGGTAGCGGCCCCCGAGGTCGGCGCGGACGGCGAGGGCCACGCCCGGCAGCGCCCCGGACCGGATCTGGACCGCGTAGACCCACGACACCTGGAGAACCACCGCGTGACCGTCGAACTCCGCCACCGCACCGCCCTGGACGGCAAGGTCCAGCGCCTCTACGAGGCCTGGGGCTACCGGGCGTTCACCACCCGGCAGCCCTCACCGCACTCACCCCGACTGACCGCCATGATCCGCCCGACCCACTGAACTCCCCCACCCACCGGGCAGAAGCGCCCGTGGAGGCCGCCGGACGGAGGCTGCGCAGGAAGTCGGCGGGTCCGACTTCCTGCGCGCGGCGGGTGGGGGTCGGCCTGCTCCTTGCCGGCCTTGCCGAAAGTGGTGTCACGGTGTGCCTGTTCCGGCCGGATGGCGCAGCGGCGGGTCGTGCTGCCCTGGGCGCGCAGCACGGTGCGACGCGCCGACCGAGGCGGTGCTCGGACGGCGCGTCACGACAGCAGGGCGAACGTTGTCCGATGTGCCTAGTGCAGGACGTCGAGGACGTTGTCGGCGTCGTTGACGAAGTAGACCGCGTCGTGGTCGAGGTCCAGTGCGAGGCCGAAGAGGGCGCCCGCGCCGGGCGGGGTGCCCTCGCTGTTGATCGTCTTGGTCGCCACCTGACGTCCG
Source organism: Kitasatospora sp. NPDC048545 (assembly GCF_040651155.1). NCBI lineage: Bacteria > Bacillati > Actinomycetota > Actinomycetes > Kitasatosporales > Streptomycetaceae > Kitasatospora > Kitasatospora sp. NPDC048545. The sequence goes on from NZ_JBEZIQ010000052.1 coordinate 43,293, forward strand.
GTCCTGGTGGTCTCGACGATGTTGCCGTCCCCGCCGTTGACCGTGAGGATGTCGCCCCTGGGCGTGATGGCCATGCCCAGCGGGGCGTTGAGGTTGCCGCCGGAGGTGACGACCCGTCCGGTGCCGGCGCTGCCCTTGCGGGTGATCGCGTCCGGGATGGCGGTGATCCGGCTCCGTACGGTGTCGGCGACGTAGAGCGTGCCGTCGTGCAGGCCGACCCCGGTCGGGCCGACGACGAGGGCCGCCGGGTCCGTCCGCTCGGGGAAGCCGGAGCCGATCTCGGTGAAGGCCACCGGGACCGGCGGCTCGTCGCCCTCGGCGCACAGGGTGATCCGCAGGACCGTGCCCCGGTCGACCTCCGCGCCGCCGCCCGCGACCGTCCCGTTGAGCACGTTCGTCACGAACAGCTCACTGCGCTTGCCGGAGCTGACGGCGGTCATGTCCCACGGCCCGTTGATGGCATCGTTCGCGATCGTCTCGCGGACCGTCCCGTGCTTGTCGAGGACGAGCAGGCAGCCTGCCTGGGCGGTGGCGGACGTGCCGTCCGAGGTGGGGAGGCTGCCGACCACGACCCAGCCGCCGGGCAGGACCGTCAGTGCCGTGGTGAGGCCGACCCCGCCGGGGCAGGGGCCGGGCAGGGCGCCCGGGTCGATCGTGGCGAAGGTGCTCAGGGTGCCGTCCGGGGCGACCTGGACCAGGGTGGTGCCGGTGCCCTGAAGGTTCGCCGAGTCGTTGAAGTTGCTGATCAGGACGTTGCCCCGGCGCAGGCTGCCGGCGTTCTCGCGGATCGTGAACGTGCCGTACGGGTTCACGTCGCCGTTGGCGGGGACGGTGGACCCGACGAGGGACACGGTGTTCAGCCGGTCGAGGAAGGGCCGCGGCTCGGCGGCGCCAGCCGGGGTCGCGGCGCCCGGGGTGGCGCCGGCCGGGGTGGCGCCGGCGGTCAGGCCGACGGTCAGCGCGACGGCCGCCAGCGCGCTCGGACATGCCCGAAGTCTCATGTGCAATGCCTCCTGGAGGACGGGCCCGGACTGGATCGTCCCGGCCCGTGGAAGTTCGGATCGCCCCCAGGACGCCACGCTAGGCACGCACCACCGCACCCCGCTCGACGACGTACACCGAATGCCGGGCGCCCGGGTGACGGCCGCGCCGGGCGTGCGGCCGCCCGGGCGAGGCGGGTGCGGATCGCCCCGGACGGGCCCGCGCTCACCGCCGTCTCGACGGCCGCCGGGGCGCGGACCTCGGCGAGGATCCTGGGGACGGCGTCGACCGAGCCGGAGTCCGGGACGGGCAGGCCCGGCGCCGGCAGGTTCGCGGCCGTCCTGCCCGGGGTCGTCGGGCGCGGGAGCTTCCCGCTGCCCGGCGGCAGGACGGACATCGGCGAGTCGCTCGCCGGGTGCGGTGTCCGCGAGACGCGCGAGGTGGCCGGCATCGACGTCGAGGTCTCCGGGATCGTCGGCACCTGCACCGGCCCCCGCCAGGTCTTCGCCCACGTCGACGGGGAGGTCCGCCGGGAGTTCTCCGTCTGCCTCCTCGGGCGCCCGGTCGGCGGGGAGTTGCGGGTGTCCGAGGAGTCCCAGGGGGTGGTGTGGTTCATCCCGGCCGAGACGGACGGGCTGCCGGTGCCGGTGCCGGCGAGCATCCGCAGGCGGCCGGCCGACTGGCGCTCCGGAGGGATACCTGCCACACATACGCCAGCCAAGGTGGTTCCGAGGCCGGTCAGTGGTCGTGGGCGGTCAGCGAGCGGGTGACTGGACGGGTCGCCCGGTGGTGGGGTTGTGCCGGATCGCGCAGGTCATCGCCGACAGCCGCTGACCGGCCCTGGCCGTCGAGGAGATCGGCGTCCGCACCCCTGGCGCGGCACCGGCACCGCCCGCCGCATCCACGACGCACTGCCGGCCGAGCGCGCCGAAGACCGTGTCACGCTGCCGGTCGACCCGCCCGCCGGGGACGGCAAGGTCCAGCGCCTCTACGAGGCCTGGGGCTACCGGGCGTTCACCACCCGGCAGCCCTCACCGCACTCACCCCGACTGACCGCCGTGATCCGCCCGACCCACTGAACTCCCCCACCCACCGGGCAAAACCGCCCGTGGAGGCCGCCGGACGGAAGCTGCGCAGGAAGTCGGCGGGTCCGACTTCCTGCGCGCGGCGGGCCTGGGGCGGCGCCGGATCCGGCACGGTGTCAGGGCAGTTGTCGTAAAGGCCCGTTGTGCGTGTAATCACCGTGGTACGTTCCGTGGGCAAACTGAAAACAGGCGACCCCGGCGGTGCTACCAACACCCCGGGGTCCGGCACCAGGAGCTGACACTCCCCATGCGTGTCCATCGTAGCGCCCACGTGCGCGACTTCACCGTGCTGCCCAACGGCATGCTGCAGGACCGGCGGCTGTCCTACACCGCCCGTGGCCTGCTCGCGGACCTGCTCTCCCGCCCCGACGGCCGGCGCGAGGACGGCCGGCAGATGGCCGACACCAGCCCTCAGGGGCGCGGCGCGGTCCGCAAGGCCCTGAAGGAGCTGACCGCCGCCGGTTTCTACCGGGTCGAGAAGGTCCGTCTGCCCGACGGCACCATCGTCACCGAGACCCACGTGTACGACACCCCGCAGCTCGCGCCGCCGGGTGCCACCCGTCCGGTGCCCGGTGGAGCGGCCACCGGCGGTGCTGACGCCCTTTCAAAGAACCAGTGGAAAGAACCACCCTCCCTCCCCGCGCGGCAGTCCGAACGACCGCCGCCCGCACCTCCCGGGGAGGAAACCGACGGGCAGCTGTGCGAGGCGGTGGCCACGCTGTTCCGGGTGATCCGCCCCGAGCCGCGCCTGCGCCTGGGCGAGGCCGAGGCGCGGGAACTCGCTCCCCTGGTCGCGCAGTGGCTGGAGTGCGGCAGCGGCGCCGCCGACCTCGCCCGGGCCCTGCTGCCGGGCCTGCCCGTTCCGATGCACTCGGCGGTCGCGGTGCTCCGCCACCGCCTGGAGCGCAAGCTGCCGCCGCCCGTCCGGGCCGCCGCGCAGCCCGTGGTGCCCCGGTACGCCGAGTGCGCCGCCTGCCACGATCCGGTGCCCGAACCGGGTGTCTGCGGCCCGTGCGCGGGCCTCGCGCCCCGGCCGGTGGGCGTCGGCGGGGGCGGCGCGGCCGCCCGTTCCGGTGCGGCCCGCGCCAGGGCGGCGCTGCGGGCCGGGACGGCGCCCGGCCCGGCCCTCGGCGGTCTGGCCGCCGCCTGAGACCGGGACGCCACCGGGCCGGTGACGCCGGCGGGCGCCGCGCGCGAAAAAGGCCGGAAGAAGGGGCCTCGGGGGCGCCCGGAACGGGCTCGTGCGCGGCCTCGGCGGGGTCGTGGCCGGGGTGCGGGGGCGGGTCGCGACTTCCGGGGCGGGCGCCTTCGGACGGGCGGTTCCGGAGCCCGTCCAGGCCTTCGCCATACCGGCCCTGACCTGGTGTTATTCCGAATTTCGCCTAGGCTGTGGAGGTCTTTCGGCGACCTTCGGAGGGGACATGGTGAGCCAGGAGAGCAGTGCGTACGACGCGTGCCGCATCGAGGTGCTGGAGGGGTGGGAGGCCGTTCGCAGGCGGCCCGGGATGTACATCGGCTCGACCGGTGAACGCGGCCTGCAACACATGGTGTTCGAGGTCGCCGCCCGGGCGGTGAACGAGGTCCTGGCCGGGCGCGCCGGCCGGGTCGACGTCACGCTGACGGCCGACGGCGGCGTCCGTGTCGAGGACGACGGCCCGGGTGTTCCCGTCCACGGGGCGGGGGACGGCGACGGCCACGGTCTCGAAGCCCTCCTGACCCGGATCGGGACCGGGGTCGGGCCCGGCGGGCGCCATGACGTGGCATTCGGCGGTGTCGGGCCGTCCGTCGTCAACGCCCTGTCGAGCCGGATGACGGCCGAGGTCCGGCGCGAGGGGGTGCGCTGGACCCGGGAGTACGCGCGCGGCATGGCCGTCACCCCGCTCGCCGAGGCCGGGCCGACGGCCGCCGGCACCGCGAGCGGGACCGTCCTCGCCTTCTGGCGCGACGCCGACATCTTCGGGACCGCCGAGTACTCGTTCGACGCGCTGGCGGACCGGTTCCGGGAACTGGCGCTGCTGAACCGGGGCTTGGAGATCTCGCTGACCGACGAGCGCCGCCCGGGCGACCGCCGGTCGGTGCGGTTCCGCTTCCCCGACGGGGTACGGGACTTCGTCACCGTCCTCGACGCCGAGGCTCCGGCACCCGCCGCCACGGACCCGACCACGGACGCGGCCACGGAGATCGTCGGCGTCGAGGGCGAGGACCCGCGGATGGCGGGGACGGTGGAGCTGGCCTTCCGCTGGCGCGGATCGGGCGAGGAGCGGATCCGGAGCTTCGTCAACAGCCTGCCCACCACCGCCGGCACGCACGAGGAGGGCTTCCGCCACGGGGTGGCGGCCGCGCTCACCGCGTACGCGCGGAAGCGGGATCTGCTCGCCCCGGCGGACCCCGACCTCACTCCCGGGCAGGTCCGCGCGGGCCTGACGGCGGTCGTGTCGGTGAAGCTGGACCGGCCCGAGTTCGAGGGCAGCCTGCGCGACTGGCTGGGCAACGCCGCCGTGTACACCTGTGTCGGCGAGGCCGTCCAAAGCTGCCTGGCCGCCTGGCTGGAGGAGCACCCGGAGCCGGCCTCGGCCGTCGTCGGCCGCCTCGTCCGGGGTATCTGAACCCCCCGGCCCCACCGCCCGACCGGCCCCGCCGTCCCCGACGAGGCGGCGGAGCCCGGCAGCCGGCCCGGCGGGCGCCCGGTCAGGCCGGGCGGAGGCCCGGGTTGCCGGCTTCGGTGGTGAAGGAGGCGGCGGTGGACAGGGTGCCGCCGGGGCGGGTGATGTGGGAGACGACGCGGTGGTCGGCGCGGGCCTGGTGGCGGTCCAGGGTGACGACGGTGCAGCCGCGGCGGCCGTCGTGGAACTTCATGTGCGGGTTGGCGGCCATGAGGGTGGTCCAGTTGGACGGCTTCTGCTCGCCGTCGCCGTCGCTGCTGATCGAGGTGCCGACGAACTCCACGCCCACCGTGCGGGAGTCGGGGTCGTCGAAGTCGCGCTTGACGTCCAGGGCGTAGGCCACGTGGACGTCGCCGGTGAGCAGCACCAGGTTCTTGACGCCGGACCGGTCGACGGCCTTGAGGAAGCGTTCGCGGGCGGCCGGGTAGCCGTCCCAGGCGTCCATGGAGAGTTTGGAGGGCCCGGCGGTGGTGTTCTTGCGGCAGGAGAAGACGACCTGCTGCGGCACCACGTTCCAGGTGGCCCGGGAGCGGCGCAGGCCTTCGGCGAACCAGCGTTCCTGGGCGGCGCCCATCAGGGTGCGTGCGGGGGCGTCGGATTCGGGGGTGGGGTACTGCCAGCCGTCGCCGTTGGCCTGGTCGTCGCGGTACTGGCGGGTGTCGAGGATGTCGGACTGGGCGAGTTGTCCGAAGTGGACGCGCCGGTAGAGGGTCAGGTCGGTGCCGCGCGGCCGGGGCATGCGCAGCGGCTGGTTCTCCCAGTAGGCGCGGTAGGCGGCGGCGCGGCGGGCGACGAAGGGGGCCGGGTCCTGGTTCTTCTCGGGGATGCCGGCGGCGTAGTTGTTCTCCACCTCGTGGTCGTCCCAGGTGACGTACCAGGGGTGGGCGGCGTGCGCGGCCTGCAGGTCGGGGTCGTTCTTGTAGAGGGAGTAGCGCAGGGTCAAGTCCCCAGCAGGTGGGCGAAGCGTTCCAGGGCCCGGTCGGCGCGGTCGCGGTCGCCGGTGGTGGTGAGGTCGAAGAGCAGGCCGCGCAGGACGGCCATGACCAGGGTGGGGGTGGCGGTGTCGTCCTCGCCGTCGGCGACGTCGCGGAAGGCGGCGCCGAGGGTGTCGAACCAGTCGGTGATCGCGCGGGCGCGGTCCGGGTAGTGGTCGGGGTGGGCGAGCCCGTCGGCGTGGACCTCGAAGAACAGCCGGACGAACGGGGCGCGTTCGGGCGCGCTCAGCCACGCCCAGATGCCGCGCAGCCGTTGCGCGGGCGTGCCCGTCGCCGGTGGCGGGCAGCCGGTCAGGCGGGCGGCGCCGCGGCGGCGGGCCTCGGCGAGGACGGCGGCGACCAGTTCCTGTTTGCTGCCGAAGTCGTAGAGCAGCATGCGCGGGCTGGTGTCGAGGGCGGCGGCCAGGGGGCGCAGGCTGAGTCCGGCCAGGCCGTGGGCGAGGACGTGGTCGGTCGCCCGGGCCAGGGTGCGTTCGCGGCGGGCGGGGTCGGCGGGTCGTGCCACGGTGGCCGGTCCTTTCTGCGGGGCCCGATGATGCCTGGTCGGTTTCGGGTGGGACTGCCGGACAGGTTTATGGTACGACTGTTTCAAGAATGGTCGGGAACGGCGGGGCCGCCGTGACGGAGGGGGAAGCCATGCGGAACGAGAGCGTTGTGACGGACAGTCACGGAGGCGGGCACGGCATCGGGCGGGCTCTGGTGCTCGGGCCGGGGGGCCGGCCGGGCGCCGCGTGGACGGCCGGGCTGGCGGCCGGGCTGCGCGGGGCCGGGGTGGACCTGGGCGCGGCGGACCTGACGGTCGGCACCTCGGCCGGGGCGATCGTGGCCGCGCTGCTGGCCGGAGGGCAGGACCTGGAGCGCCTGGTGGACCCGGCCCGGCGCCCCGCAGCCGCCCCGGCCCCTGCCACTGCCCCGGCCGCCGCGGCCCCTGCCACTCCCCCGGCCGCCGCGGCCCCTGCGGTTCCCGCCCGCCGGCCCGGTCCGGCCGTCACGGGCGAGGTGTTCGCCGTGCTCGGCCAGGGCCTGGACCCGGCCGAGGCGCGCCGCCGGGTCGGGGCCATCGCGCTGGCGAGCGCCGACGCCGGGGCCGAACGCGACCTGCTGGCCCGCCGCGAGGCCCTGATCGGCACGCCCGCCTGGCCGGACCGGCGCCTGCTGGTGACCGCCGTCGACGCGGTGGACGGCGAGCCCCTGGTGCTCGGCGCCGGCGACGGCGTGCCACTGCTGCGGGCGGTGGCCGCCTCCAGCGCCTTCCCGGGGACGGAGGTGCCCGTCACCCTGCCCGGGGGCCGCCGCGGCATGGACGGCGCGCTGCGCGCGGGCGCCAACGCCGACCTGGCCGCCGGGGCCCGCGCATTGGTCGTGGTCGAGCCGCTGGCGCACCGCCACCCGCCCACCGACCTCACGCCCTGGCCGTCGGCCGTGGCGCTCGCGCCCGACGCCGGCGCGCGGGTGGTGCTGGACTCCGAGCGGGCGGACTGGGACACCTGGGTCGGCGCGTACCGGGAGGGCGTGCGCCAGGGCGGCGAAGCAGCCGACCGGGTGCGCGCCGTCTGGGGATCCGTCTGACCCGCGACCCTCGTGCCTGACCGAGTGTCGGATCCCGTGGGCTTCAGACGACTTCGAGGTTGGCCATCATCCCCATGTCCTCGTGCTCGGCGTTGTGGCAGTGGAAGAGGTAGCGGCCGCGGTAGCCGTCGAAGCGGGTGATGATCTCCGCGGACTCCCCGGGGCGCAGCGAGACGGTGTCCTTGAGGCCGGCGTCGTGGGGCAGTGGGGGGCGGCCGCCGCGGGTGAGGACGCGGAAGCCGGTCAGGTGCAGGTGGACGGGGTGGTGGACGTCGGCGACCAGGCGCCAGACCTCGGTGTCGCCGAGGCCGACGGTGACGTCGGTGCGGGCGGGGTCGAAGGGTTTGCCGCCGATGAGCCAGCCGTGGCCGCCGTTCATACGTCCGGCGCGGAAGGAGAAGTCGCGGACGCGGGCGGCGTCCTGGCGGCGCCAGTCGGGCAGGTCGGTGGCGAGGACGGGCGGGATCCGGCTGTCGTCGGCGGCGGGGCGGGCGACACGGAAGGCCATCACGTCGCGGGTGCGCCCGGTGCCGAGGCGGTTGACGATGCGGACCAGGCCGCCGGTCGGGACGGGGGCGAAGTCGATGACGACGTCGTGGCGTTCGGCGGGGGCCATCGGCAGGGTGCGGTGGGTGACGGGGGTGGCGAGCAGGCCCTGGTCGGAGCCGATCTGGACGAGGTCGAGGCGGCGTCCGTCGTCGGTGACCGCCTCCAGTGCGTAGTGGCGGGCGTTGGAGGCGTTGAGCAGGCGCAGCCGGTGGCGGGCGGCGTCGGTCTCGTGGACGGGCCAGGGGGCGCCGTTGACGAGGATGACGTCGCCGAGGACGCCGGCGAGGTAGGGCTCGCGCACGCCGGGGCGTTCGCGCAGGGTGGGGTCGAGGGACGGGTAGTGGAGGCTGCCGTCGGCGGTGAAGGCGCGGTCGGTGATCATCAGGGGCAGTTCGCGGGGGCCGGCGGGCAGGCCGAGGGAGTCCTCGGTGTCGTCGCGCACGATGTGCAGGCCGGCGAGGCCGCGCCAGATCGCGGGGGCGGTGAAGTCCATGCGGTGGTCGTGGTACCAGAGCAGGGCGGGGCGCTGGTCGTTGGGGAAGGTGTAGTCGCGGGTGAGGCGGCTGGTGACGGCGCGCGGGTCGGCCATGCCCTGGGTGTCCCGGGCCATGGCGGGCATGCCCGCCATGGCGTGCGCATCCGGTCCGGCGGCGGGGTCGGGCCAGGCGGCGGGCAGCACGAGGTCGGTGGGGTAGCCGTCGGAGGCGGCCGGGGTGCGTCCGCCGTGCAGGTGGACGACGGTGGGCACCGGCAGTTCGTTGCGGTGCGTCACGGTGACGGGGCGGCCGCGGCGGGACTCGATCGTGGGGCCGGGGAAGGTGCCGCCGTACGTCCACAGGCGGGTGCGCAGGCCGGGCAGGATCTCGGCACTCGCCTCGCGCTGGGTGATCTCGTAGCGGTCGGCGGTGCCGTCGGTGGCGACGGGCTTGAGCACGGCGGGCAGGGGCAGCGGGGTCCGGAACGGGGGCGGCAGCGCGGCGGTGCTGCGCAGTTCGGCGCCGGTGGCGGCGGGACGGCGGGCGAGGGCGGCGGCGGAGGCCAGTCCGGCGGTGGTGAGCAGGCCGAAGGCGCCTCCGATGCCGAGGATCTGACGTCGGGTCAGGCCGGGCGGGCGGGGGCCGGAGGGGCTGGGGCCGGAGGGGTCGGGGCCGGAGGGGCTGGGGGCGAAGTCCTCAGGCACGGTCGGCCTCCGGCTCCGGTCCGGTCTGCTGCGCCTGCTCCGGTCCGGTCCGGCGTTTCGGGGTGCGCGGCGGCAGTGGGGTGCGCGGCGGGAGCGGGGTGCGCCAGAGGGCGACGGCGAGGACGACGATCCCGGTGACGGTGGCCACCCCCAGCGGCAGGTGCAGCCACAGCGCGCCGCGCAGCCCGGCGACGTACTGCACGGTCTCGGCCGCGACCACGGCCAGCGTGGCGAGCAGCGGCCAGGAGCGGCGCAGCCGTACCCGGACCACGACGGCCGCGATCAGCTGGAGGTAGCCGAGCGAGGTGACGGCGTCGGCGCCGGCGGCGTGCCAGCCCAGGCCGTCGAAGTCGCCGCTGAGGTAGACCCCGGCGAACACGGGCTGGCCGGAGACGGCGACGGTGTGGGCGGTGACCAGGGCCCGCAGTGTCCAGCCGGCGGGCCCGGTCCGCTCCCCCGCGTCGGACCGGGCCGGTGTGCCCGGACGGGACCTGTCGGCTGCGATGGCCATGGCGCGCGTCCTTCCTCGCTCTGCTCGGGCCGCGCTGTTCCCGGTGCGCGGCCTGCCCATGACGCTATGACCCGCCGGTTATCGTGTCTAAGATCAATATTGCTATGGCGTTATGCCGCAGGGGACATGGCAGCTGGGGGCGACCGGTGGACCTGAACACGCTCACCCAGTTCCTGGCGGTGGCGCGGCTGGAGCACCTGAGCCGCGCCGCCGAGGAACTGCGCGTCGCCCAGCCGTCGTTGAGCCGCAGCATCGCCCGGCTGGAGGCGGAGCTCGGCGCGCCACTGTTCGACCGGGGCGGGCGGCTGCGCCTCAACGAGGCCGGGCGGGTGTTCCGCGGCCACGTCGAGCGCTCGCTCGGCGAACTGGAGGCCGGACGGCGGGCGGTGGCCGAGGCCGCGGGGCGGGGCCTGGGCACGGTGCGGCTGGCGTCGGAGACCTTCCTGGCCTTCAGCGGGCCGCTGGCCGCGTTCAAGCGGGCCCACCCCGAGGTGGAGATCGAGCTGCACCAGCTGTCCGCCGAGGAGATGGGCCGCCGGCTGCGGGCCCGGGAGATCGACCTCGCCGTGGCCTCCCAGCCGATCGCCGCCGCGGGTCTGGAATCCGTCCTGCTGCTGGACGAGGAGGTCGGACTGGCCGTCGCCCTCGGGCACCCGCTGGCCACCCGCGCAGCGGTCGGCATCGACGACCTCGCCGACCAGCCGTTCATCGCCGCCCGGCCCGGGCACTGGCAACGGCGGCTGCTGGAGCGGCTGTTCGCCGGGCGCGGCCTGGTGCCGCGGATCGTCTGCGAGGGCGACGAGGCGGGCACCATCGCCGAACTCATCAGCGCGGGCCTGGGCATCGGCCTGGTGCCCGCCATCGCCCGGCGCACCGCCACCCGCCTGCCGCTGACCTGGGTCGCCGTCGACAGCCCCGACTGCCGGCGCACCCTCACCCTCTCCTGGGGCGCGGGCGGGCGCCTGCCCACCGCCGCCCGCCTGCTGCGCGACGCCGTCGCCGCCTGGGACTGGACGGGCGGCGGCCGGGCCTGACGGCGGGCGGCTGCCGGCGGGCTTTGCCCCGGACCGTGCGGGCACGAGCGGTCCGGCCCACAATGGGAGGAGAACAGGACAGAGAGTGACGCAGAGTTAACACAACCGGCACGCGGTTCCCCGTCCCGTGGCCTGTGTCCTCGCGAGTTCCGGCATGCCGCAGGAGCCTTGACAGGTCGACGGTGCGGCGCGGTCGCGGCCTCCGGCCGGTGACGCCGCCGTCCGGCACGCCCTCCGGCGGGCCGGGGACGCACACCCCGGGGAACGCGTACCCTGCGCGACCGTCGCCGACGCGAAAGCGGACAGGAACCGCTCCAGTAGCACCCGAGGTTGACATGGCCGACAAGAACTCCGGATCCGGTGGGCCCAGCGGTATCGGCGACCGCCCACAGGACGACTTCGTGGCGAGGAACCTGTCCGACCCGTCCGAACGGCCGCCCAGGACGCTGACGCTCAGCGGCCTGCTCGGCGACAGCGACCGCGCCGGGTTCCGGCGCCTGTACTTCAACAAGCAGCTCGACTACTACGCCGAGTTCGCCTCCGCCGACGTCCTGTCGGTGGAAACCGTCGACAGCGACCAGCCGCCCTTCGTCGGACTCGACGCGACGAAGGTCACCCTGCGTCGCGACGCCACCGTGCACTTCACCCAGGTCGCACAGGCCGCCCCCGTGGACGAGTTCGACCTCGACCTGCGACTCGGGCAGCCGCGCCGACCGGGTTCGCCCCTGGGACCGGCCACCCTGCCGGGGCCGACCTTCGACGGCTGTCGCACCGAATTCGGCTGTCCGACGGAATTCAACACCGGCTGCAAGCCGCACACCTGCCAGTGCACCGCGGACGCGGGGTGCGTGACCTTCGACGCCACGTGCCGCTGCACCGCGAACCCGGCGTGCGTGACCTTCGACGCCACGTGCCGGTGCACTGCGGACGCGGTGTGCGGCACCGTCGACACCGTCCGCTGCACCGCGGGCCCGGCGTGCGGCACCGTCGACACCCTGCGCTGCACCGGCCCGGCGTGCGGCACCTTCCCCACGCTCACCGAGTTCCCCGGCGACACGCCCCGGATCGAAACGGGCGCTCCCTGCCGCACCGAGTTCGCCCACACGTGCCAGACCTGCCCCGGTGACACCTGCCGCACCTGTGACGACGCCACCTGCAACACCTGCCACGGCCCCACCTGCAACCCGCACGTATTCACCTGCGGACCGAACCCGCAATGCAGAGCCTGAGGACGCGTATGACGACAACCCGGTGCACCGTGGAGACGGAGCAGGAACCGCTCCAGCAGCACCCCCGAGGTTGACATGGCCGACAAGAGCTCCGGATCCGGTGGGCCCAGCGGTATCGGCGACCGCCCACAGGACGACTTCGTGGCGAGGAACCCGTCCGACCCGTCCGAACGGCCGCCCAGGACGCCGACGCTCAGCGGCCTGCTCGGCGACAGCGACCGCGCCAGCGCCGGGTTCCGGCGCCTGCACGTCGACAAGCAGTTCGACGACGACTGCTTCACCCACCGTGGACACAGCGTGTGCGGGACCGGCGTATGCAACGGATGACGACACCCCGCACGACGCCGGCGCCGGCAGCGACAGCGACAGCGACAGCGACAGCGACAGCGACAGCGACAGCGACAGCGACAGGCAACGGCAGCTGGGCGCCGCGGCTGGGGTCGGCGGCGGGGGCGCGCGCGCTCGAAGCCGCCCGGCTGATCGCCGACCGGGCCACCAGCCCGCCACGGGTACGGGCCGCGATCGAACTCGCCGCCCGGCAGACCTCGTTCCCCGGCTCGGTGCACTGGGACCCGGTGTCGCTGGCACAGGGGGACACCGGCCAGGCGCTCCTCTGCGCCCAGCTGCACCGCTGCTTTCCCGCCGAGGGCTGGGACCGCGCCGGGCACACGCACCTCGCGAGCGCGGTGACCGCGCTGGAGCGGCGCGGCGGCGCCGGGCCGAGCCTGTCCGGCGGGCTGAGCGGCCTCGCGTTCTGCGCGGCGGTGCTGGGCGAGGGCCGCGGCTACCGGCGCCTGCGCCAGGTGCTCGACGCCCCGATCGCGGCGGCGAGCCTGTCCGGGGCGGCGGCACTGCGCGGGCGCAGCGGCGTGCCGGTGTCGACGTTCGACCTCATCTCGGGCCTGAGCGGCATCGCCACCCACCTGCTGCCCGCCGGGCCGGACCGCCCGGCGCACCCGGCGCTGGCGCAGGTGCTGCGCGCCTTGGTCGGCCTCGCCCGCCCCGACGGGAGCCCGCCCGCCTGGTACACCCCGGCGGCGCTGCTGCACGACGAGGAGCAGGCCCGCGCCTATCCGCTCGGCAACCTCAACTGCGGTCTGGCGCACGGCATCCCGGGCCCGCTGGCGCTGCTGGCGCTGGCCGCGCGCAGCGGGGTCGAGGTCGAGGGTCTGGAGGCGGCCGTGCGCGGGCTGGCCGGGTGGCTGCTGGCGCACCGGGCGGACGATGCGGCCGGGCCGAACTGGCCGGCCGTCGTCCCGCTGGTCGACGGCGGCCCGGGGCTGCGCGAGGGCCGGGCGGGCTTCGCCACCCGCAGTGCGTGGTGCTACGGCAGCCCGGGGATCGCCAGGGCGCTGTGGCTGGCGGGCAGCGCGCTCGGCGACGACGGGCTGTGCGGCACGGCGGTGCGGGCGATGGAGGCGGTCTACCGCCGGCCCGTGTCCGAGCGCCACATCGACTCCCCGACGTTCTGCCACGGCGTGGCAGGTCTCCTCCAGGTGACGCTGCGCTTCGCCGACGACACCGGGCTGCCCGTGTTCACGGAGGCCGCCGCCGGTCTCACCGAGCAGATCCTGGCGCACGTCGACCCGGCGCGGCCGATGGGCATCGCGACGCTGGAGCCTTCGGGCAACCGTGTCGACCAGCCCGGGTTCCTCGACGGGGCGGCCGGGGTCGCCCTCGTCCTGCTGGCGGCGGCGACGGACCGGGAGCCGGTGTGGGACCGCGCGGTGGCGCTGTCATGACGCCCGCCCCGGCCCCCGCCCCGGACCCCGCCGGCAACACGGCCGCGCCGCGGCGCCGCGGCCGCGGTCCGCTCTACGAACCGGCGCCGTGGCTGATCGTCCGCACCCCCCTGCTGCCGGCCCGCGGGCCGGGCGCCGCCGCCCCGGGCGACCCGCGCGCCGCCCTCGCCGACCCGCGCGTGCTCCGGGCCCTGGCCGTCGCCAGCCCCGACCTGCTCGACGCCCTGCAGCGCCCCGGGGCGAGCGCGCGCGACGCCGCGCGGGCCGAGCTGAAACTGGCCCGCTACCTGATCCGGATGAGCACCCGGCCCACCCCGTACGGGGCGTTCGCCGCCGTGTCCCTCGCGGGCTGGGGCGAGCGCACCACGCTGTCCGTGCGCAATGACGCCGACCGCATCCGCACCCGTCCCGACATGGGCTGGCTGACCGAGCTGTGCCTCGCCCTGGAGCAGGACCCCGCCGCCCGCGCCGACAGCCGCTGGACGGCCGGCGCCCTCGCCGTGGAGCGCCACGGACGGATCGCCCCGGCCGACGGCACGGGTGCCGGGAGCGGCGGCTCGGTGCGCCTGACCGCCGCCGTCCGCGAGGCGCTGCGCGCCGCCCGCCCACCCCTCCCGTACGGGGTGCTGCGCCGGCGCCTGCTGGAGCGCACGGGCGGCAGCGCCGAGCAGGTGGAGCGGCTGCTCGCCGAGCTGTGGCGCCAGCGTCTGCTGGTCACCGACCTGCGGGCCGCGCTCACCACCGCCGACCCGGCCGAGGAGCTGCGGGGCCGTCTCGCCGAGCGCCCCGCCTGCGTCCCCACCGCCGCTCTGCTCGGCGGCCTGCTCGCCGAGATGGCCGACCTCGACGACGCTCCGGCGGAGGAGGCGCCGAAGCGGGCCCGTGCCATCGCCAGGCGTGCCGAGTCCGTGCACCCGGCGGGCGGGTCGGCGTTCCAGACCGACATGGCGCGGCCGGTGGGTGGTGACCGGCTCGCCGCCCGCGTCGGCGAGGACTGCGCCCGGGCGGCCGAGTTGCTCCTGCGCCTGTCGCCGCAGCCGCTGGGCAGTGTCGAACTGGCGGCCCACCGCGTCGCGTTCGCCCAGCGCTACGGCTACGACCGGGAGGTGCCGCTGCTGGAGCTGCTGGACGAGCACACCGGGATCGGCCCGCTCTCGCACGCGCACGGCGCCCGTTCCGCGCCGGCGCCCGACGTGGCCGCCCGGCGTGCGAACGCGCTCACCGACCTGGCCCTGGGGGCCCTGCGGGACGAGCGGCACGTGGTCGAGCTGACCGACTCCCTGCTCGCCGACCTCCAGACCCTCGATCCCGCGGCCGCCCCCGTACCCGCGCCGCTGTCGCTGGAGCTGTCCGCCTTCGTCGCCGCCGCCTCCCGCCAGGCCGTGGACCACGGGGACTTCCTGCTGGTCGTCGGCCCCAACCTGGGCGCCAGCAGCGCCGGTCGCTCGCTGGGGCGGTTCGCCGACCTCCTCGCGCCGCAGGGCCCAGCGGCGCTGCGCGCCCTGGGCGAGGCCGAGGACCGGGCCCGCCCCGGCGGCGCGCTGCCCGCCGAGGTCGTCTACCTGCCCGCGAACCACCGGATGGCGAACGTCGTCGTGCGCCCCGCCGTGGCCGGGCACGAGATCGTCCTCGACGTGCCCGCCGGGGTGCCCGCCGAGCGGGTCGTGCCGCTGGACGACATCGTGGTCGGCATCCGCCGCGACCGCTACCGGCTGCGGTCGCGGCGCCTGGACGCCGAGCTGCGCCCGACCGCACGGCACATGCTCAACACCCACCAGGCGCCCGCGGTCTGCCGGTTCCTGGACGAGGTGGCCCGTGACGGCTCGCCCGAGTTCGCGCCCTTCGACTGGGGTCCGGCGGCCGGCTTCCCGTTCCTGCCCAGGGTGCAGTGCGGCCGGATCGTGCTCGCCCCCGCCCGGTGGCTGCTGCGCCCCGCCGCCGAGGGCGCCGACGCCGACGGCGGGGGGCGGGTGGGCGACGCCGGGTCCTTCGCCGCCCACGTGGCCGCCTGGCGCACCGAGTGGTCCGTCCCGGCGCGTCTGTACCTGACCATGGCCGACAACCGGCTGCTGCTCGACCTCGACGACCCCGGCCAGGTCGAGCAGCTGCGTGCCGAGGCCCGCAGCAGCCGCGCCGGGCTGCTGCTCCAGGAGGCGCTGCCCGACACCGCCGACGCGTGGGTGCCCGGCACGGACGGCGTGTTCATGAGCGAGCTCGTCGCCCCGCTCGTCCTGCGCCCGCAGCCGGCCGCGCAGGCCGTACCGCAGCCGGAGCCCGCGGTGGCGCAGCCGGAGCCCGCCGCGCCCGTACCCGTCCGGGACCGGGTGCGCCTGCCGGGCAGCGACTGGCTGTTCGCCAAGTTCTACGGCGACCGCGACCAGGAGAACGCCCTGCTGGCCGGGCCCCTGCGGCGGCTGTGCGAGATGGCCGAGGTCTCCGGGCTCGCGCAACAGTGGTTCTTCATCCGGTACACGGACCCCGACCCGCACCTGCGCCTGCGCTTCAAGGGTGATCAGGAGGCCCTGACCCGGCACCTGCTCCCGGAGGTCGCCCGCCTCGCCGCCGAACTCACCGACCAGGGCCTGCTCTCCCGGCTGGTCATCGACACCTACGAGCGCGAACTCGAGCGCTACGGCGGCTCGCAGGGGACCGACGTCAGCGAGGAGGTCTTCTGTGCCGACAGCCGGGCGGTGATGCGGCTGCTCGCCGAGACCGGAGCGGACTCCCCCGCCTCCCCCGCCTCCCCCGTCGACGGCGACCTGACCGAGCTGGCCGCCGTGAGCACCGACGACCTGCTCGCCGGGCTCGGCCTCGACGCCGGGGAGCGCCTGCACTGGTACACCGACCAGGCCCGGCAGTTCTACGGCTCCGCCCGCCGCCAGGCCGGCGAGGACTACCGGGTGCGCCAGCGGCGCCTGCGCGCCCTGCTCGGCAGCCCGCAGGGGCCGGACCTGCTGGGCGGCGCGGTGCAGGAGATCCTGTCGCAGCGGCGCGGCGCGCTGGCCGGGGCCGTCGAGCGGCTGTCCGCGCTGGAGGCCGCCGGGGACCTGTCCACCGACCGCGAGCGGCTGCTCGGCAGCTACGTCCACCTGCACTGCAACCGGCTGCTGGCCGAGCGGCGCCCGGCGGAGGGGCTGCTGGTCCAGCTGCTCCAGCGCACCCGCAAGGGCCTGAGCGTGGAGCCGGCCCCCGCCCGTGCCCGCAGCCGCCCCTGACGAAGGGTCCTGGAGTTTCGCGGCCGAGAAGGTGTCGCACTGGGCGAGGTCGCCGCTGCGGTAGCCGGTGGTGAACCAGGCCTTGCGCCGCTCGGAGGAGCCGTGCGTCCAGGCTTCCGGGTTGATCCGCCCGGTGGCCTGCTGCCGGATGCGCTCACCGACGCCATGCCGACCCGCACCGAAGAGATCGCACGGGAAGCTCTGCACCGACTTCGAGGCCGAGCCGAAGCAGCTCCACGGAGAGCAGGACCACGTACGCCTGCGTGCACGACCCGCCCGAAACCCAGCTCTGCGAGCCGGCCTACGGGCAACGGCCCCGGGCGCGGTGGGGGCCGGGGGCCGGGGGCCGGGGCCCGCGGCAGGCCCTCAGGCGGGGGCCGGGGCGCCGACGACGCGCAGCAGGTCCAGGCGGGAGGCGGAGTCGCTGCCGGGCGCGGCGGTGTGCACGAGCAGCAGCTGGTCCTCGCCGCCGGCGGCCAGCACCTCGCACTCCAGCTCCAGCGGCCCGACCGTCGGGTGCAGCACGCGCTTGTGGCCGCTGCGCCGCCGGGCGACCTCGTGGCGCTCCCAGTGGGAGGTGAACTCCGTTCCGGTGGCGAGGAGTTGTTCCAGCAGTTCGGTGGCGCGCCGGTCCCCGGGGCGGGCGGTGCGGGCGGCGCGCAGGGAGGCGACGTGGGCGCGGGCGAGGTCGTCGTGGTCCTCGGGCGGGAAGAGTGCGCGGGCGCCGGGTTCGGTGAACCAGCGCAGCAGCAGGTTGCGGCGCTCGGGCGGCAGGGCGGCGGTGCCGCCGAAGACGGCGGCGGCCATCGGGTTCTGTGCGAGGACGTCGCCGAGGTCGGTGACCACCTGGGCGGGCGTGTCGTGCAGCCGGTCCAGGATGAGCAGCAGTCCGGGCCGGACGTGCCCGAGCGGGCCGTGGCGGCGCGGCGGTTCGTGTCCGGCGAGGCGGAACAGGTGGTCGCGTTCGTCCTCGCTGAGCCGCAGGGCCCGTGCCAGCGCGGCGAGCAGCTGCGGTGAGGGCTGCGGCCCGCGCCGCTGTTCGAGGCGGGCGTAGTAGTCGACCGACAGTCCCGCCACGTGCGCCACCTCCTCGCGCCGCAGTCCGGGCGTGCGGCGGCGCACCCCGGGCGGCAGGCCGAGGTCGGCGGGGGTGAGGCGGGCCCGGGTCCGGGTGAGGAAGTCGGCCAGTGCCGGTCGGTCGATCATGCCCCCAGCATGGCCCCGGGGGGCGGGGCGCAGCCAGGGACCGGCGGTCCCTGGTTCGGGAGGTCTCTGCCGCGGCGCTCGGGGCCCGGGCAGGGTGATGGGTGTCGGAGGACGGAAACTTCCCTGGAGGAGACGGGCGATGGCGACGATTCTGGTGACGGGCGCAACCGGTGCGGTGGGCAGCCGGCTGGTGCCGCGGCTGCTGCGGTGGGCCGGGGCTCAGGGCTCCTCGGTGCGGGTGCTGGTGCGCGACGAGGCGAAGGCCCGGGCCCTGGCGGGGCTCGGCGCGCAGGTGGTGGTCGGCGACCTGCGCGAGGAGGCGGACCGGGCGCGGGCCCTGGAGGGGGCCGACGCGGTGCTGAACGTGGCGGCGGCGCCGCGCGGGGTGTCGGACGAGGCCGCGTGGGAGGTCAACCGGGACGCGGCGGTGGCGCTGGGCCTTGAGGCGGCGAAGGCGGGGGTGGCCCGGTTCGTCCAGACCAGTACGAACCTGGTGTACGGGCGGGGACTGGGCCGCCCCGCCGTGGAGGACGACCGCCTGGCGCCGGACCCGGCGTGGGGGGCGTACGCGGCGTCCAAGGCCCGGGCGGAGGAGGGACTGCGCGCACTGGGCGGCGAACTCCCGCTGGTGGTGGCGCGGTTGGCGTTCGTGTACGGGGAGGGCGATCCGCATCTGGCGCAGTCGCTGCGGTGGGCGGCCGGCTGGCCCGCGCACCAGCGCCTGGCGGTGGTGCACCACGCGGACGTGGCACGGGCACTGTGGCGGGCGGTGGCGACGCCCGGCATCGAGGGGCAGGCGTACAACGTCGGTGACGACGCCCCGCTGACGGCCTGGGACCTGCACGCGCTCAACGGGCACACGCATCCGGGGGGTTCGCCCGAGGCGGCGGCGTTCGACCCGTGGGAGGGCCAGGTGTCGACCGCCGCCGCCCGCCGCGACCTGGGCTGGCACCCGCTGTTCCCCTCGGCCTGGGCGGCAGCCGAAGCCGGGGCGCTGTAGGACCCGCCGCCCGGGACACCGTGACGGCCCGGCGCCCGCGACAGGCCCGGCGCGGGCCCGCCGTCCGGTCCTGCCGCGCGGGCAGGACCGGACGGGCAGGACCGGGCTGCGGCTCAGCCCGCGGTCACCGGCGCGGGCGCGTAGCCGGCCGGGCGGGTGGTGAAGGTGCCGCGGCCCTGGGTGCGGCCGCGCAGGCGGCTCGCGTAGCCGAACAGTTCGGCCAGCGGCACCAGTGCGCTCACCTGCGCGGTGGCGCCGGGTGCGGCCGTGGTGGCCCGGACGTGGCCGCGCCGGGCGGCGAGGTCGCCGAGGACGGTGCCGAGCGCGTCCTCGGGCACGGTGACCGTCACCTCCGCGACCGGCTCCAGCAGGCGCATCCGCGAGGCCCGCAGTGCCTCGCGCAGCCCGAGGCGGGCGGCGGTGCGGAAGGCGAGCTCGGAGGAGTCCTTGGGGTGGGTGGCCCCGTCGGTGAGGGTGACGGCGACGCCGGTGACCGGGTGGCCGCCGAGCGGACCCTCGGCGAGGGCGTCCCGGCAGCCCGCCTCGACGGCCTGCACGTACTCGCGCGGCACCCGCCCGCCGGTGACGGTGGACGCGAACGCGAAGTCCGCCCCGCTGTCGTCCGGCAGCGGCCGGACGTCCAGGACGAGGTGCGCGAACTGGCCCGCGCCGCCGTCCTGTTTGGCGTGCCGGTACACGAAGCCGGCCACGCCCTCGACCAGGGCCTCGCGCAGCGCGACCGTCGGCCGTCCGGTGACCGCCTCGACGCCGCTGTCGCGCCGCACCTTCTCCACCGCGACCTCCAGGTGCAGTTCACCCAGCCCCGACAGGGTGCGCTGCCCGGTCTCGGGGTCGGTGGCCAGGCGCAGCGAGGGGTCCTCCTCGGCCAGGCGGGCCAGGGCGGCGGCGAGCTTGTCGGTGTCGGTGGCGCGGCGGGCCTCGACGGCGACTGTGACGACGGGGTCGGCGCTCACGGGGGCCTCCAGGAGGATGGGGTGGTCGGGGTCGCACAGGGTGGCGCCGACGCGGGCGGCCTTGGGGCCGATGACGGCGACGATGTCGCCGGCGCGGGCGTGGTCGGTCTCGGTGTGGCGGTCGGCGGTCACGCGCAGGATGCGGGCGACGCGTTCGCGGCGGCCGGTGGCGGTGTCGAGAACGGTCGCTCCCTTGTGCAGGGTGCCCGCGTACAGGCGCAGGTAGCTGAGGCGCCCGGTGGGGGCGGCGGTGACCTTGAACGCCAGGGCGGTCAGGGGCTGTTCGGGGTCGGCGGTGCGCTGCTGCGCGCCGTCGGCCGAGCGGACGGGCGGGACGTCGAGCGGGGAGGGCAGGTAGGCGACGGCGGCGTCCAGGAGGGGTTCGATGCCGCGGTTGCGGTAGGCGGAGCCGCACAGCACGACCACGGCCTCGCCGGTGCGGGTGAGTTCGCGCAGGGCGGTGGCGAGGGTGGCGGCGGTGACGGTGCCGTGGGTGCAGAACTCCTCCAGGGCTTGGGGGTTCAGTTCGGCGACGGCCTCTTCGAGGGCGCGGCGGCGCTGTGCGGCGCGGTCGGCGAGGTGCGCGGGCACCGGGGCCTCGGCGGCGGGGGTGCCGTCGTCGTGCCAGGTGTGGGCGCGCAGGTGCAGCAGGTCGATGACGCCGGTGAACGACTCCTCGGTGCCGATGGGGAGTTGGACGGCCAGCGGCTGCGGGTGCAGGCGTTCGCGGATGGAGTCGACGGCGGTGTCCAGGTCGGCGCCGGCGCGGTCGAGCTTGTTGACGAAGGCGATGCGGGGCACGCCGTGGCGTTCGGCCTGGCGCCAGACGGACTCGCTCTGCGGTTCGACGCCGGCGACCGCGTCGAACACCGCCACGGCGCCGTCCAGGACGCGCAGCGAGCGTTCGACCTCGTCGGCGAAGTCGACGTGGCCGGGGGTGTCGATGAGGTTGATGCGGTGTCCGGCCCAGGCGCAGGTGACGGCGGCGGCGAAGATGGTGATGCCGCGGTCGCGTTCCTGGGGGTCGAAGTCGGTGACGGTGGTGCCGTCGTGGACCTCGCCGCGCTTGTGGGTGGTGCCGGTGAGGTAGAGGATCCGTTCGGTGACGGTGGTCTTGCCGGCGTCGACGTGGGCGAGGATGCCGAGGTTGCGGACGGCGGCGATGGCGGCCACATCGGTGGCGGTGGTGACGGCGGCAGTGGCGGTGGTGGTGTCGGTGCGCATGGCCCGGGTGCCTTTCGAGGCGGTTTCCTACGGGTGGGCGCGCGATTCGGCCGGTGCTGACGTGTGCTGAACGTGTTCTGACGCCGACGTTTGGTGACGAATCGTCAGGTTCGTTCCCGCCGCGGGCCCGTACGGGAGCAGCGGGGCGGTGCGGGTTCAGACGGTGACAGCACGGCTCCGGTGCCGGCCGCGCAGCGGGCACCGGGAGGGCGGGGACACCAGGATCACCTCGTACCGGGAGGCGGGAGAGGGGGCGGCGGCGCTCTGCTTCGGCACGGCCGCTCGCCCCCTCTCTCGTCTCGTCCGTCGGCACGGTGGGCCGCGCGTCGGAGCGCGGCTGCGTGCGAGTGTAGGGACGCCGGGTCGCCGGGCGCGACGGGTTTTCCGGCGACGGGTTTCCGGCGAGGCGCTCTCCCGCGCCGGGCCCAGGGCGCCGGGCGCCGGGCAACGGGCAACGGGTCCGGCGTCGGCGTGCGCTACGGCGCGGTGAAGCGCAGCACGGGTTCGGACCAGCCGTCGTCGGGCACTCCGGCGTCGAGGGCAGCACCGATGGCGCGTTCCTCGTAGCCGAAGTGGGAGTCCATGATGGCGGCCAGTCCGTCGAGTTCGCGGCCGATGGCCTCCAGGTCGGCCGGGTCCGCGCCGGGTGTTGCGCCGGGCGCCGGGCCGGCCGTTGCGCCGGCCTGTTCGGCGAGCTCGCGCACCCGGGCGAGGATGGCGGAGATGAAGCCGTGGTCCTCGACGAGTTTGGCGACGGTCGGCGCCAGATCGGGCCGTTCGCGCAGGAGTCGGGCGAAGAGGCCGTCGTCCTCGCCCTGGTGGTGGTTGGTCAGGGCGGTGCAGAAGGCCAGGCAGTGGGTGAGCAGGGTGTCGCCGTCGGGGCGGGGCCGGCCGAGGTTGGCGCGGATGTCGGCGAGGCGGCGGCGCAGGTCCTGGTGCGCGCGGGAGAGTTGAAGGCTGAGGGCGGCCGTACGGCCGTTGACGGGGGAGGCCACGGGTGGCGGTCCCTTCGGTTCCGCACCTCCATGCCTGACGCGGTCCGCCACCGGCACGCGATGCCGGCGCCAGCAGATCACGCGACCCGACCACCGGGCAAGCGCGCCCGCAGCGGCCCGGCGGGAGCGGCGGGAGCGGGCCCGGCTTCGGCGGGAGCGGGCTCGACGGCCCGGGCGCGCGGGCGTCCGAGGAGGATCCCGGCGGCCACCAGCGCCAGCCCCACTCCCTGCCGCACCCCGAACGGGTCGCCGTCCAGCGCGGTGCCCAGCAGCACCCCGGCCAGCGGGTTGAGCAGTCCGAGCAGGCCCACCGTCCCGGCCGGCAGGTGGCGCAGTCCGGCGAACCAGCAGGTGAAGGCGAGGGCGGTGGCGATCAGGGTGGTGTAGGCGAAGGCGAGCAGGGTGGGGGTGTCCAGGGGCGGGGGCGCGCCCTCGGCGGTGACGGCGAGCGGCAGCAGCATCAGGCCGCCGGCGGTGAGCTGCCAGGAGGTGGCGGCGAGCGGGTCGGCGCCCTCGCGCCAGCGGGCGGCGAGCACGTACCCGACGGAGGAGACGAGCATCGCCCCGGCCGAGGCTGCCAGGCCGGTCCAGCCGATCCCGCCACCCGTACCCCCGCCCCCTCCTCCGCCCCCGCCGAGCAGGGTCAGCGCGACGCCGACCAGGCCCGCCGCCGCCCCCGCGAGGTGGGCGCGGTGCGGGCGCGGGCCGGCCAGGGCCCAGGCGGTGAGCAGCATGGCGAGCGGGGAGGCGGCCATGACGGTGGCGGCGGCGCTGGTGGGCAGCAGCTGGGAGGCGAGGTAGAGCAGGACGAAGAAGACGGCGGTGTTGAGCAGGCCGAGCAGGGCGCTGCGCCACCACCAGGGGCCGTGGGGGCGGCGGCGGGCCAGGGCGAGCAGCAGCAGTCCGGCGGGCAGGGCGCGCAGGACGGCGCCCCACAGGGGGCGGTCGGCGGGCAGGTAGGCGTGGGTGACGTAGTAGTTGGCGCCCCAGGCGAGCGGGGCGAGGGCGGTCGGCAGTACCCAGCGCGCATTGGCTTCCATGGAAGACAATATAGCTTCCTTGGAAGCTACTCGCGCTACACTGGCCGCATGGAGCACTCGGAGCAGCAGCCCGCCGCCGGTCACAGCGACCACGTCGCCCGGATCCAGGCCCAGTGGCGGCGCGAACGCCCCGACCTCGACGTCTCCCCGCTCGCCGTCATCGGCCGCCTGCACCGCCTCGCCGGCCGCCTGACCGCCGAACTCACCCTCGTCTACCAGCGCTACGGCCTCAGCGAGGGCGAGTTCGACGCACTCGCCGCACTGCGCCGCGCCGGCGCCCCGTACGAGCGGGCCCCCGGCGAGCTCGCCGCGCACACCATGGTGACCACCGGCGCCATGACCAAGCGGATCGACCGCCTGGAACGCGCCGGACTGGTCACCCGCCGCACCGCCGAGGACGACCGGCGCGGGCGCGTCGTCGCCCTCACCGACGCCGGCCTGCGCCTGATCGACGAGGCGTTCACCACCCACATCCGCAACGAACACCGCCTGCTCGCCCACCTCGCCCCCGAGGAGGCCGCCGCCCTGCAGACCCTGCTCACCGCCTGGCAGACCCGCCTGGACGGCGCCGGGGAGCCGGGCGACGGCCGGTGACCGCACCGGGCCCGCACCGCAGACGCGACACCCGCCGTCGCCCGCCGCCGCCCCCGTCGCCAGCGACAATGTGACCCATGACCAGCACACCGCCGCCTCCGGACCCCCCGTCGCCCCCCGCCCCTCCCCCGCCCGGGTGGGAGAACCCCGCCGTCCGGGCCGACCGGCGCCTGGTGGAGATGCTGCAGGAACTGCGGGTGCTGCAGACCGGCGTGCAGATCGTCTTCGCCTTCCTCCTCGGCATCGCCTTCACCCCGCGCTTCGCCGAACTCACCGACGACCAGCAGGACATCTACATCGCCACCCTGCTGCTGACCGTCGTCGCCGCGGCCGTCCTCGCCACCCCCGTCGCACTGCACCGCGCCCTGTACCGCCACCCCGGCAAGGCCCGGATCGTCGACGTCTCCGCCCGCATCGCCCAGGGCGGCCTGCTGCTGCTCGCCTCCGCGCTGACCGGCGCCGTCCTGCTGGTCCTCGACGTCGTCCTCGGCACGGCGTTGGCGGTGCCGATCGCCTGCGTCATCGCGCTGATCTTCGCCGCCCTGTGGTTCGTCCTGCCCTGGGCCGTCCGCCGCGCCGCCACCCGCGGCCGCATCTGACACCCGGGCGCACGCCCCGGGACCGGACCCGTCCGCTTCCGCCGCCCCGCAGGGGAACGCGGGCGGCGGACCACGGACCGGGCCTTGGGCCGGCTGCCGACGCCGGGGGCCGGGCCGGGGAGGCGCGCCCCGAGCCGCCTCCCCCACCCGCGCAGAGCCCACCGGCACCCCGGACCGCTTACCGACCCCCGGAAGCCGGCCCGCCCCCGCACCCCCGCCACCGCCACCGCCACCGCCACCGCACCCCCGGGGCAGCCCGCCGCGCCGACCGCCTACCGTGACGGTATGCACACCGACGACAGCCCCTGGGACGTCCTGCTGATCGGCGGCGCCTCCGGGATCGGCAAGAGCCGCGCCGCCGCCCACCTCGCCGCCCGGCACGGGGCGTTCACCGTGGAGTTCGACGACGTGGTCGCCGCCCTGCAGGCCGCCACCACCCCGGCCACCCACCCCGGCCTGCACCACTTCTGCGCCCCGGACCGGGACGCGCCCGACGCCCTCCCCGCCGACCGCGCCTTGGAGCTGCAGATCGCCACCGCCCACGCCCTGGACGAGGCCCTGCTCGGCGTCGTGCGCAACCGCCTCACCGTCGACGTGCCCGCCGTCGTCGAAGGCGACTACCTCACCCCGGCCGCCGCCGCCCGCGCCGCCGCCGAGGCCACCGGCCGGGGGCGCCGGGTACGGGCGGTCTTCCTCCACGAGGGCGACCCGCAGCGCATCGCCGCCAACTACGCCGACCGCGAGCCGGACGGCGGCCCGCAGCCCGAACGCGCCGCCGTCAGCGCGCGCTACTCCGCCTGGCTCGCCGCCCAGGCCGCCGCCCACGCCCTGCCCGTGGTCGACTGCCGCCCGTACGCCACCCTGCCCGCACGCCTCGCCGCCGCCCTGGCCTGAGGATCCCGGGGCCCCGTGCGCGGGGGCCGGATCAGCCTTCCTCGATGTCCGAGATCAGCTCGGTGCCCAGGTCGCTCTGCACCGCGAGCCGGGTGCGCCCGGCCCCGGAGGTTGTGGGCCGCGAGATCCCCAATCCACCACCGGAACAGGCAAGTTGGACCGTCCACTGCGGGCCGTCGACCGGAAGCGGGCCTCCCCTCCCCGGGGGAGGGTGCGGCGGTGACATCGTCCTCAGGCGCGAGCGGCCGTCGGCCTGGGCGCGAATCTGGCGGCCGGGGCGCCCCTGGAACAGTGCGACGTGAGCGCGCACCTGGTCGCCGCCCCCGTTCCGGGGGGTCCGTTCATGCCCCGGCTCGACGTTCTTCACCCCGCCCCCGCCCCCGCCGCCGTTGTCCCGCCGCCGCCGCGCCGTGAATTTGACAGTGCACCTTGACCTTTCCGGCGCTCACTGGCGCAAGAGCACGCACAGTGGACAAGGCGGCCAGTGCGTCGAGGTGGCAGACGGCTTCACCGGCATCGTCCCGGTCCGTGACTCCAAGGACCCGAGCGGCCCGGCGCTTGTCTTCCCCTCCCACGCTTGGCGATCCTTCATCGCCGCCCTCAACACCGGCGAATTCGACGCGCGCTGAAGCCACCTGTGTGCCGCCGTCCCGGCCCCGGGGCGGCGGCGTTCCTCTTCGACGACTGCCGGGATCGACCGCTTCGCCGACCGCCGCATGGGCGAGGTCTACGCCGTCCGCGTTCTCGACGCCCTGACGCCCCGGCCCTCCCCGCATCCGCGCCCACGACGGCCACCACCTCACCACCCCCGAACACCCCGCATGACAAGTCGGCCCCGGCGACTTTCCGCTCCCGCCGGCAGGCGCCCCCAACCGCACCGGTCCGGCCTGGTGTCCGGGTGCGAAGCGCCGGTAGCGTGCGCACTCATGATGCGCCCTTGGATCCTGTCGGTACTGTTCGCGCTGTGCGGCGTGGCCGTCGCGGCCTCGACGGCCGCCCAGGGCAGCCCCGTGGCGGCGGCCGCGTTCCTGCTGGCGTTCGCGGTGGCCGCCGCGATGAACTCGCCGCTGGTCTTCCCGAGGTCGCTCAGCACCTCGGAGGCGCAGCGCCGCGCCGCGGCCGACGGCCGGCCGGTGGTCTTCTGGCGGCCGGGCTGTACGTACTGTCTGCGGCTGCGGCTGCGGTTGGGGCGCGATGCCCGTCGGCTGCACTGGGTCGACATCTGGCGTGACCCGGAGGGGGCGGCGGCGGTGCGGGCGGTGAACGACGGCAACGAGACGGTGCCGACGGTCTTCGTGGCGGGCCGGGCGCGCACCAATCCCCCGGTCGAGTGGGTGCGCGAGCAACTCTGCCCGTCCGGGTGACCCGGCCGGTGCCGTCCATCCTCCCCGGGGCCGCCCGGTGGGCCCGTCAGGCCGGGGTGGCGAGGAGGGCTTCGGCGGCGGTGACGGTGACGCCCAGGTCGCGGAAGGCCTGGAGGGCGGCGGTGTGCGCGGGGGTGGAGAGGGCGGTGACGGCGTCCTCGACGACGGTGGTGGGGTAGCCGAGGGCGGCGGCGGTACGGACGGTCTCGCCGACGCCGTACTCGGTGGTGATGCCCGCGACGACGAGGGCGGTGGCGCCGAGGCGGCGCAGGCGTTCGGCGAGGTCGGTGCCTTCGAAGGCGTCGATGCGGTGTTTGGTGACGACCTCGTTGCCGGGGCGGGCGTCGACCTCGGGTTCGAAGCGGGTGCGGTCGGAGTCGGGGCCGCCGTCACTGCCGTCGCCGAGGAGGTGGCGGACCAGGACCACGGGGCGGCCGGCGGCTTCGAAGGCGTTCTTGAGCCGGGCTGCGGCGCGGACCACGGCGGCACCGGTGAGCGGGGCTGCGGGGCGGGCGACGATCCAGTGCTGGAGGTCCACCAGCACCAGGACGGTGCCGGGGGCGGGGGTGAAGGCGGCGGGGCGGTCGGTCATCGGGACTCCGTAGGGTGTCGGCCGGCGCGCAAGGGCCGTGCCGTTGGGCAGGTGCCGTTCAGCCGGTGCCGCGCAGGGCGGCCGTGGCGCGTTCCAGGAGTGCGCGCAGCTGGGCCTGTTCGGCCGGGTCGAGGGCGTCGGCGAGGCGTTGTTCGACTCCGCGGGCCAGGGCGTCGGCCTTCTTCGTCAGCGTGCGGCCGGTGCGGGTGAGCCTGGCCACCAGGACCTTCTGGTGGACGCTGGAGGTCTCGCGGGTGATCAGCCCCTTGGTCTCCAGGTTGGCCAGGATCGTGGTCATGGTCTGCGGCGTGACCATGCACGCGCGGGCGAGCTGGGCGCCGGAGCTGCCGGCGCCCTGCTGGAGGAGGAGCAGGGTGACGTACTGGGGCACCGTCAGGTCGACGGTGCGCAGCACGCGGGTCTTCTCGGCGATGAGGGCCTGTTCGGCGCGTTTGATGGCGTGGCCGAGGCGGTCGTGGATGTCGTTGTGGTCGGTCATGGTGATCGTGCCCCTCGTCCGCCCCCGGTCGTCGACTGTTCGCACTTTACGTTATATCAGGCCCCTGACACTCTGCCAGGCCCGTCCGGAGCACTGTCCCGAGCGCCGTCCGGGGCGCCGTCCGGGCGGTGTGCCGGCAGGATGGGGCGGCATGGAACGAGTGCTTGGAATCGGCGGGTACTTCCTGCGGGCCTCCGATCCGGCGGCCCTGGGCGCCTGGTACCGCGACTGCCTGGGGCTGGACACGGACGAGCACGGGCTGTGGCGCCAGGAGAGCGGGCCGACGGTGTTCGCGGCGTTCGAGTCCGGGACGGACTACTTCGGCTCCCGCGCGCAGCAGAGCATGCTCAACTTCCGGGTCCGCGACCTGGACGCGATGCTCGCGCAGCTGCGCGCCAGGGGCGCGGACGTGGCCGGGCAGACGCAGGACATGGCGGGCGTGGGCCGGTTCGGCTGGGTGACCGATCCCGAGGGCAACCGGATCGAACTGTGGCAGCCCGCCTGAGCGGACGGACCCGTACGGAACGCCGGTGACCGGCTGATCCGGCTGCCGGACCGCCGGGGTTCCTGGGCGAAACCGCTGGCACCGGCGGCCCGCGGGCGAGGACACTGCGGGGATGGACACTCCCGTACCGGACGTGCGCGTCCGCACCGTCGTGCCCGACTACGCGGGCATGCACCCCCTGGTCGCGGACCTGGTGCTGCCCGAGGGCGCGTCGATGTCCGTGATGAGCGCGCTGGAGACCTCCCGCGAGCTGATCCGCCACTCCTACTACCGGTACGAGTTCGCCACCGTCGCCGTCACGCACGCCCTGTCCGCCGTGGAGCAGGTCCTCGCCGGGCGGCTGGCTGACGACGACGCCCCGCTGGACGAGCTGGTCCGGCGGGCCGCCGACGCCGGGCTCGTCTCGGCCTACCTGGCGGGCGAGTTGGAGCGCGGCCTGCGGCTGCGCGAGCGGATCGCGCGGGGCGCCACGACCAGCGCCGCCGTCAACCCGCTCAGGGCCGTCGACCTGGTGCGTGCCGTCTTCGACACCGTCGCCGCGCTGCTGGGCCCGGCGGTGGAGGCAGGCGGCGCGGGAGAGGGGCCTCAGGAGCGCCTCGTCCGCCTGTGGGAGGAGCACGGGAGCGCCCCGTTCCCGGCGAGTTTCCGCGGTGCGGACATCGACGGCACGGACCTGGTCCTCCTGGACACCGACGTCGCCGCCCTCGTCCAGCGCGAGCTGGAGGGCGGCCTCGACGGAGAGGGCGTCGCCGCCCTGTGGGCGCGCGTCGCCGACCTGCGCGCGGTCGTGCCCAGGCTGGACGAGGAGTACTGCGCCACCTACTTCACCCGGTTGCGCGACCTCGCCGATCTGGTGGCGGCCCGTCACCTGCCGCCGGCCACGTGACCTCCCGCGGCCGACCGTCCCAAAGCGCCCTGCTGGCACCGCTGTTGGATGTCGCGGTGCTGTCGGTGGCCGGTTTCGGGCTGGCCGCCGGCCGGGT
>NZ_JBEZIQ010000053.1:0-68739 GCF_040651155.1 Kitasatospora sp. NPDC048545
TCGACCACCTCGCCGTCCTGCGGGATCACCTCGCCGGCCGGCACCAGCACGATGTCGTGCAGCAGCAACTGCTCGGCGGGGATGGTCTCGTGGCGGCGGTCGCGGGTGCCGACCCGCCAGTGCAGCAGGCGGCGCGCGGTGGTGCCGGCCTGGGCGCGGCGCAGGGAATCGGCCTGGGCCTTGCCGCGGGCCTCGGCGACGGCCTCGGCCAGATTGGCGAACAGGACGGTCAGCCAGAGCCAGAAGGAGATGACCCAGGCGAAGACGCCGGGGTGGAGGACGGCGCTGATGGTGGTGAGTGCGGAGCCGGTCTCGACCACCAGCATGACCGGGTTGCGTGCCATGGTGCGCGGGTGGAGCTTGCGGACGGCGGCGGGCAGGGCCTCGGCCAGCTGGCGGCGGGTGATGAGCCGGCGTCGGCCTCCCGGTGACGTGGGCCGGTGGCTCGGCGGCGGCTCGGGTGCCGGCGCCGGGCTCCGCTCCGGGCGGCGGAACCAGTTCTGCTGGTCGGGGGTGGTGTCCGGTGTGGTGAGAGCCGAACGGCGCATCGTCTCGGGGGACCTTCCGGGCCGCCCGGTCGGGTGGGCGGCGGTTCGGGGACGGCGGGGACGGCGGCCAGCCCACCACTGGGGACCCGCGGGCCATGCCGTTCTTGACACGGGCTTGGCGCCGGAACGGCCGTCCTTGACACCACCCTGACGCGGTCGGTGCGGGGCTGTCAGGAGGGCGTCAAGGTCGGCGGCGGGGGCGTAGGTCCTGCGTCAAGGAGGGATGCGGTCGGTGTGCGGAGGGTCTCCACTGGAGGGGCCCGGCCGTACTGACCGAGTCTCCGGTCGTACGGCCCACCACCCGAAAGGACCCCGCCGTGACCACCGCCACCCTCGTCATCGATGTCGACCGGCCGCTGGAGCCCGTTGTCCGCCTGGTGTCCGCCACCGGGCGCACGGACCGCCCCGAGCCGCCGGAACCGGCCCCGGCGGCCGAGCGCGACCGCCTCCGCACCCGCCCGGCGCACTGCCGCTTCGCGATGCACTACGAGGACTGAACCGAGGACCGCGACCCACCCCGCACGACCCTTTCGTAGGAGCAGCCGCCATGACCCAGCTCACAGCCCCGACCGTCCCGTCCCCGCCCGTCCCGTCCCCGGCGACCGCCCCGGCCGACACGCTCGGCAGCCCCTGGCCGGCTTCGGCGCGGCCCGGCCGGGGATCCGACGTGCTGCTCGGCGGGGTCGGGCTGGCCGAGGCCGCCGAGCGGTTCGGCACCCCGCTGTACGTGCTGGACGAGGGCGAGGTCAGGGCCCGTGCCCGGGCCTACCGGCGGGCGCTGCCGCACGCCGAGGTGCTGTACGCGGCCAAGGCCTTCCTGTGCAGCGCGATGGCCGACTGGGTGGCCGACGAGGGCCTGGGCCTGGACGTCTGCTCGTCCGGCGAGCTGTGGCTGGCGGTCTCGGCGGGCTTCCCGGCGCAGCGGATCCTGCTGCACGGCAACGCGAAGTCCCCGGACGAGCTGCGGCTGGCCCGTCGGCTGCGGGTCGGGCGGATCGTCATCGACGGGCCGGCCGAGATCGCCCGGCTGGCCGCGCTGGTGGCGGCCGACACCCCGCAGAAGGTGTTGGTCCGGGTCGTCCCGGGGATCGCGGCCGGGCACCACGCGGCGGTGCGCACGGGCGTCGGCGGGCAGAAGTTCGGCTTCCCGATCGAGGGCGGTGACGCGGCCGACGCGATCGCCCGGGTCCTCGACCAGCCCGGACTCGAACTCGCCGGTCTGCACTGCCACCTGGGCTCGCAGATCGCCGACGCGGAGCCGTACCTACGGGCGGTGGACACGTTGGTGCGGCTGCTCGCGCAGGTGCGGGAGCGGCACGGCGTGGAGCTGCCCGAACTGGACCTCGGCGGCGGCCACGGCATCCGCTACCTGCCCGGGGACGAGGAGTTGGACGCCGCCGAGTTCGCCGTCCGGGTGACCGACCGGCTGGCGGTGCGCTGCGCCGAGGCCGGGCTGGAGGTGCCACGCCTGGTGGTGGAGCCCGGCCGCGCGATCGCCGGCCCGGCGGCGGTCGCGGTGTACCGGGTGCTGTCGGTCAAGCACGGCACCGACGGCCGCTGCTTCGCCGCGGTGGACGGCGGGATGGGCGACAACCCGCGCCCCGCCCTGTACGGATCGTCGTACAGCGTCCGGCTGGTGGGCCGCCGCTCGGAGGCGGGGGAGGCCCGGGTGGACGTGGTCGGCCGGCACTGCGAGGCCGGCGACGTGCTGGTACGCGATGCGGTGCTGCCCGCCGACCTGCGTCCCGGCGACCTGCTGGCCGTGCCCGCGGCCGGTGCGTACCAGCTGTCGATGGCCTCCGGGTACAACCTGGTCGGCCGTCCGGCGGTGGTGGCGGTTCGCGACGGCCGGGCGCGGCTGCTGATCCGGCGGGAGACGGTCGAGGACTTCCGGGCACGGGAGGTCGGCCGCTGAGAAGCTTTGACGGTGCGCGGGAAGTCGGCCTGGCCGACTTCCCGCGCATGTGCGTTCAGGTGTCGGAGAGTTCGCCGCTCGCTGTTACGTCGTCATCTCGTCGTCGGCGGGGCCCTCTGTCGCCGAGACCCGGCCTCGGTGATCGATAACGGAACGGTTGCGGAGCCCGTCCTTCCCGTGCCCAGGTCTTGACGGCACGGGGAGGGCGGGCGTTTGCTGTGACCCGCTCGTTGGAACCTGTTTGGTTCTGGTTTGTTTTGTGTGTTTGAACGTTCAAAACACCGAACAAGCGTCACGATGAGCGCCACCCCTCCCTTCCCTCTGCCTTCCAGTGCCGCCCCACCGAAAGGAATGCAATGTCACACCTTTCTCGACGCGATCTGCTCCGCGCCTCCGGAGCGGGCCTGCTGGCCCTCACCGCCGGCGGCACCCTCGCGGCCTGTGGCGGCGGCTCCGGCTCGGGCGGCGCCTCCGGCGGGGACGCCGACAGCGGCACCGTCACCGTCTGGTCCTGGGCCACCGCCGCCGAGGCCCTGCGCGGCGTCGTCCCGGCCTTCGAGCAGGACAACCCCGGGATCAAGGTCGACGTCCAGGACATCGGCGAACCCGCCATCTGGGACAAGATCACCGTCGGTATGGCGGCCGGCGGCCAGGGCCTCGGCGACGTCCTGCACATCGGCTGCGACTACCTGCCCGGGTACATGGAGAAGTTCCCCGGGGGCCTCGCCAACCTCTCCGAGTTCGGCGCCGACGCCCACAAGGACAAGTTCGCCAAGGGCCTGTGGCCGGTCGTCACCGGCAAGGACGGGCACGCCTACGCGCTGCCCTGGGAGGTCAACCCGCTCGGCTTCTTCTACCGCAAGGACTACTTCGACAAGGCGGGCATCGACCCCGAAGCCCTCGCCACCTGGGACGACCTGATCGCCGTCGCCGACCGCTTCAAGGCCGCCAACCCCGGCGTCTCCCTGATCGGCCTCAACAAGGCCGCCAACCCCAGCCCCGACCTCGACTTCCTGCAGTCCCTGATGCAGCTCCAGGGCGCCTTCTACTTCGACCTCCAGGGGAAGATCACCCTCGGCTCGGCCGAGGACGTACGGGCAATGACCACCGTCAAGCACCTGGAGGACGCCGGGCTGATCGCCGACGCCCCCGGCGACCAGGGCTGGGGCAACCTGATGAAGGCCGGCAAGATCGCCGTCGCGCCGATGCCCGCCTGGGCCGCGCACTACCTGGAGAAGAAGTTCGCCGACCAGAGCGGCAACTGGCGGCTCGCCAAGCCCCCGGCGGTCACCCCCGGTGGCAGGCGCACCGCGCTGGTCAACTCCACCCACCTCGCCGTCGCCGCCTCCAGCCCGCGCCGCCGCGCGGCCTGGAAGTTCGTCGAGTACGCGCTCACCCGCACCGCCTCGGTGAACAGCATGTTCACCGCCGGCGGCGTCTTCCCCGCCCTCACCGCGGCGTACACCGACCCGATGTACGCCAAGCCCAGCGCCTTCTACGGTGACCAGCCCGTCCTGAAGACCTTCACCGAACTGGCCCTCGACGGCGGCGGCTCCACCAACTACTCCGGCGACTACGCCCGCGCCCTCAAGCTCGCCAGCGACGCGCAGACCAAGGTCTTCCTCAAGGGCGGAGACCCGGCCGCCGTCCTCCAGGACGCCGCCAAGCAGCTCGCCCAGCAGACCGGACGCAGCATCGCATGACCACCACCACCCGACCCGCCGCGCTGCGCGAACCGGTGGCGGTCACCGCCGCCGGGCGGTCCCACCGCAGGGCCCGGGCCCGCCGCAGGGCCGTGCCCTACCTCCTGCTCGCCCCCGCCCTGATCACCTTCGGCGTGTTCAAGGCCTACCCGGTGGTCGACTCGCTGCTGCTGTCCTTCACCACCGGCTCGGGCGCCGCCACCCACGGCGCCGGCCTCGCCAACTACCAGCGCCTGCTGGACGATCCGCTGTTCTGGACGGCCCTGCGCAACACCGCCGAGATCCTCGTCATCCAGGTCCCGCTGATGCTCGGCCTGGCCCTGCTGATGGCCGTCGGCATCAACTCGGCGCTGGTGCGCTGGCGGGCCGTGTGGCGGCTCGGCGTCTTCATGCCCTCCGTCACCGGCCTGGTCGCCACCGGCGTGATCTTCGCCTTCCTGCTCAACACCGACGACGGTGCGGTCAACTGGGCGCTGAACGCCGTCGGCCTGCCCGCCGTCGACTGGCTGGGCGATCCGTTCTGGGCCCGGATGTCCGTCGTCCTCGTGCTCACCTGGCACTACACCGGCTACAACGCCGTCATCTACCTGGCCGGCCTGCAGGGCATCCCCAAGGAGCTCTACGAGGCCGCGATGGTCGACGGCGCCGGGCCGATCCGCCGCTTCACCGCCATCACCGTGCCCGCGCTGCGCCCGGTACTGCTGTTCACCGTCGTCCTGTCCACCATCGGCACGCTCCAACTCTTCGACGAGCCCTACGTGCTGACCGGCGGCGGCCCGGACAACGCCACCCTCACCGTCTCCATGTACCTGTACCAGAACGGCTTCCGGTACTTCGACTTCGGCTACGCCTCCGCCATCGCCTACGCGCTCACCCTCCTGGTGTCGGTGCTCGGCGCGGTCCAGATGCGCCTGATGGGAGAGCGCGACCAGTGAACCTGAAAAGACTGCGGGGCTGGCCGCTGACCTTCGCCCTCGCGGCCGTCACCGGACTGTCCATCGGACCGTTCTACTGGCTGGTGGTCGCCTCCACCCGCAAGGACACCGAGATCTTCGACTGGCCGCCGAAACTGCTGCCCGGCGGCCACCTGGGCGAGAACCTCGACCACCTCCAGGCCAAGATCGGCCTGCTCCGGGTGGTCGGCAACTCGCTGCTGGTCGCCGGGATCCAGACGCTCGGCGCGCTCGTCGTGGCGCTGCTGGCCGGCTACGCCTTCGCCAAGTTCCGCTTCCGCGGCCGGACCGTGCTGTTCGCGCTCCTGTTCTCCACCCTCGTGGTGCCCGAACAGGTCATGCTGGTGCCGCTGTTCAAGATGATGATGAACTTCGGCCTGCTCGACACGTACCAGGCGCTCATCCTGCCCGGCCTCTGCGTGCCGTTCGCCATCTTCCTGATGCGGCAGTCGTTGACCAGCCTGCCGGACGAACTCCTGGACGCTGCCCGGGTGGACGGCGCCGGCGAGTTCCGGGTGCTGTGGAGCGTCGTCGTGCCGGTCATGCGACCGGTGCTGGCAGCCCTGTCGATCTTCCTGTTCCTGGGCTCCTGGAACCAGTTCGTCTGGCCCCTGGTGGCCCTGCGCAGCCCCGAGATGCAGACCCTTCCGGTGGCCCTCGCGACGCTGCACGGCAACAAGAGCAACACCGACTACGGCGCGATCCTCTCCGGCACCGCGCTCTCCACCCTGCCGATGATGGTCCTCTTCCTGGTCCTCCAGCGGCAGTTCATCTCCGGCCTGCTGGCCGGCGCCACGAAAGGCTGAGCATGACCGAGAGCACGACCGAGAGCATGACCGAGAGCACGACCGAAATCTGGGAACCGCACGCCCCCACCGCGGCCGGAGGCCTGCGCCCGCTCCACGCCCAGGGGCTGGACCTGCTGGTCAGCGGCGCCGCCACGGCCCGGGAGGTCGCCGACGGGGTGGTGGAGGTGACCGCCGAGGACTCCGGCGAGGTCCGGATCGAATGGCGCGTCCCCTGCGTCGACGCCACCGCCCTGTGGACGCCCGAGCCGCGCGGCACCGGCTGGCTGCCCGCCGCCTGGAGCGCCCCGCGCCGCACCGGCCTGACCGTCGGCGCGCCGATCGCCGCACTGGTCGGCACCGGGGACGTCGCGCTCTGCGCCTTCGCCGCCGGGCGCCCGGACGTGCTGGCCGGCGCCGGAGTCGTCGAGGAGACCGGCGAGTTCCGGTTCTGGGCCCAGGCCCCCGAGGGCCTGACCGTCCGGATCGACACCTCGCGCCGGCACTACGCCCGCTGCCTGGCCGACCTCACCGCCTGGTGGGGCGCCGACCACACGGCCGACATCCCCGAGGCCGCCCGCCGCCCCGCGTACTCCACCTGGTACTCCATGCACCAGGACGTCTCGCCCGAGGGCGTCGAGACCCAGGCCGCGCTCGGCAAGGAACTCGGCCTGGACGTGATCATCGTGGACGACGGCTGGATGACCGCCGACCGCACCCGCGGCTACGCCCACTGCGGCGACTGGGAGCCGGTCTCGCTGCCCGACACCGCCGCCCACGTGCGGCGCGTCCACGACCTCGGGGTGCGCTACCTGCTCTGGTACGCACTGCCGTTCATCGGCAAGGACAGCGCCGCGTACCGGAAGATCGGCCACCACGCGCTCGCCGACGCCGCCCACATGGGCGCGGTCGTCGCCGACCCGCGCTACCCCGAGGTCCGCGACTTCCTCACCGACCGGCTCGTGCGCGCCGTCGAGGAGTGGGGCATGGACGGGCTCAAGGTCGACTTCGTCGACTGGTTCGCGCGCGCCGACGCCCCGGCGCCCGGCCCCGAGGCGGACTGCGCGGGCGTCGACGAGGGCGTCGAACGGCTGCTCGCCGGGATCCGCCGCCGGATCACCGCCGCGAACCCCGAGGCGATGATCGAGCACCGCCAGCCGTACGTCAGCCCGCGCCTGTGGCCGTACGTCACGATGATCCGCGCCACCGACTGCCCGCTCAGCCCGCAGGAGAACCGGCAGCGCACCGTCGACGTGCGGCTCGCCGCCGGGCCCGTCCCGGTCCACGCCGACATGCTGATGTGGCACCCGGCCGAGCCGCCGGAGCAGATCGCCTGCCACCTGATCAACGTGCTGTTCTCCGTCCCGCAGATCTCCGTCGACCTCGCCGCGCAGGACGACGGACAGCGCGAGGCGATCGCCTTCTGGCTCGGCGTCGTCCGCGAGCACACCGCCACCCTGCAACTCGGCGAGCTGCTCCCGGCCCGCCCCGACCTCGGCTACCCGATGGTCACCGCGCGCGGAGCCGACACCGTCGCGGTGGCCCGCTACGCCGCACTGCCGGTGGATGCCTCCGGCGACGACTGGCGCACCCTGCTGGTCGCCAACGCCGACGCCGACCCGGACGTCAGGCTCACCGGCGGCAGCGGCACGGCCGCGATGACGGTGCAGGACGCCCGGGGGCGTATCGTCCGGCAGGGCGAGGTCGCACTGGACCGGTCGGAGCCGGTCCCCGTACCGCGCGGCGGGCTGCTCACCCTGCGCCGCCGCTGACCGTGCCCGGCCGGGCCCGCCGTACCAGTTGGGAGGGGACGCATGCCCGAGGGACCGCAGCGGCCGCGCCGCGGCGCCAGCACGATCGAGGAGGTCGCCCGCGCGGCCGGGGTCTCCCGGCAGACCGTCTCCAACGCGCTCAACGCCCCGCAGCGGGTCCGCCCCGAGACCCTGGACCGGGTCACCGCCGCGATCCGCGAACTCGGGTACCAGCCCGACCAGTCGGCGCGTTCCCTGCGCAGCGGTGCCCGGCGCACCCTCGGCTACCTCGCCCCGGTGGACGACCCGCTCGACCCCAACCCGCTGATGGCCGGCTTCCTGGAGGCCCTGGTCGACGCGGCCGGGGCCGAGGGCCAGCGGGTGCTGCTGTTCCGGCCCGCCCCGCCGGCGGGCGACCCGGCGGCCGCGATCGACGAACTGGTGGCGGCCCGTCAGGTGGACGGCCTGGTGCTGGCGGACGTGCTCGCCGAGGACGCCCGGATCGCGCACGTCGCCCGGCTCGGCGTCCCCTTCGTCAGCTTCGGCCGCACCGGACCGGGGCAGCCGCAGCACTGGGTGGACATCGCCAACGACGCCGCGACGGCCGCGGTGGTGCGCCACCTCGCGGAGCTCGGCCACCGCCGGATCGGCTACCTCGGGGCCGCCGAGGACCTGCCCTGGATGGCGGCCCGGCGGGCGGGCTTCCTCGCCGAGGCCCGGCGGCTGGGGCTGTCCGCGGTGGCGCTCCCCGCGCCGGGGACGGCCGGGGCGGCGGCTGCGGGCCCGGGCGGGTCCGGGCCGGCGGTCACCGCCGTCCGGGCGCTGCTGCGCGGGCCCGAGCGGCCGACCGCCTTCGCGGCGGGCAGCGACCTGCTGGCGCTGGACGTGTACGAGGCGGTCCGGGCGGAGGGGCTGGTGGTCGGGCCCGGCGGGGTGGCCGTGACCGGCTTCCACGACACGCCGCTCTGCCGCCACCTGCACCCTGCGCTGACCTCCGTCCGGCTGCCGCTGCGGGCGATCGCCGCCGCGCTGGTGGACCGGCTGCTCGGCCAGGTGCGGGACGGGGCGGTGCCGTCGGCCGGGGCGGAGCTGGCGACCGAGCTGGTGGTGCGGGGGAGCAGCGGGTGGCCGCTGCCCGGCCGTCAGCTGGCGGGCGACGGCGGGGCGGCGGCCGGTGGGCAGGTGGCGGCCGACGGCGCGACGGCGGCCGGAAGTCAGGCGACGGCCGGGGCTGGGTGACGGCCGGGGCTGGGTGACGGCGGCGGCTGGGCGGCGGCCGGGGCGACGATCAGCTCGCCGACCAGCTGCCACGGCCTCTCCCCCGGGGCCGGGCCGACCACGCCCAACCCGGCCGAGGCGGAGACCAACCGCGCGCTGTCAGCCGTCGGGAGGCTTCCTTCGACCACTGCCGGCCAGTGGTGCTGGTGGATAGTGTTTGAGATTGTAGCTTTCTGTTGATTCCAATGGCTTCACTCGGAGGAAGAAGGCCATGGCGGGGACAACCCTGACCCAGCCCACCGGCAGGACCGTGACCGAACTCGCGGACGGTCGGCAGCTGATCTACTACGACCGCGGCACCGCCGCCCCCCGGAACGCCGCCGACCGGCGCCCGCTGGACCCGCAGGTCCCCGGCTCCCAGGTCCGGCTCGACCCCGTCACCGGCGACCGGGTCACCATCGCCGCCCACCGCCAGGCCCGCACCTACCAGCCGCCCGCCGAGGAGTGCCCGCTCTGCCCGTCCCGGGACGGGCGGCTCAGCGAGATCCCGGCCGAGGACTACCAGGTGGCCGTCTTCGAGAACCGCTTCCCCTCGCTCGCAGGCCCGCCGGCCGACCCCTCCCGGGACGCCGACGGCCTGTGGACCGCGGGCCCCGGCGCCGGCCGCTGCGAGGTGGTCTGCTTCACCGCCGACCACGACGCCTCCTTCGCCGACCTCACCCCCGAACGGGCCCGCCTCGTCCTCGACGCCTGGACCGACCGCACCGCCGAACTCTCAGCCCTGCCGGGCGTCGAACAGGTCTATTGCTTCGAGAACCGGGGCGCCGAGATCGGCGTCACCCTCGCCCACCCGCACGGCCAGATCTACGCCTTCCCCTTCACCACCCCGCGCACCGCCCGGACGGCCGTCCGGGCCGCCGACCACCGCGCCGCCACCGGCCGCAACCTCTTCGAGGACCTGCTCGCCGCCGAACGCGCCCACGGCGAGCGGACCGTCCTCGCCGGCACCCACTGGACGGCCTTCGTGCCCTTCGCCGCCCGCTGGCCCTACGAGGTGCACCTGTACCCGCACCGCCGGGTCCCCGACCTGACCGCCCTCGACGAACCGCAGCGCGCCGAATTCCCGGCGATCTACCTGGAGTTGCTGCGCCGCTTCGACCGGCTCTTCCCCGCAGGCCGCACCCCGTACATCTCCGCCTGGCACCAGGCGCCCGCCGGGCAGCACGCCGAACTCGCCCTGCACCTGGAGCTGTTCACCATCCGGCGCACCGCCGACAAACTCAAGTACCTGGCCGGCGTGGAATCCGGCATGGACGCCTTCGTCAACGACGTCACCCCCGAGGCCGCGGCCCGGCGGCTGCGGGAGGTCGCCCCGTGAAAACCTTCACCGCGCTCTACGGCCGCCCCGCCGAAGGGGAGTGGGCCGCCCCCGGCCGGGTGAACCTGATCGGCGAACACACCGACTACAACCTCGGGTTCGTGCTGCCGATCGCCCTCCCGCAGACCGTCCGCGCCCGGGCGGCCCGCCGGGACGACGGACGGCTGCGGCTCTGGTCCGCCCAGGGCGGCGGGCCGGTCACCGAACTGCGAATCGCCGACCTCGCGCCCGGCGCGGTGCCCGGCTGGGCCGGCTACCCCGCCGGAGTGGTGTGGGCGCTGCGCGAGGCCGGACACCAGGTCGGCGGCGCCGACATCCGGCTGGACAGCGACGTCCCCGGCGGCGCCGGACTCTCCTCCTCGGCGGCCCTGGAGTGCGTCGTCGCCACCGCCTACGCCGACCTGTACGGACTCGGCCTCACCGCACCCGACCTCGCCCTGCTCGCCCAGCGGGCCGAGAACGCCTTCGTCGGCGTGCCGTGCGGGATCATGGACCAGATGGCCTCGATGTGCTGCCGCCCCGGCGCCGCGCTGTTCCTGGACAGCCGGGACCTGACGGCACGCCAGGTGCCGGTCGACCTCGCCGGTGCGGGCCTCGCGCTGCTGGTCCTGGACACCCGGGTCAAACACGACCTCGGGGACGGCGCGTACGCGGCCCTGCGGGCCGGCTGCGAACGGGCCGCCGCCATGCTCGGGCTGCCCGCACTGCGCTCCCTGCAGCCGTCCGCACTCGCCGACGCGCTCGCACAACTCCCCACGGAGCTAGGCCCGTTGGTGCGCCACGTCGTCACCGAGAACGCTCGGGTGGAGGAAGCCGTCGCCCACCTGGACGCCGGGGACCCGGCCGCGCTCGGCCCGGTCCTCACCGCCGGACAC
Organism: Kitasatospora sp. NPDC048545; assembly: GCF_040651155.1. Lineage (NCBI taxonomy): Bacteria > Bacillati > Actinomycetota > Actinomycetes > Kitasatosporales > Streptomycetaceae > Kitasatospora > Kitasatospora sp. NPDC048545. The sequence goes on from NZ_JBEZIQ010000053.1 coordinate 11,127, forward strand.
GCCTCGCTGCGCGACGACTACCGGGTGTCCTGCCCGGAGACCGACCTCGCCGTCGAAGCAGCCCTGGCCGCCGGCGCCCACGGCGCCCGGATGACCGGCGGCGGCTTCGGCGGCTCCGTCATCGCCCTCGTCGACGCGGCCGAGGCGGGGCGCGTCGCCGCCGAGGTCACCGCGGCCTTCCGCGCCGCGGGGTACGCCGAGCCGCGAACCCTCACCGCCGTTCCGGCCGAGGGGGCGCGCCGGCTCGCCTGAGGCCGCTCCCGGCGCCCGGCGCAGGTGCTGGTGCCCGTGCCCCGGAGCCTGCGTTCAAGCCCTGGGGCACCGGCACCGGGCTCAGGCCCGGTGGGCCGCCGGGCGCTCCGGGGACGCCTCCGCGAGCGCCCGGGTCACGGCCTCGACCCCGGCGCGCAGCCCGTACACCGGCGTGGCCGGCTGCTGGCGCCAGGAGTCGTCGATGCCGCCCGCGTCCACCGTGTCGAAGCCCAGCTCGTCGACCAGCGCCCGGACGACCCGCTTCGCCGCCTCGTCGTCACCCGCCACCGGCACGGCGATCCGCTCCGGGTCGCCGGCCGGCAGCGGCCGCTCCAGCAGGTCCTGCGCGTAGGTGCCGTTGAACACCTTCACCACCGGGTGCCCCAGGTGCTGCTCCGTCCACCGGCTCTCGGTGATGCCGCCGTCCTCGATCGCGTCGATCCGGCCGTCGCGCTCCTTCGGGTAGTAGTTGCCGGTGTCGATCACGGCCACGCCCTCGGCGGCCCCGTCGAACAGCCCGGCGGGCAGGTCCGGCACGTTCTTCAGCGGGACGGTCACGACCACGACCTGGGCGCCGCGCGCCGCCTCGGGGACCGTCACCGCCGTCGCGCCGGTCTCCTCGACCAGGCCCTTCAACGTCTCCGGGCCGCGCGAGTTGGCCACCGAGACGTCGTGCCCCAGCGCGGTCAGCCGCCGGGTCAGGTTGCCGCCGATGTTGCCCGCGCCGATGATGCCGATCTTCATGGGAAGCCCCTCGTCTGCGAGTACCGCGATGTCCGTACTGGCTCGTCGCCTTGGCCCAACCACCCGGTGATCGCTGCGATTCCCCGCACAGGGGTGAATTTCCCGGTCCCGGTCCCGGTCCCGGACAGGGACCCGGGGGCGCAGGTCGACCGGACCCGGGGACGTGTGCCCGCGACCCGTGTTGAATGGCCCCACCATGGCACTTCAGAACCTCGTCGACGGCCTGTCCGACGCCTTCGCGGCCGCGCCGCGACCCACCGTGATCGACGCCTGCCCCTGCTGCACTCCGCCGGCCGTGCTCGACGCCCTGCTCCGCACGCCCCGGGAGCGGCTCGGGCCCGAGGACCTGTCGCGGTACGCCGCGTCGGTGCTGAACACCGTCGGCTCCTCGGTCGACCTGCGGTACTTCACGCCCCGGATCCTTCAGCTCCTCCTCACCGGCGAGCTCACCCTCCCCGACCTGGAGCCGTTCTGCCTCAAGCTGGCCCAGGCGGGCTGGTGCGCCTGGCCCGAGGCGCCGTACCTGCGCGAGCTCCTGGACGCGCTCTGGTCGGACGTCCTGACCGGCCCCGCGTGGTGGGACGCCGAGGCCGTCCTGTGCGCCCTCGCCGCCGCCGACCCGGCGGGCACCGACGGCCGGCTGGCGGCGTGGGAGCGCCTGGCGACGGCGACCGCCGTCGACCGGCTGCACGAGTTCCTGCTCGAAAGCGGCGGCAGGCCCCGCAACGCCTTCTGGGACCGCGGGGGCGCCGCCCACCGGGCCTTCACCGCGTGGCTGCGCGGCCCGGCCCTCCGGCGCGCCGTGGAGGAGGCGATCGAGCGGACCGACGGATCCGGTCCGCTCGAACAGCTCTTCACCGTGCACGACGTCCTGGCGACGGTCGCCCCGTCCGGCCCCGCCGGGAGCTGAGACGCACCGCCGCGGGCCGGCCCGTCACTCGAAGCGCGAGGGATCACCGGCCCCGCGCCGGACGATCTCCGGTGCGCCGCCCGAGAAGTCGACGACCGTCGTCGGTTCCGTGCCGCAGTCGCCCGAGTCCACCACGGCGTCCAGCACGTGGTCGAGCCGTTCCTTGATCTCCCACCCCTGGGTCATCGGTTCGTCGTCGCCGGGGAGGACCAGGGTGCTGGAGAGCAGGGGCTCACCGAGTTCGGCGAGCAGGGCCCGGGTGACGACGTGGTCGGGGATCCTGACGCCCACCGTCTTCTTCTTCGGGTGCATCAGGCGGCGGGGGACTTCCTTGGTGGCGGGCAGGATGAAGGTGTAATTGCCCGGCGTCGCGGCCTTGACGGCCCGGAAGACGTTGTTGTCGAGCTGGACGAACTGCCCCAGCTGCGCGAAGTCCTCGCACATCAGGGTGAAGTGGTGGCGTTCGTCGAGACGCCGGATCGACCGGATCCGTTCGAGGCCGTCGCGGTTGTCCAGCCGGCAGCCCAGGGCGAAACAGGAGTCGGTCGGGTACGCGATGAGGGCCCCGGACCGGAGGCTGTCCGCCACGGTGCCGATCGTGCGCGGCTGGGGGGACTCTGGATGCACGTCGAAGTACTTCGCCATTGGCCGACCCTACGGGATCCCGGCGACCGACGCCCGCAGCCGCGTCGTCCCGCGTCCTGGCAGGTCGTCGGGGCACGGCGTACGGTCGGTCGGCATGGGCTTCGATCAGGCGCGGGCGAACCGGATCTTCCTCCCCGCCACCTACGCCGAGGGCGTGCCGTACGACCTGTTCCGCGAGCTGCGGGCCGAGGCGCCGGTGTGCTGGGTGGAGGAGCCGGCGGTGGGGGACTGGCCGGCCGGCCCGGGGTATTGGGCGGTGCTGCGGCATACGGACGTGAAGCAGGTGCTGCGTAGCCCGGAGGACTTCTCCTCGCACCTCGGCGGGACCCAGATCCGAGACCCCGACACCCCGGCCGATCTTGAGTTCGCCCGGGCGATGATGCTCAACCAGGACCCGCCCGACCACTCCCGGCTGCGCCGGGCCGTCGCGGCCGCGTTCACGCCACGTGCGCTGCACGAGCTGACCACGGCCATCGAGGAGCGCGCAGCCGAACTCGTCCAGGCGATCCGGCACTTGGGCGAGGCCGACTTCGTGCCGCTCGCCGCCGACCTGCCCGTGTGGACGCTGGCGCGAATTCTCGGCGTGCCGGAGCAGGACCGGCAGCTGCTGGTCGACTGGTCGAATCGTGTGATCGGCTACCAGGATCCCGACTACGCCCGGTCCAGTACCGCCGACCCGTCCCAGCTCACAGACATGGGCCGCACCGCGCTCGTCCACCGGCCCACTGCCCTCACCACCCGCGACGGCCGCCCGCTCAACCCGCGCTCTCGCGCCGCCCTCGCCGACATGTTCGCCTACGCCCACGCACTCGCCGAACAGCCACCGCCGGGCAGCATCGTCGCCCGCATGCGCGAAGCCGGCCTGACCGCCGCCGAGTTCGAGACGATGTTCTTCCTGTTCGCCGTAGTCAAGCGGACACCGGAACGTGTCATTTAACTCATCTGATCTGAAACGAAGTTGATCACCTTCGTCCAGGCCGGCACGCCCGCGGCGGGCTGTGCATTGGTGTGGTCATACAGGGTGATGGGGTTCGTCAGGATGATCGTCCGGGCGTCCACAGGCGTCGGAGCCTGGAAGTTGGTTCTGGTGCGGGGACCGGGGTGCTCGGGTCGAGCAGGCGACGATCGCGGGCCCGGTTCTGATCGATCTCCGCCGCCGAGTACCGGTGGCTCCAGCGGACGCGACCGTCATGGATCCAGTAGTGCGACTGGCAGCGGAGCGACCAGTTGCCGATCGACGGGGCCAGGGATACGTTCTCGCCATCAAAAGTGAGCTTCCACTGCGCGGGGGAGAGCGGTGTGATGACTTCGTGTCCGCAGCCGCAACAGCACAGGTGACCGCAGGTGCGGTAGGGGATCGAGATGTACAGCTTCCCTGGATCCATCGCCGGAGGGAACGTCTCGGTGAAGACCGGACGCAGGGTGTCCTGGGCGGTCACGGGAGGTCCTCGTTGGCGATCTCGTTGGTGATCAGCGAGTAGGTGCTGTGTCCCTCATCGGTGGCGTCGGCGTAGATGCCGATGAAGCGCTTCCAACGGATGACGGCCAGGACGGCGTTCAGCGCGTTCAGGTCCGCGGTCTGAATGTTCCGCCCGTAGGCATCGCGTTCGAGAGCCGGCTGCGGGATGCGGCGGCGGGCTGGGACACGACGGGTGGGAAGACTCGTGGTGACACGCAGCAGTCCGCTGAGGCGGCCGTCGACCTCATCGACGCCCATGCCGACGTCGATGAACGGCACCTTGTGCGCTTCCAGCCAGTCGATGATCGCCGGTTTGCCGGTGGCGTCGTCGGAGGCGAGGAAAACGAACGTTGCTCCGGTGAGCAGGTCGAGGTTCTCCTCGTCGAGGTACTGCTCGCACGCCGTCACGCCCCGGTGCATGTTCGAGTAGATCGAGGCGAGGTAGACGGCCTTGGCCGGGCGGCCGCGCAGGATGTCGAGGGTCGGGGCGCCTGGAGCCCGGAACGCGTTGTGGTTGTCGAAGGTGTCGCCGTCGACGAGGAGGATCGACTCGACCTCGGTCTTGGCTACTTGGTCGAGGATGTAGCTGCCGGTGCCTCCGAGGCCGACGATCACGACGCGATGGCCACGGAAGCGGCGGTTGACGGCCGCGATGCCGGCGCGAGATGTGGCGGTGTCCCGGTAGACGAAGGGACTGTCGTCGTCGATCTCCTGCCAGGCCGCGCCCGGGGTGGGGCTCGCTGAGGAGTCGAGTGCGCGGGCCTGGTCGGCGATGATCCGGGCGTACGCGGTGATCTTCGTGTACTCGTCCGGGTAGCCGTCGGGCCCGGGCTTGCTGGAGAGCATGAAGTCCGCCCGCATGCCGTTGGAGATTTCCCGGTGTTCCGCGGTCGCCAGCGCCAGCGGCCAGCCGTGCTCATCGCACGGGACGGAGCCGCTGAACCAGATGCGGTGGTCGGTACCGGACTCCAGGCGGTCTCCGCTGACGGTCACGGGGTAGGTGAGGAAGCCGTGCTCGACAGTGCGGTTCTCGGTGACGTACGGGATGTGCCGGATGATGAGGTGGCCGGCGTGGATGACGACGTCGTAGCCGTCGTCGAGAAGGCGGGCCAGGTCGGCGTCACGAGCGAGAAGTGCGGTAGACATCGAAGACCATCCCCTTCTTCACCGTGGCGCTGTGGCCGGCCGTGAGGCTGCCCGCTCCGTGTCCGTCCTGGCCGCGGCTGTAGCGGACGGTGTAGGTGTCCTGGCCGGTCGGTGCCTGGCCGGGATAGGCGAGGTCGACGACCTGCTCGAAGGTGATCTTCTTCGCCACCCAAGTGTGCGGGCGGGCGTTGACGACGATCGTGAGGGGTGTGGGCCCGTGGCTGTCCTGGGACATGAGTCCTCCTAAAGATGAGTTGCGTGGTCGGCCCCGAGGTCTCCCGGGGAAGGCGGGGCGTCTGGCATGCCGCCGAGAGCAGCGCGCTGGACAGCCGTGCGTCGCGGTGGGTCAGCGCCGAGGTAGGGCGAGGAGGTTGTTGGTCCACACGCCGTCGGCGCGGGTCCGCAGGTACTTCTCGCCCTGGGCGGGGGTCACGACGAAGACTTCCGCGCGGCGCCCAGCTGCGTCGCTGGTGTAGGCCGTGCCGGACTTGCTCTCGATCCAGTCGACGAGCTGCGCCCGGGTACTTCTTCGAGTGTTGCCGGACGTCTGGTTGGTCCACCACAGGATGGTGATGTGCTCGTGCGTGGTGCCGCCGGGGGACATGCGCACTGCGGTGATCTGAAGGGCCATTGTTCTGCTCCTGCCGGCCGAGTTCCGACGGTCCCGAGGCCGGCACCCGGTATCCGTGAGCGCCCCGGTGCGGGGTGCTTCGCCTGGGACAGACGACGTAACTCGTGAGTAGCCGTGAGTGCGGTGCGGAAGCGACTGCTGAGGCGTCAGACGCAGTTCAGACAGTGGTCGCTGCCCGGCGAGAACATCCTGGGTGGATGCAGGGTGAAGCAGCCGGGGCACTGGCGTTCGGCGACGCGGGGCGGGCAGGCGCAGCGGCCGCACTCGGGGCAGCTGGGGACGCGGCAGCGCGGGCAGGACGGTACGAAGGAGTGGTACTCCTCGTCGCAATTCGAGCAGATGTATTCGCGCGACTGGGGGCCGGTGTCGGGGGTGGGCGGGGTGAAAGGGCGCCAGGGGGCGGAGTCGGCGACGAGGACGGCGACGAGGTAGCCGTCCATCGGCGCGATGTCGGTGTGCAGTTCACGTCCGAGGATGCCGTCGCGGTAGCGCACCCGGGTCCGCCCCCGGGCGCGGCCGGAGCGGGCCATGGCACGGTCGACGACGGGGATGTCGTTCTGGCGGCTGCCGCGTGGCAGGGGTGGAAGGCCGTGGGAGGCGCCGAAGACGAGGCGCCCCGCATGGTCGAGGAGGAGGATGTGCCCGGGCGCGGGTAGGCGCTGGGCAGCTCGCACGCACACTGCCATCCGGGAGGCGTTGCTTGCCTGCCACAGGTGGGTGATCGCCGACGCGTCGGGTCCCGTGGCGTCCAGGTGCCGGTCGACGTGGGAGGCGGGCAGCAGGATCTCGGCGGCGAAGGCGTCGCACGCCGCGTCCTCCAGGAGGACACCCCCATCGGGTTCCCCACTGAAGGCCTCCATGAGGGCGAAGCTGTTTGTCTGCAGATGGTGGCCCAGCTCGTGCAGGGCCGTGAACTCCCGCCGGGCGAGGCTCGCCGTGGCAGCGACCGACAGGCGCGGTGGCGGCCCGGGGTCATACGCTCCGGCGACGCTGCACCCTTGTTCTGCCCGGTTCTCCTCGACGTCCACGACGGTCAGCTCATCCCAGGTTCTCAGCTCTGCGAGAGCGCCTTGGGTCAGGAGCTCCACCGCGCCGGGACGCACGGCCTCGAGTTCCCGGACCATCGCCGCGGCTTGGGCCCGGGCTGCGGCGGCGAGAACGTGGTTGACCACGCGAGACCCCCTTCTACTCGCCCAGACACAGTTCGAAGTAGCGGTCGGTGCGCGCTGTCCAGTTCGGCCTGGCTGGTCCGTCCTGGCGTGCCGCAAGGGCGAAGATCCCGTACGCGGCACGCAGCCGGGCGTCGTGCTCTGCCTCGTTGTACCGCGCGGCGAGCGCCTTTACCTGCGCGCGGCGCAAGGGACGGTTCAGCTCGTGCACGACCTCGTGCGGCAGGGCGGGGTTGGCCGCGATCAACTGTTCAGCCCGCTGGCCCAGGCGATCGGCGAGGGTGGCGGCCTGGTCGGGGGTGAGGGGCAGCTTCCCCCTCCACACGGCCAGTGCTTGGGGTGGCAGCAACTCCAGCTCGGCCGCGAGATCTCCGGGTGTGATGGCCTTGTCCTTGAGAAGCTGCGGCAGGCTTCCGGTTCCCTCTGGCTCCCAGCGTGCTGCCGAGAGGACCGCGACCCGGCCCGCCAGGAGCCCCCGGTACTCGTTGGCTGCGGCCGACTCGGCTGTGCTAGCGCCCCGGGGGGCACCCGCCACGGCACCGGCGAGCGAATGGCGTGTCAGGGAGGCTGGGCAGTTCGACAGCTCACTGACCTGGCGGTCCAGCACGCACCAGGGAACGGTAGCTTCCAAACCCCACCACAGCGCCAACGGCTCCTCTAACGTCGATGCCGAAGCCGGGAGGAGTAGGGTGTTGCCATCGGCGTACCGCTCGAACGAAGCTGGTACGGCCCGCAGTGTGTCGTCGCCGGTTGAGGTGACGAGCAGCGGCTGGATGACGTCTTTCCACGCAGCGCGCCAGATCTGGCCAGGCCGCGGGTCCTGGGGCGGTTCGGTGGCCACCCGGCGGACGGCGGCGGGCACCTTCAGTCCCGCTGCGACAGCCACCAGCCGCTGGTAAGCAGTGGTGTGGACAGAACTCATACCGTCTCCCCCGTGGCTGTGGTCCATCAGCGCATTCTCTCTTCACTGGATCTGGACGACGCAACTCGGGACCGCTCAGAACTGGGCATCATCGCCCCGCCGCAGCAGAGCTGCCATCACCGCCCATTGATCGACGTCCGAGGACAAAGCTGCGCGAAGCTTCGTCTTGAGGTTCGAGAGGACAGCAGCCGCGTGACGGTACCGGATCTCCAGCAGCTGTGCCGCATGGTGAGCGTCCTCTTCGAGATGGGGAAGCAACAGACGCTCGTTGAGGGTCAGCCGTTGCCAGATGTCGTCAGCCACCCCCTCGGCCGCGACGGGGACGGCCGTGATGGCGGCCGCACGCTGGTCGGAGAGTTCGGAGACTGCGCCCTCGTCCGCGTACAGGGTGGTGAAACGTGCCGGTGCCAGGAGTTCGAATCGGGCCTCAAGAACCCTGGCGAGTTCTTCCTCCCGTACCGCACCCCGCGCGTACCGCAGCACGCCTAGGAGAACGGTCTTGAGGGCATGGACTGTCTGCTTGGGCGTGGGGCCGGAGTGGTTCCAGCGGGTTATGCCGACTCCTGTTATCCGCACAGCCTGTGCGATGAGGTCGTCGAAGCCTCCCTGCCACACGGCGCCGTCGGCGTGCTCGACCAGCGTCCAGCGCGGCGGCGGACCCGCGACCTTTCGGTAAGCCGAGTCCTCGCTCATCAGACGGGCAATCCGGCGTCGTAGCTTGCCCCGCGGCGTCTTCTTCGCCTCGTCGATGAGGAAATTCCTCACCGACGTGAGAAACAGACGCTCCAACGAGGCGTCGTCAACGGCTAGCACCAAGCAGCTGGTGACGAACTTCCGTCCCTCTCCCTTGCGGGCAAGCATCGCATTGATCAGGTCGTAGGCGGCGGGGTCGCTCCACTCCGAGTGCCCTTCGGGTGGCGGGAAGCCGTAGGTGCGGCGCACCTGATGCACCAGCCGCCGCAGCAGTTCCAAGCTCGCATACCCCAGCTCACCCGTCTGCGACAGCTCCTCGAAAGCACTGGTTGCCACGAGCCACCCCGATTCCCCGAAACCCGCCCACCACCCGTAGCCACAGAGCAGCCCCGACCTGGATACACCACCATCCGGGCCGGGAGCGCGGGACACGCCCGAGGAGTGCGGGAGCGGTTCAGGCCCGGGCCGTTGCGCTTGGGACGCGGGTCGGTGTGACGGTGGACCGAGAGGACGCGGTTCGCTGTTCCGCCGCAGATGTACGCGCAGGGTGTGCCGTACGGGTTGTCGCGGAGCTGCGGGCGGTCGTGCCGGGGGCCTGGGCGGTGGTGCGGTACACGGAGGTCGAGCGGACGACGATGCATGATCAGGACATTCTCGCCGCCCCTAGGGTGGACCGGCTCCAAGAAACTGGCGGGCTGCCGCGGCGCGGCGTACGGTCGGCCGGCATGGGCTTCGATCAGGCGCAGGTGAACCGGATCTTCCTACCCGAGACCTACGCCGAGGGTGTGCCGTACGAGCTGTTTCGGGAACTTCGGACGGCGGCCCCGGTGTGCTGGGTGGAGGAACCGGCGGTGGGGGAGTGGCCGCCCGGGCCCGGCTACTGGGCGGTGCTGCGGCACGCGGACGTGAAGCAGGTGCTGCGCCGCCCGGAGGACTTCTCCTCGCACCTCGGCGCGACCCAGATCCGGGACCCGGACACCCTGGCCGACCTGGACTTCGCCCGCACCATGATGCTCAACCAGGACCCGCCCGACCACTCCCGGCTACGCCGGGCCGTTGCCGCCGCCTTCACTCCGCGTGCGCTCCGGGAGTTGACCGCCGCCATCGAGGCCCGCGCAGCCGAACTCATCGCTGCGATCCGCCCGCTGGGCGAAGCCGACTTCGTACCGCTCGCCGCCGACCTGCCCGTGTGGACGCTCGCCCGGATCCTCGGCGTGCCGGAGCAGGACCGGCAGCTGCTGGTCGACTGGTCGAACCGCGTCATCGGCTACCAGGACCCCGACTACGCCCACTCCAGCACCGCCGACCCGTCCCGGCTCACCGACCTGGGCCGCGCCGCGCTGGCCCACCGCCCGGAGGCTCGTATCACCCCCGACGGTCGGCCTATCAACCCGCGCTCGCGGGCCGCACTCGCGGACATGTTCGCCTACGCGCACGTCCTCGCGGAGCAGCCGCCGCCCGGCAGCATCGTGGCCCGCATGCGGGAAGCCGGGCTGAGTGTCGCAGAATTCGAGACGATGTTCTTTCTGTTCGGCGTTGCCGGTAATGAGACTCTGCGTAACGGTCTGCCGGGTGGGCTGCATTCCTTGCTCACCCACGCCGACCAATATCGCCTGCTGTGCCGACGGCCGGGTCTCATCGCTTCAGCGGTGGATGAGCTGCTTCGATTCTGGCCGCCTGTATTGGAGTTTCGGCGCACGGCTACGCGAGACGTCGAGCTTGGTGGGCAGCTGATCCGTGGCGGTGACAAGGTGGTTGTGTATCACGCTTCTGCCAACCGCGATGAATCGGTCTTCTCAGATCCGGATCGCCTGGACATCGCCCGCGTGCCGAACGATCACGTCAGCTTCGGTTTCGGCCCGCACTTCTGCGTTGGGGCGCAACTAGCCAGGATCCAGATGTCGGCCTTGCTCCGGCGAATCGTCGCCGAGCTGCCCGATCTGGAGCTCACTGCGAGCGTGCCGCCGACCCGGCTCGTCTCCAACTTCCAGAACGGGCTGAAGGGCCTGAGTATCCGCTGGCGATAGGGCGGGTGTTCTGCGGGACGTACGTCGGTTGGACCGGTCTATACCGCACGGCTTCGGCGGGGCCAAATCGGTAACGGTCGGGACAGTGGGTTCTTCGCCCGCGAGTCCTGGAGAACCGCCATGCTGACCTGTTCACACCGTGCTGCCGCTGGGCCCCAAGGTGCCGACTGCGAGTTCGCGGGGCATCTTCGTATGCGGCAGCCAGCTAATTACGCAGCCGCCCCGTCATGGGAGCTCGCCGTCCATGATCGATCGACTGCCACGGCTGTTTGTAAGGCATTCGATGGTTCCCTGGAAGCGGCTGACTTCAGCTCCGGAGTTGATGTAGTGGTGACAGCGGCCAGCCTCGATATTGTTATCGACGGGATGGAGTCGGTGTCCCTGACTCTGAGGCGACAGGTGTCGGGGCGGGTCGTCCATTACTGCGATAGTCGCCACGTCGTTGGCTCGATGAAGCCAGGTGCCAGGTGCGGCTGCCCGTCTTCCTGGGACGAGCGGCGAATGCGAGCCAGGTCTGGTCGAGGGCCTCGGCCGCATGCCAGGGTGCTGTTTCGTTTCCCGAATCTTCCAGATGCTGGAGTATTTGAGTTTGCCACATCGTCCTGGGATTTCGCCGAGTCGCTGAACGGCGTAATGAAAGATCTCGGTTCGGTGAACGAGCGCCGTGCGGGGGCAATGGAAATTGATGCCGTCGAGTTCACCACCCCCGGCAGGCTGGGCGTGAGTTACTGCCGACCTTTGCTGAAAATTCTGACAAGGTAAGGCGTTTTTCGTTCTGCCAGTTTCCTGGATCCGCTTGTTGTGGTGGAACTTCATCGGCCGATCCGGTGAGGAGATCGTACAGGCGCGAACGAATTGGGAGAAGGGTTCCCGATTCGGTGAGGTGTACGGCTACGACGGAGCCCGCCTGCCTGCCCCGGCGCCAGGGCCGTTGCAAAGTCCCGTGATCTCGTAATCGTGCTGGTCAGATGATGCCCAGCAGGTCGAGCGGGCGGGTGAAGGGCTCGTAAGAGGCGTGCCGGATGCCGGCGGCGATGTTGCGGTGCCCGGCGGCGCGGAGGGTGTTGATCGCCAGGTTGCGCAGGGTCGCCATGTTGTCGGGGCCGTGGCCGGTGCGGATCTTCGAGGCGTCCTCGGCGAAGGTGGTGTCGCGGACGAAGTGGAGCCGGTTCTCGATGGTCCACTGCGACCTGGCGAGTTGGCCCAGGCGCTGGGGCGATGCCTGATGCGAAGTCAGGTCGGTGATCGCGTAGATGGTCTGGCGGCTGACGGTGCCGGTCTTGAGGTCGGCGCGGTGGCGCAGGACGCGGATGGCCTGGGCGGCGTGGGGGAAGTCCAGGCTGAGGTCGGTGACGGTGAGGGCCCTGGTCACGCGGGTCTCCCTGCGGCCGTGGCCCATCTCGCGGTCGTAGCGGCGTGCGGTGACGTCCTTCCACGGCAGCGATCGCAGTCGGCGGTGGAGTTCGGGCTGGTTGGCCTTGACCACCAGCAGGTAGTGGGCCTTCTTCTCCTCGACCAGGAAGTGCGCGTGGGCGCGCTGGGTGTGCAGGGCGTCGGCGGTGACGGTGACCCCGGTCAGGTCGAAGGGCTCCAACAGCGCGGCGAAGCACGTGATCTCGTTGGTCTTGTCGGGAACCCGCAGCTGGGTGACGGTCAGGCCGTCGCCGGTCATCGCGGCCAGCAGATGGGCGGCGGGCAACTCGCCGTGCCGGGAGCCACGGGCGGCCTTGCCGTCCACGGCGATCGAGTCCGAGCCGCAGGGATCAGCGCCGGTCAGGTCGGCCAGGCCACCTGGGCAGACCAGGCCGACGACTCGCCGGATCGTGGCGGCGCTCGGTGCGACGCGAACGCCCAGTGCGCCCGCGACCCGGGCGCCCAGCCGGGCCAGGGTGTGCTGCGGAGCGTTCGCGGACCACTGGCCGATGGCCGCGTACGAGTGCGCGCCGGCGACCACCGCCGAGGCGGCGACCAGCAGCACCGCCACGAACGGGTGACGTACCCCTCGGCGCCGACGCGGATCCGGCAGCTGCCGCAGCCGCTCCACCAGCGGCAACCCCGCCACGCCCTCCAGAGCGGGCGACTTGGTCAGGCAAACAGTGGCAGACTGACGGCACATCGAAGCTCCGGTGGTTCAGGGCGACTTGGGAAGGTCACCCCGTTCAACCGGAGCTTCGTTGCATTCGTGACGGCCTGGCCCGCACCCTCTCACCGCCGCGACCTGCGGACTCACATGATCACCGGGACTTTGAAACGCCCCTGGCCCCGGCGCTGCCTGACATCCCACTGAAATCGCGCGGACGGGTGTGTTGACCTGGGGAAACCTGCGATCGACGGGCTGCTCTCCTGCTGGCGGCCGCCGTGCCAGGGCAGCCGATCCGCTGCCCGTGCGGTGCCCGTGACCCGGAGGGCTTGGCGTGCTCGGGGAGGGCCGGGCCGCTCGAACCGGCCCGGACCACGGGGCAGGTCCGGGCGCTGCCGATGACGTTGGACACGGGCGGCATGTGAGTGCTCATAGGCCAGCTCTCTGCCGGACCCCCGCGACTGTGGACGTCCCCAGGTCCCGCTCGGGGGGTGCGCCGGCGGGCATGGTGCGTTGAGCGGGTAGGTGGACGGCGTCGGTCTGTCGCAGGGCGGTGCCGACCAGGGCGAGGTGGCTGAAGGCTTGCGGGAAGTTGCCGACCTGGCGCTTGAGACGGGGGTCCCATTCCTCGGCGAGCAGGCCCAGGTCGTTGCGAAGGGTGAGGAGGCGGTCGAAGAGTTCGCGGGCTTCCTGGACGCGGCCGATCATGGCGAGGTCGTCGGCGAGCCAGAAGGAGCAGGCCAGGAAGGCGCCCTCGTGGCCGGAGAGGCCGTCGACGTTGTTGCCCGACTCGTCGTGGGTGGGGTAGCGCAGCACGAAGCCGTCGTCGGTGGACAGTTCGCGCTGGATCGCCTCGATGGTGCCGATCACGCGCTTGTCGTCCGGGGGCAGGAAGCCGACCTGGGGGATGAGCAGCAGTGAGGCGTCCAGCTCCTTGCCGCCGTAGTACTGGGTGAAGGTGTTGCGCTCCGGGTCGTAGCCCTTCTCGCAGACGTCCGTGTGGATCTCCTGCCGCAGTCGCTCCCAGCGGGCGAGTTCCTTCGGTGTGGTGTCCGGTCGGCGGCGCAGCAGGGTGATGGTGCGGTCGGTGGCGACCCAGGCGAGGACCTTGGAGTGGACGAAGTGCCGGCGCGGGCCGCGGATCTCCCAGATGCCCTCGTCGGGCTCGCGCCAGTGGTCCTCGGCGAAGCGGGCGAGGGCGCGCAGCATCGCGTCGGCGTCGCGCGAGGGCGGCAGGCCGGCGTCCTCGGCGGCGAGCAGGAAGTCGGCGATCTCACCGGGGACGTCAAGCTGAAGCTGTCCGGCGGCGCCGTTGCCGACCCGGACCGGCCGGGATCCCTCGTAGCCGGGGAGGTGGTCCAGTGTTCGTTCGGCAAGGTCGGTTTCACCGCTGAGGCCGTACATGATCTGCATGTTCTCGACGTCGCGGCCCAGGACGCAGAGCAGCCAGTCGCGAAGGGCCTCTGGCTCCTCGGTGTGGCCAAGGCGGGCGAGTTCGGTGGCGGTCAGGCAGGCGTCGCGCAGCCAGGTGTAGCGGTAGTCCCAGTTGCGCTCGCCTCCGATCTGTTCGGGCAGTGAGGTGGTCGGCGCGGCGACGATCCCGCCGCCCGGGTTGCACAGCGACTTGAGGACGAGCGTCGAGCGCACCACGGCGTCGCGGTCGGGCCCCCGGTAGGTGCCGCGGGACGCCCACTCGCGCCAGAACTCCTCGGTACGTGCGAGTGCCGCGCGGGCGCTGCGGATGGTCGGGGTGGTGGGCAGGTGTGAGGGCTGCCAGGTGAGGGTGAAGGTGGTGTACACGCCGTACGTGATGGTGAAGTCGGCGCGGGCACTGTCTTCGGTGACGGTGTGGTGCTGGCCGTCGAGCCAGTAGGTGTCGGGGTAGGTGGTGGCGCACAGCCGAGGGGCTCCGGTACGCGCAGTGCGGGTGATGAGCGGGCTGTTGGCGCCGTAGCCGGGACGGGGGCGGAAGAGCGAGGTCATCGCCACCGTGCCCTTGAGTCCCTCGACGATCCGCATGACCTGGGGGACCTGGGGGCCGCAGGGCATGAAGTCGGTCACCCGGACGATGCCGTTCGGGGTGACCCATTCCTGCTCCAGGATCATGGTGTCGCCGCGGTAACGGCGCCGGTCGGACGGTCGCGGGATGCCGTCCGTGGCCGGGGCGATGCGCCAGAAGCCGTGTTCTTCGGTGCCGAGCAACTCGGCGAAGACGGCAGGGGAGTCGAAGCGGGGCAGACATAGCCAGTTGACAGTCCCGTCGCGGCGCACGAGGGCGCCGGTGGCGGTGTTGCCGATCAGGGCGAGGTCTTCGATGAGGGGGTGAGGGCGGAGGGCGGGGGTGCGCATGCTGTTCCTACGGGTGGGTGGTGGTACTCAGGGCCGGGCGGTGCTCTGGGCGTTGAGGTGGTCGAGGGCGGCGCGCACGGTGGCGGCGAGGCCGGAGGCAACGGCCAACCGGGGTATGGTGCCGAGCAGTTCGGCGCGAATGAACCGCTGGGCGCGGTCGTCCAGGTCGCAGCCGACGACCAGCGCGGTGCGCGAACGGTGGAGGAATCGCTGCTGGAAGTCGCGGACCTGCTGTGCGCCCTGCGGGCGCCACAGGAGGACGGCGCTGAAGCGCCGCAGGTTGTGCTCCTGCCAGCCGAACGGTGTTCCCGTTCCGGTGCCGGGCTGGGGATTGAGGACGGTGCCGGTGAAGCTGGCCGAGTCCAGGAGGGTGATGACGTTGTTCTGCCAGCCCGGGCGGCCGGTGCCAGAGCATGCCAGGTACAGCGACGGGTTGCTGTCGGAGGCGTAGTGCTCCGGGTACTCGACCAGCCTCATCGGGCACGGCCGGAGGCGGTGCCCGAGACGGGTCGGCCGAGAAGAAGGACCATGACAACGGCGTGGGTACGGGTCTTCGCCCCGATGGCGTTGGTGGCCCGGGTGATGACGCCGCCGATGTTGTTCTGGTTGATGCCGGTCATCCGTGCGACGGTGTGCACATCGTGGGTGGCGAGCAGGGTGAGCACCTGGCGGTCGCTCGGGGCGAGTTCCGGGAGCTCGTCGGGCAGTGCCGCGCGAAGCTCGGCGGTGTCGAGCAGCTTCGAGAGGATGAGGTCGGCGATGGCACGGGTTCGGTCGCCGAAGCCTCGGCGACGCATCACCTGCGACATGGTGTTGGAGGCATTGCCGGCGGAACAGCCGAGCTGCTCGGCGACGCCGTCGTAGCTGTGCCCGAGGGCGAGCTGCACAGCCACGTCGTGCTCGTGCCGGCTGAGTCCGTTGCTGTTCTTCGCGGCCACCTTCAGGGCCCCGGAGTGGCTGAGCAGTACCCGGCGTGCGCTGCTGGCCCGGGCCTCGTGCATCGTCTGGCCGGTCGCGATGACGAGGCAGGTCCCGACCGGCTGCCCGAGAGCGAGGGCTGCGGCCCGATAAGGGTTGGTCCCCAGCTCGCGGTGCTCCACCGCGCTCACGGACACCGACCACACGTTGGGGACGCGCTGCGCAGCGAGCATGTCGGTCACCTGGAAGCCGAGCCGCTGGACGACCAGGGCACAGGGGATGGCCAGGGAGCCGGCGCGCATCAGCAGGCGCAGCAGCGGGGCAGGGTTGGTGGCCGGCGCCGGGGCACCCATGGCCAGGAGCCGGGGATCGGCCCCGGACAGACGGGTGGCAGGCAGCTGGACGAGTGCGCTGGCGTCAACGAGGATGCCCGAGCGGTTGATGAGGTGGCGGTCCAGATCGCGGGCCGAGATACCGTCGGCAGGTCGTAAGGTGCTCATCTTCTCTCTGGTGTTGTCGGGGTGCGGCCCTGGCCCGAAACGGCCGCCATGGGGTGGTGCGGTGGAGCAGGTGTTCAGTCGCCCGGCCGGGGCGGGTCTTCCTGGGAGGAGCCGCCCCCGTGCTGTGGCCCGGAGCGCGAGGCGATCAGGCGGTCGGCGACGGTCAGCGTGCCGAAGACGACGAGCGCGAAGATCGCCAGGTAGAGCGGTTGGGTGAGCTGAGCGCGGTGCTGGACGAGGTAGAGGACGGCGGCCCCGACCTGGAGTCCGACGAGAAAGCAGACGAGGCCGATCGCGGCCCTGCCCCCGGTACGCTGGCGGTTCATGCGGCCGGCCTGCGGGGCACGGCGCGGTGAAGCGGTTCGGCGGGCCACGTGGGGTCGATGTCGCTGAGGTAGACCAGGCCGGCCAGGACGGCAGCGATGCTCGCCTGCACCTGGGTGTGCACGCCCAGGCGAACGCGCAGGTCCCGGCCATAGCCACGCACAGTGGCGGTCGTGACATCGAGGTCGACCGTGAGTTCCGGGGAGGTGCGCCCGCTGACCCAGCCCACGAGGATCCGGTACAGGTGCGGGGGGAGGCAGATCGGAATGGTGAGCGCCGTGCAGGGCTGCGCGGTGTCGGTGATGACGCGGTGAGCGGTGCCCCAGGCGACGAGTTGGCACGCGGTGCGGGTGCCAGTGGCCATCAGCAGATTCTTGACGGCGGCGTCGACTTCGGCGGGCTCCCAGGGGAGTTCGGGGTCGGCCGCGATCATGCGGACGGTGGACTCGATGGCGATATGGCTGAGAAGACGAACCTGCTGCTCGGTCAGGGTGTGGGCGGGAAAAGCGATGGTCATGGTGACGTCTCCGGTGGTCGACGGGCGGTTCACGGGCAGTCGGCGTCCGGGGCACCGGTCTGCGCGAGGCGGTCCAGCAGCAGGGCTCCGAGCCGCTCGGCCTGGCCGGTCCCGACGACCAGGACGAGGTCGCCCTCGGCCGTCATCTCGAAGAGCCGCTGCTCGGGGCCGGATTCGCGCGGGCCGCAGCGGACGCGGTGAACCGCGTCCGGGCCGAGGACCCGAACGGCGGCCCGCTCGACGGCGTCCAGCGGGTCGGGTCCGTCGTACGCGGTCAGCGGGGTGCTGACCGGCAGCAGCAGCGCGTGGTCGGCGTCGCCGAGGGCGGCGCCGAGGCCGCCGGCATGGGCGCTGGTGCGGGCGATGCCGTCCGGCTCCAAGGCGACGATCACGTTCCCCTCGGTGAGCATCCGTGCGGCCGTCACGTCCTGGGCGACCTCGCGGGGGTGCCTGGCGCGGGAGTCCACCACGGTGATGCCGCACTGCGTGCCCAGCACGGTGAGCGAGCGCTCGACACCCCGGAAGGTGGCGAGGCGCGCCGCCACAGCCCCCGGGTCCTCGCCGACCACGAGGGCGGTGGCAATGGCGGCGCACGCCGCCAGGGCCTGGTGACGGCCCGCGACCGGAACGATGAACTGGTACTGCACACCCTGGTAGTGGAGGGCGAGGAGGTGCTCACCGCCAAGCCACCGAGGCGGGAGAACCCACACATCGGCGCTCTCATTGAGGCCGACGGTCACCACCACGGTGGGGCCGTTCGGGCCGGGCCGGTCGGTGAGTCTCTCGCGAAGGATCCTGATGCTCTTGTCCCACAGCGGCAGGACCACGATGCCGGAACGGTGGGCGAGGCCGGTGAGAGAGTTCAGGGCCTCGACCGTGTCCTCGAAGTGCGGCACGTTCCCCGCGGCGGCGAGGATCAGTGTCACCTCCGGTCGAGGCCGCCGGTACGGGGACGCGGTGTTGGGGCGGTAGCTCCAGGACCCCTTGGGTGCGGGCTCGTGGGTGGCGGTGTCCGGGCAGAGGTCCACCACCAGGCGACGGTCGCCGCTGTGCCCCGGCGGGCGGTTGATGGTAGGGGCGTTGAGGATCCAGCCGGTGCGTTCGTCGTCCAGCGCGGCGGCGAGCACCGCCGCCGCCGTCGCGGTGCCGTGGCTGCCGCCGACGGCCACCAGCTGCTGGCCGAAGTCCGCGGTCAGCGAGGCGAGCGCGTGTGCCCGGGCGAGAACCGGCAGTCGCAGTTGCTGGCCGCGGTCGAGTTCGGGGTGCGGAGCGGCCAGCACCCCCGACCACACCACGCAGCTCCGGTCCTCCCGGACGTGCCCGGCGTCGAAGCCGACCGTGACGTCGACCCCGGCCTTGCGCAACCGGGCGGCAGCGGCACTGTCACGGTCGACGGGATCGATGCTGCCGGTGACCTCCAGGCCACGGGAGGCCATCCACAGCGCCAGGCCCTCCATACCGGGCTTCGCGACATCGACCAGGTGCGCCCTGGTCAGCACGTCCGGCGGACTGGCAGCAGGGGTCACGCCTTGGTGCGTGCGGCGTTGGACGACGGTGTCCATGAAGGTCCTCCAGCAGGTGAGGGCAGGGTGGGAGGTGGAACCGGGTCGGCCGCGGGCCCGGGGGTGTGGCGCCGCGGCCGACCCGGGGCTCAGGCCTGGGTGAGACCGCGCTCCAGCTCGGCGTCGGTGACGCGGGCGACGTGGTGGTCCAGGTCGAGGCGGGCGACGCGGGCCAGGTGCGCGGTGACCAGCTCGTCGAGCAGGTCACCGGCCAGCTCGTTGGTTTCGAAGGCGGCCAGGGCCTCGGCGAGGGATTGCGGAGCGGGTGGGGCGTCGAGGTTCTGGTAGGCGTCGCCGCTGGTGGCGGGCGGGGGCTTGAGTCCGGCCTCGATGCCGTGCCGGATCCCGGCCAGGATGGCCGCCAGCGCCAGGTAAGGGCTGGCGTCCGCACCGGGCAGCCGTACCTCCAGCCGCAGGCTGCGGCCGTGGCCGACCACCCGCACCGCGCACGACCTGTTGTCCCGCCCCCAGGTGAAGCGGGAGGGGGCGAAGGAGTGGTCGGCGAAGCGCTTGTAGCTGTTCACGTACGGCGCCCACAACGGGCCGAGGACCGGCAGTACAGCCAGGAGCCCGGCCACGGCCTGCTCGCCCAGCCCCGACAGGGCGGTCCCGTCCTCGGGGGCGGAGGTCAGCGCAGGCCGGCCGTCGACGTCGTGCAGCGAGACGTGCAGGTGCATCCCGCTGCCGACCCCGGTGGCCGGCGCCGCCATGAACGACGCCGTCAGGCCCTGCTCGTCGGCCACTGTCCTCGCGGCGTGCTTGAACAGCAGATGCTGCTCGCACGCCGCCGTCACCGGCCCGTAGGGGAAGGTGACCTCCAGCTGGCCGTGGGCGCCTTCGGCCTTCACCGCCTCGACGGGCAGGCCCGCCTCGGCGAGTACCTGCCGCAATCGCCTGGTGAACTCGCGTACCGGCGCAGGCAGGTCGAGCGCGTAGTCGCGGTTGTCCCAGGTGACGGGACGAAGCCCGCGCCAGCCGGCCGCTGCCGCATCCCGGGCCGTGCCCTCGTAGAGGACGAACTCCGTCTCGACGCCCACCTTCGCGGTCAGGCCGAGGCCAGAGAGGCGCTGCTGCTGTTCGGCCAGTACGGTGACCGGGGCGAGCGGGTGCGGCCACGACTTGCTGATCGGATTGGCGAGCACCAGGGCGGTGGACGGCAGCCATGGCAGCATGCGGGCGTGCTGGGTGTCGGGCAGCAGCCCGATGTCACCGAACCCGGACTCCCAGGAGAACGACCCGGTCGCGGGTGCGGTCATCCCGAGATCGGTGCCGATCACGTACCCGCACATCTCCGGGGCCAGCCGCCCGGACTCAAGCCGCTTCACCAGCCCGGCCGCGTCGAACTCCTTGCCCTTGAGCCGGCCCTGCGCGTCCACGGCTGCCAGCAGTACCGTCTCGACGCCGAAGTCGTTCACCAGTTGGCGCAGCGGCCCGGTCGGCGAGGCCGTCGCCGGGGCGCCAGCGGTGCGGTATCGGGCGGCTCGCAGCTTCACCGTTCGGCTGGTGCGTCGGCGGCTGGTCACACGACCTCCTCGGTCAGCTCGACCAGCTCGGCCGACCGCTGGACCGGCGGGGCGTACGAGCGCCCCGCGCGGATCCACCACGCCCACGCCAGCAGCAGCACCGCCAGGAGGGCGATCGGGGCGTAGTTGAAGGTGTCGACGGTCACCGGGTAGCTCTGCGGCAGGCATACCAGCACGCTCACCACGGCCACCCAGCCCACCGCGATCCACCCGATCACGGGTCCCCGGCTGCCCAGGTTCCACGGCCCGGGCCGGAACTTCCGCCCCCGGCGCAGCCGCAGGTAGATCGGAACCGCGTACGCCGGCGTCATCCCCACCACGTTGACCGCGGTCACCGCGCCGTACGCGGTCGTGCTGTACAGGGACGGCAGCGCGAGCACCAGCGCCGCCCCCACCGACAGCCACACCCCGGCCACCGGCGTACCTGTACGTTCCGACACCCGGCTCCACAACGCCGAACCGGGCAGCGCCCCGTCCCTCGAGAACGCGAACACCATCCGCGCCGACGCCGCCGTCTCCGCGTTCCCGCAGAACAACTGCGCCACGATCACCACGGCCAGGAGCACCTTGCCGCCGGTCGTCCCGAGCGCGTCGATGAAGATCTGTGCGGGCGGCACGCCGGTGGTGGTGCCGAGGACCGCGTCGTAGTCCTGGACGGCGAACAGCATGCCGGCGAGCAGGACGGCGCCGGCGATCCAGCTCACCCAGATCGAACGGACGATCCCGCGGGGCGCCGACACCGCTGCCTTGGTGGTCTCCTCGGACATGTGAGCGCTCGCGTCGTAGCCCGAGAACGTGTACTGCGCCAGCAGCAGACCGACCGCGCTCACGTAGATCGGGTTGCTCCAGCCGGTGTTGTTGACGAAGTGTCCGACGACCCAGCCAGCGTCCTGGTGCTGGCTGGGCACGATCGCGAGCGCACCGACAATCAGGACGACGCCGCCGATGTGCCACCACACCGAGATGCTGTTGAGTACGGAAACCCGCCGCACCTCCGGCAGGTTCAGCAGCGCGTGGAGCAGCAGGACGGCCGCGAAGATCGCGAACAGGCTGCCCGGGTTGGGCTCGTAGCCGAACTGGAGGTTGAGGAAGGCCCCGATGAAGCTGGCGGCGCCGTAGTCGATGCCGCAGATGCCGCCGATCAGGCCCAGCAGGTTGAGCCAGCCGGTCACCCAGCCCCACCGCGGTCCGCCGAGCTGGTGCGCCATGAAGTACAACCCACCGGAAGTCGGGTAGGCCGAGGTCACTTCGGCGAGGGCCAGGCCGACGAAGAGGACCATCGCCCCGACGCCGATCCAGCCCCAGAACATCACCGCCGGCCCGCCGGTGTTCAGGCCGAAGGCGAACATCGTCATGCAGCCGGACAGGATGCTGACGACGCTGAAGGCGACGGCGAAGTTGCCGAACTCGCCCATCCTTCGAGACAGACGCGGTTCGTAGCCGAGTTGGCGAAGCCGTTCCTCGTCGGTCGGCGGCGCGGCGTGGGCGGGGGACATCGAGGTAGACCTCCGTATGGGGAGAAGGCGGGTAACGGGCAGAGCGGGCGATCAGGCCAGGGCGGTCGCCCGGCCGGCGAGGGCCTGCTGCCGTGCGGTCAGCAGCAGCGCCTCGGCCCGATCCGGCGACTCGGCGACCAGGCTCCACGGCGCCCTGGACGCGAACTGGCCCAGCGCCCCGAAGACCTCGACGGCGGCGGCCATCTGGGCCGACGCCCACAACGCATGGGCGAGGTAGCTGAGGTCGACAACCGGCCAAGACCCGGGCTCCGAAACGGCCCAACTCTCGTACGCACGCTGCGCACGGGAGAAGTGCGGCTCACGCAACCACTGCCGGAGCACGACCGCGTTGCGGCTCGGCTCGTTGCGGTAGTAGTCGACGGACAGGTACAGGGGCAGGGCGGCGAGCGGCGACCCGAACGCAGCCATCGACATCACCGCGTTCACGAAATCGGCCGCCGCCGGCCGGTAGACCCGGTGCCAGTAGCGCAGCATCCGGTGGTGGGCCTCCCGGTTGCCGGGATTGCGCCGCAACGCTTCGTCGAGCAGTCCCCACGGTCCGGGCGGAAGCATCGGGTCCGATGAACGACGTTGGTGCTCCGGCCGCTGCTTAGCGCGGTCCAGGACGGCCAAGGCGAGAAGGCACACCCACGGCACCGGGTCCAAGGGCACCGCCTGAGCGGCGGCCCAGCACGACTCGCGGGCCTCCCGCTCCAGGCTGGCGGCCTTCGGCGAGCCGGCCGCGGCTGCGGCCAGAGCGTGCTCAACCAACACCCGGGTCCGCAGGACGGCCAGCCCCGGATCGTCCGGGTTCTCGCGGGCCCAGTCGCTGAGCACCGTCGACCGCGCCGCGACCAGCGCCAGCACCTGCGTCCGAGAAGTCCGCAGGCCCATCTGCTGTGCCGTGTTGGCCAGTAGCCGTTGTGTCGACAGCCAGCGTCCGGCCCTCAGGTCGTCCACCGCGGTCCGGAGCCCATCGTCGAACCCGGCAGGGTGGTAGACCGGAGGCCGAGTGAACGGCGCGGCGATCATGAAACGTCCTCCAAGCGTGAGCGTGCGAGGTGCGCGCGGCAGAGTCGCCGATCGAGTGCTCCTGTCCAGGAACTACTGGGAGTTGAGCCGGTCCGGAGTCGAGTGCGGACGCGACTCGGCCGGCTCATAGGAACTCTCGTGCGCCCGGCACGCGATGTGATCGCTTCGCCTATGGGCAACCGGCCGCCGCAGTAAGGTGCCTGAGTGTGTCGAAGACGACCATTCGAGTAGTCATATTCGCCAAGAAATATGATCTTGACGGTCGCCTACGGGAGGCCGGGGCTCCCGTTGACGGGAGGGGTGGGATGGCAAGGCGATGCGAGCGATGCGGGTGCACGCTCAGCCAGTACAACGACAGCGGCAGTGTGTGCGGACCTTGCGCACGCACGATCGCCGAGTCATCAACTGAGGCCATCCCCATGCGGGTCTGGAGAGATGCGGCGGTGCGCAACAGCCTCGCCGGACTGGACTTCGGCGGGTTGAGTAAACGCCTGCGGGAGATCATCCCGCTCCGTCAAGAGGAGTTGGCGGGGATCACGGGGCTGACCCAGGGCTACCTGTCGCGGCTGGAGGCCGGCCGGGTACGGCTGACCCACATCGAGCGGATCGTCGAGTTCCTCGACGCGGTGGGTGCCCCAGCCGACTTGGTGAAGCTGCCGCTTCGGTCTGCCGCGACCTCACCCGTCCCACGAGAGCACGTCAGTTCACCTCCTGCTCATGACGACATCGTCGGGCCGTGGACGGCCGACCGTATGGTGGCGGCACTGCACGATGCGATGCGAGGGGAGCCCGCCGCCATGCGTCCGAGTCGCCGTCACTTCCTGCTCCTCGCCGGAACCGCCCTCTCCGCCTTCATCCATCAGTGGGGCATCGCCGACGCCGAGCCCCTCGAACGCGCGCTCGGCGGAGCGCAGGTCACCTCTGCACTCGCTGACAGCTTCCAGGGGACGATCGACAGCCTGCGCACCATGGACGCCAGCTCCGGCAGCGGCATGGTCGCCGGCCTCGCCCGCGCCCATCTCGCCGTCATCCGCGAGACGTTGAAGTCAGCCAGCTACACCGAGGAGATAGGGCAGCGCCTGGCCGGCATCGCCGCCGACACTGCCACCCAGCTCGGCTGGTTCCATTTCGACGCCGGACACCACGTCGCGGCCCAACGAGCCCTTCTGGCGGCGCTACGAGCCGCCCACGCCTCCGGAGACCCCCGCTACGGCGCCGGTGCCCTGTCCTACCTGGCCATCCAGAGCTACTCGGTCGGCAACCCCCGCGACGCCGTGACCGCGATGCAGGCCGCCAGGGCGAAGATCCGTCCCCTCGGCTCCTCGTACCTGGAAGCCATGCTCCTGACCCGCCAAGCACGCGGGCATGCCAAGCTCCAGGAGCAGCAGTCGTGCCTGCGCGCGCTCGGTCAGGCCGCAGAGCTGGCCGAGCGCGGCCCGGCCGAACAGGACCCGGGCTGGCTCTACTGGATGAACCGGGGAGAGATCCTGGGCCAGACGGGCAGCTGCCACCTCGAACTCGGTGATCACAAGACCGCGGCAGACCACTTCGAACAGGCCGCCTCCACCCTGAACGCCGCCGACCTCCGGACACGGGCGCTTTTCGCCTCGCGCGCGGCCTCCGCTCACTTCCTCGCCGGCGATCGGGACGGCGGCTTCGCGGCCGCCGACTCCGCTCTCAACCTCGCGG
This sequence comes from Kitasatospora sp. NPDC048545, assembly GCF_040651155.1. Taxonomy (NCBI): domain Bacteria; kingdom Bacillati; phylum Actinomycetota; class Actinomycetes; order Kitasatosporales; family Streptomycetaceae; genus Kitasatospora; species Kitasatospora sp. NPDC048545. The sequence continues at coordinate 35,715 of NZ_JBEZIQ010000053.1, forward strand.
CGAACATCCAGTCGGTCAGGCTGAACGAACACCTGGAGCAGGCCGTGGAGCACCTCCAGACCATCTCCGGGCACCGGTCGAACGAGCTGATAGAACGATCACGACAAGTGATGGCGGCTAAGGAGTCGTGACTGTGACCAGCACCGTGCTCGTTCTGTGGGATGTCGACCGCACCCTCGTGTACGTCGGCGAGACCGACCGCGCTGTTTACCGCGAGGCGTTCCGCCAGGTCGTCGGCCGTGAGGCGACGAAGCTTCCTGAACGGGGAACCGGCCGCACGATGCCACTGGCGGTGCGGGAGCTCCTGGCGGCGAATGACGTCGACTGCGGAGACGCCGAGCGCTTCGCAGAGCAGATCGTCGAGTTGCTGCCCCAACTCCTTGCCGCCAAGATCGGGCAGCTGCGTTCCGACGGCCTGCTCATGCCCGGCGCGACTGCCGCGCTCGCAGCAGTCGATGCCCATCCGGCCCTCGTACCCACCGTGGTCACCGGCAACTTGCAGCGCAGTGCGGAGATCAAGCTCCGTGCCTTCGCCCTGGACCAGTACGTCGATCTGGCCGTGGGTGGCTTCGCCTCCGACGACTCCCACCGGCCGGCGCTGGTAGGCATCGCCCAACGGCGGGCTGCTGCCCGGCACGGAACCGCCTTCGACCGCTCGAACACGGTGATCATCGGGGATTCACTCGAAGACGTGCGGACCGGAGCGGAAGGCGGAGCCGCCGTGATCGCCGTCGCCTCCGGCACCACCACGGCCGACCAACTTGCCGAAGCCGGGGCAGACCGCGTCCTCGACAGTCTGTGCGAGCCGCAGTCCGTGCTGCAAGCTATCGCGGAGCTCACGAGTCGTCGCCTGTAGGAGCCTGCCTCGTCCGAGGCCTGTACGCACCCAGTCGCAGAGCTGCCGCGGAGAGGGAGCGACGCTGTCGGCACTGCTCAGGGGGACTCGCTCCGTGGAACCGAGAACTTGGGCACGGACGCCAGCAGGCTGGCCCGGGACGAGTTGTCCTGGGCCAGCCTGCTGGCGTCGCAGATCGGTTCTACAGCTGCTCGGGCGTTCCGATTCCGAGGAGGTCCATGCCTTGGCGGAGAGTCTGGCCGGTGAGCCGGCAGAACAGCAGCCGGGTCTCCATGACCTCGCGACTGGGTGCCTTGAGGACGGGGCAGTGCTCGTAGAAGGTGGTGTAGGCCGACGCCAGGCTGTGCAGGTAGGCGCAGAGGCGGTGGGGCTCAAACGTCTCCGTGACCAGGTTGATGGTGGCGCCGAACTCGTCGAGGAGGAGGCCGAGGGCGCGCTCGGCGGGCTCCAGGGCGAGGTCCTGGTGGGCGGTCGGGGTGACGCCCTCGGGGGCCTTACGCAGAATGGACTGGATGCGGGCGTAGGCGTACTGGAGGTAGGTGCCGGTGTCGCCGTTGAGGGAGACCATGCGGTCGGTGTCGAAGACGTAGTCGCGGGTGCGTGAGGTCGACAGATCGGCGTACTTGACCGCGCCGATGCCAACCTGCTTGGCTCGGTCTTCGAGTTCCTCGGCGGCGAGTTGAGGGCTCTTCTCCGAGACGACGGTACGGGCTCGGTCGACGGCTTCGTCGAGAAGGCCCATGAGGCGTACGGTCTCGCCCGAGCGGGTCTTGAACGGCTTGCCGTCCTTGCCGAGGACGGTGCCGAAGCCGAGGTGCAGAGCGCGAACCTCGTCGGGGAGCCAGCCGGCGCGGCGGGCGGTCTCGAAGACCATCTGGAAGTGGAGGGCCTGGCGGGCGTCAACGATGTAGAGGAGCTGGTTGGCTCCGAGCATGCCGACGCGGTCACGGATGGCGGCGAGGTCGGTGGTGGCGTAGCCGTAGCCTCCATCGCTCTTCTGGACGATCAGTGGGGTCGGTTCGCCGTCGGGTCCCTTGATGTCGTCGAAGAAGACGCACAGGGCGCCGTCGGAGCGGACGGCGACGCCGGAGGCTTCGAGGTCCGCGCACACGTCGGCGAGCATGGGGTTGTAGTAGCTTTCGCCGACCGCGTCGGCGTCTTCGAGGAGGACGCCGAGGCGGGCGTAGACGGCTTCGAAGTAGACCTTCGACTCGTCGACCATGCCTTGCCAGGATGCGATGGTGTCGGCGTCGCCGGCCTGCAACTCCACGACGCGCCGGCGGGAGCGGTCGGCGAAGTCGGGGTCGCTGTCGAACTTGGCTCGTGATGCCTTGTAGAGGCGGTTGAGGCGGGACATCGACGGGCCGGTCTCGGCAGTCTCGGTGTCGTCGCCGAGCTCGTCGGGGTGCTCGATGAGGTACTGGATGAGCATGCCGAACTGGGTTCCCCAGTCGCCGAGATGGTTGCGCCGGATGACCTTCTCGCCGGTGAACTCCAGGGCGCGCACGAGCGCGTCACCGATGATCGTGGATCGAAGGTGGCCGACGTGCATTTCCTTGGCGATGTTCGGCTGGCTGTAGTCGATCACTGTGACACCGGGCTCGGCGGCACTGTGGACACCCAGCCGGGTGTCCACAGCACGAGCAGCCAAGCGCTCCAGGATCGCGCTGTCGGTGACGGTGACGTTGATGAAGCCCGGGCCGGAGATCTCCAGCTTCGTGATGATCTCGTCAACGGGCGCGTGTTCGAGGACGCGGGTGGCCACCTCGCGGGGGTTGGCCCGTAGAGGCTTGGCGAGGCTCATGATGCCGTTGGCCTGGAAGTCGGCGCGGTCGCTTCGTCGGAGCTGGGGGTCGCCTTCCGCGGCGTCGGGGAACGCAGTGGAGATCGCCTGAGCAAGGCGCTGCTGAAGCGCGTCGGCGATGGAGGTGACCGTAGCCATAGAACGAAGGACCACTTCTGTGAGAGGGCGGATCCGCGAACGAGCCGCGGGTGTCGCACAGCAGCCGCACCAGGTGAACGGTCGGCGCCGTGCGCTGATTATCCCATGCTCCCCGTGGACGAAGGCCGATTAAGTCCAGCCGGCGACCGCGTTGGTCGCTGCCAACAGAAGGAACGAGCAATGAACTTGAATGATCATCACTATCTGGCACTCGCCATTCCGCTATGCGTGGTCCGCGCGCTAGCGGAAGGCGGCGATCCAGTCTGGGAATTCGATCGAACGCACGGTGACGGAGCGGCTACGGTGGCAAGCCTGTGTGCGGCGCTCGGGAGGGGAGTGCGGTGAGCAGGGTCGTGAGGGGTGCGCGTGAATCGGGGAAGCTTGCGGCGTCTATTCGGCAGCTGTTCGACCGGGGAGGCGAAGGGGTTGCCTTCGACGGCCTCGATCTCGTAGACGTCGGTGGGCAGGTGCGTCGTTTCCAGCACCGCGGGCGTGATCTTGTGGCGAAGCTCCGGCCGCTTGAGGCCGCGCGCTCCGAGCGGGCCCTCGCTGCCGAGGCAGCGCACCGTCTGGGCCGATTGGTGGTCGACGGGTTCGGAACCGTCAAGGTCTGCGTCCCTGAGCTGGTTCCATTGCCCGGGCGGAGGGCTGCGCTGGTCTCCCCGTACCTGGGCACGCGCTTGTCCGTCGAAGACGACGGGGCGAGGGCCCTCTCCGTACCCGTCATCGCCGGCCTGCTGGTGGCCTTGCTCGATCGAGGAGTCGAGGCGTCGGGGTGCGTGCCACGGAACATGTTCCGCCGGAGTGGCGAGACGGTGCTGATCGACTGGGAGGACGCGCTTCTGGTGCCGGCCGGTGCCGCTCCGGACGGGCTGACCCTGATGAAGTGGGACATCGCCTGGTCCGACCTGCTCGGGCGCGATCTCAAGTTACGGGAGCGCATCCCTGTTTCGGCGCCGGACCGGGAGGTGGAGCTGGATGGATTCGAGGCCGTCCTCGCGGGATGGCTGACCCCGGCCATGACGCGGCGGGACGTCCGCGGTTACGGGATCAGGCTGACGCTCGCGAGTGAACTCCCCTTGGGTATAGGCAGATCGGCGAGCGCTGCCTCGCTGGGACACCTTGCTGAGGATGTCCTTCCTGCGGGGCTCGGCGTCTTCCACAGCGTGCTGACCGCGCGCCTGCGCGAGCAACGCGGCGAGGATGCCTACGCGTTCCTGCTCGGGCGGTTGGACGCCCTGGTGTCCGGCCAAAAGTCGGCCACTCCTTCGCTGGAGTTGGAGGGGCTGAGGCAGGCCTGGATGCTGGCGTTGTTCTCGGCTGCCGAGACACACCTCATACCCGTGCCGGGGCCGCCGTTGGAGCAACTGGCGGCGCGATTTGACCGGTTGGCGTTCACGAGCGGTTGGGCGGCGGCATGCGAGAGGGCCGCGGCGGCTGTGGAGATTACCAGCCGGCTCGCTGCCGTCATCCTTGCTGTCCTGCGGCTCGACGAGGAGCTGGACCTGCTGCTACGGGGATCGTGCGCCCAAGGTGTGGTGTCCCGTGGCAGCGATGTCGACTTCGAGCTGAGCTCGGCCACATACCCCGACGGCCACCGGCCGGTGGAGGACCTGCTGATCGAAGCGCTCGCCTGCCTCGGGCTGGCGGCCGAGGGATCCGCCGCGCGCCCGGCCGAGCGTGACCTCGTCAGCGCGGACAACCGTGCGAGCCGCGACCTGCACGAATGGTTGGAGCTCCGCCGGCCCGGCTCCGAACTCCAAGACCCGGGCTGGGCAACGGACTTGCTGCCCCAGCCATCCGCAGGTACTGTCGCTCGCCCGAGCCAGTACGAACAGCAGGGCCGCGAAAGCACTGCCAAGTACCTGTGGTTCGAGTCCCGGGCCGCGTTGGCGCGTCTTGCCTTCACCGCCTCGGACGTCTATCGGATGCCTGTGACCCTTGAGGGGCAGCTCGCCGTCATCCCGCAGGTGCTCGACGCAGAGGACGCGACCGAGCTGCGCGATCTCGTCCATGCCACGTTCGCCCTGCGGGAGAGGTCTGGCCTGGCGCGCCCGGGCGAGGACCAGCACATGGGCGAGATCGCCCGGCTCGCCGACCGGCTGGACCGATTCCGCCAGCGCGTTGGACTGCCCGGCCCAAGAGACCTGTGATTCCGGTACCGCCCCGATCCACACCATTCCCGACCGAGAGGTCCACCGTGATCAGTGACGCGATCCCACTCTCCACCAGCGACGCAGCGCATATCTCCTTCGCGGACGGCTATGTCTTCCACGTCCGCGGGGGCCAGATCACCGCCCCGGGCGAGCCGTGCCCGTGCGTCGGCCTGGAAGCGGTCCACCAGGTCACGGCCTACCGGGAGGCGTACCCGCAGTCCCAGTTGTCCCTGACCGACCAGTGCAACATGGCCTGCACGTACTGCTCGTTCCGCGACCGGGTCCACGCCGACGGCAAGCCCGTGACGATCCCCCTGGAGACGGTGGTGCAGGGCCTCGCGACCCACCGCAAGCGGCTCGGCGAGGAGAACGCGCGGTACAGCCGGATCGACTTCGGGCTCGCCGGCGAGACGATGCTGGTGCGCCACATGCACGAGGAGGTCCAGGCCCTGGTGGAGGAGGGCCTGGCCACGTCGCCGGTCAGCGTGGTGTGGGCCGGGCCGATGGTCACCAACGCGACGCTGTCGATGACGGCCGAACTCGCCGACCGGCTCGGCCCGCCCCAGGACATCAGCCTCGACGGTCCCAAGGACGTCCACGACCGGGTCCGCTTCTACACGGGCGACCGGGGCGGCACCTACGACCACGTGCGGCCCGTCCTGGACCAGGTACTGGCCCGCCACCCCGACATGGGCGTCTCCGCGGTGCTGACCGCGTACTGCACCGACTTCGTCGCGATCTTCCGCCACCTCTTCGAGGACGTCGGCGCCCGCAACATCTACATGAAGCCGGTCAACGCGACCCACGACAAGGACTACGCCCTCAACGCCGCCACGCTGCCGGCCTTCCGCCGGGGCTACGCAGACCTCGTCGAGCACATCCTCGGCCAGCCGCCGGAGGGCATCCTCGCCCGACTGCTCGCCCTGAACTCCGAGGACTTCTTCATGCGGTACTTCTACCGGGTGAAGGACCGCGCGGCGCAGGTCTACCGGTGCGGAGCAGGCAAGAGCGGCACGTACCTGGACACCAACGGCAACCTCTACCCCTGCGCGCACTTCATCGGGAAGTCCGGCTGGCACATCGGACACGCTTCCACCGGCGTCGAGGACAGCGAACGCAGCCGCTACCTCAACCTGGTCGTCGACGACCGCGACGGGTGCTCCACCTGCCCGTCGCGGTACGTCTGCGGCGGCGGCTGCTACTACCAGGCCGTGCTGGCGAACGGGGACATCACCAAGCCCGACGACGTCAAGTGCGACCTGATCCGGTTCCTCACCGACTTGGCGGTCCGTCTCGTCATCACGCTGCGCGAGAAGCACCCCGAGGTGCTGGACGCCCTCCCGGCCCCATACGGGCTCACCGACGAGGCCCTGACCGCACCCCCCGAGGCCGACTACGTGCCGGCGGCCCGCCTGCACGCGACCTCGGGCAACGAAGACGCGGTGCTCCCGCTGGTTGGGCCGGGTCGCCTCCGGGGAGGGTTGGTGAACCCGGAAGGCCTGCGCGCTCGGCTCTCGCTCGACGACGGTCACCTCGCGGTCCGTCTGGACTTCGGGGGCACGCCCAGCATCGTGCGTGCCGTCCGAGTCCGGCTGCAGCCGCTGGGATCGGGCACCTTCACCCTGCATGACCTCGCCGCCCAACAGTGGCCGGGCGAGCAGCAGCTGAGTTGCAGCCGCGACGGCGCCCAGTGGCTCCAGGCCCCGACCGCCCGCTTCCGCCGCGTTCCGCACCCCGACCCCATCTGGGAGGACGCCGTCGACGTCGACCTGTCCTGGACACCCCAGCAGGTGCGGCTCACGGTGCCCCTGCCCGCACAGGAGCTGGTGGCCGAGCTGGGGGTGAACGTGTTCGTCGACTTCGAGGACGGCGGCTGGACCGCCCTGACCCTGCACGAGCCGTTCGCGCTCCTCGACCGCTCCCGCGCCGGAGTCCTGCGGTTGTCGGGACCTGAAGCACCCGTGCACCCGGAAGCGGCCAGTGTGAACGGGCGGATGCCCGCCGGGCTCACCCCGATCGGCCGCTGGGCCGGCCTCCAGGGCAACACCTGCTGAGGGGTGGAACGGTGCGCATCCTCTTGACGACCCACCGATTCGCGGACGACGCCGCCGGCGGCACGGAGATCCTGGCCGATGACCTGGCCCAGGCGCTGAAAGCCCGTGGCCTGCACGTCAGTTGGCTTGCAGCGGGCGAACCGCCACCGCCGCACCGCCGCACGGCCGATGAGTACCTGAGCGTGCCCGCGGCCTTTGCCGACGACTACCCCGTCGGCTGGCTCGCCCAGGAGACGAAGCAGGCCCAACGCATCGCGCAGGTGCTCGCGACGCGCCCGGCCATCGATGTCGTTCACGTGCTGCACTTCAGCCGCATCGGCCTGGAGTTCCTGAACACTCCGTCCCTGCGAGGGGTGCCCGTCGTCGCGACGCTGACCGACTACACCGCGGTCTGCCCAGACCACCAGCTCGTCATCCGGTCCACCGGCACACAGTGCACCGCGACCGCGGCATCCCGGAACTGCGTCGGATGCCTCGACGCCCCCAAGAACGCTCTCGACGACGTGGAGCGATGGCGGGTACGGAACATCGCCTGGCTGAACGACCGAGTACAAGCCGTGTGGACTCAGACACCTCACCAAGCCGTGGAATTGGCAACAGCGGGCGTCGACATGGGCAAGATCGTCCGCGACCGGGCCCGCTACGGGCTGCCCGTCGGCTGGGCGCCGCTCACCGCCAGCGGACCCACTGGAGGCTACCTGCTGTTTCTGGGCAGATGCTCACCCGAGAAGGGCCTTCAGCTCCTGCTCGACGCCTACCGCAGCAGCCGCACCGAACTCCCGCTGGTGATCGCGACCGTGCCGGACGACGGCAGCTACGAGGAACAGATGCGCGCCGACGCTGCCGCGAACCCCCGGGTGCGCTGGCTTCCCCCGCACTCGCGCACCGAGGTCGGCCCGCTACTGGCCGACGCGCAGGCCCTGCTCGTGCCCTCGCAGTGGTGGGAGAACCACCCGCTCGTGGCGCACGAGGCACGGGCCCTGGGCGTTCCCGTGTGGTCCTCGGCGGTCCCGTCCATGCGCCACCTCGCCGACGACCCCGGCATCCACCTCGTCGAGGACTACCAGGACCCGGCCGCCTGGACGTGGGCGATCGAGACGGCATCCGAGCACCCGGCCCCCTGGGCGCCGTCGTTCGGCCGCCGGGCGCAGAAGTTCGAGCTGTTCGCCGACGAGACCGTCTCCGTGTACCGGAAGGTGGTAGCCAGATGATGCCCGAGGACACGCCGATCACGGTGCCCGAACGGTTCCAGAAGTTCCTCGTCACCGACGACTTCGACCGCTACGGCCTCACTCCCGGCCGGCCCACCCTCACTCCGCAGTACCTACAGGTGGAACTCACCGACCTGTGCAACCTCGCCTGCGCCGGCTGCCTGCGCGCCGTCCACGAGAGCAGCGGTGGCCACCTGTCGCTGGAAGTGTTCGTCGCGCTCCTTGACCAACTCCCCGACCTGGACCACGTCTCCTTCGTCGGCGGGGGAGAGGCACTGATCGTCGGTGACTTCGCCGCCTACGTCCAGTTGTGCACCGACCGTTCCGTCTTCACCTCGACGAACACCAATGGCCTGCTCGTACGCCGTCGGCTCCGGCCGGTCCTCGACGCCGGGCTCAGGCTGCTCGCCATCAGTGTCGATGGCGCGGACGACGTCACGCTCGGTCGGATGCGCTCAGGGTTGCGCCTCTCCCAACTGAGCACGGCCCTGCGAGAAGCTGTCAGGCTGACCGAAGGCCGGGCGACAGGGCTGTCCGCTGCGGTGACGCTCTCGACCGTGAACCTGGATCAGTTCCCGGCGATCGTCAACTTCGTTGCCGACCACGGTGTGAAGCGCGTGAGCGTGGAGAGCCTGCACCACTGGGGCGAGGACAAGACCCTCAACGCCGAGTCCCTGTTCGCCCTCCCACCACGGGACGTCGTGCCACACCTGGAGGTCGGCCTCGCGCGGGCCGACGAACTCGGTCTGCAGTTGTCGATCTTCGACTACTCCCGCCTCGCCTCCCCGGCCGCTGCGAATGCCGTGTGCCCCTGGCCGTGGGACGCCAGCTACATCACCAAGGACGGCGATGTCACGCCGTGCTGTGTCCACATGGAGTCCTCCCCGGGCAACGTGCTCGGCAACATCCACCAGACGCCGATGACCGAGATCTGGACCTCGCCGCCGTACCGGTCCCTACGGGACTCCTTCCTCCAGGGCCCCGCCTGGTCCTCGTGCGAAGGCTGCGTGTATCGAATGGAGTTCGGACGTGCTTGACCCCCAACCGCCCGCCCTGCTGAGCAGCCGGCCCGTCGGCGAAAGCCGGAAGATGCTGCACCGCGCGGTCGACCTCGGACTCGACTTCGCCACCGGCAAGCTGCGCGACCACCGCGTACTGCGGCACGCGACGGTCCAGCAACTCATCGACCAACTCTCCGAATCGATCCCCGTCACCGGGAGCAGCGACGACCAACTGATGAGCTCCCTGGGTGAGATCGCCCGCTGGTCGATCGCCCAGGCCGACCCGCGCTACCTCGCCTTCCCGGACACGGGCGACAGCCTCGCCGCTCTCGCGGCCGACATCGTCGCCACCTTCCTCAACCAGAACCTCATCGCCTTCGACCGCAGCGCGCCCGCCGCCAGTGTGATCGAAGCCCAGCTGATCACCTGGTTGCGGGAACTCATCGGCTACCAGGTCACGCCGTTGGCCGAGTACCAGGGACTCGCCTCGCTCGGCGGGATGTGGACCTCCGGCGGCAACATGAGCAACCACGTCGCCATCGCCGCCGCCCTCGCGCACACGTACCCCCAGGTCCGCCAAGGTGGCCTTCGCGCCCTTCCCGAACAGCCGGTGATCCTCCTCGCCGGCGGCGTCGAGCACTTCTCCTACCTCGCCGCCGCCCAAGCCCTCGGCCTCGGTAGGGACGGGCTGCTGTGGGCCGATGCCACCCCCGACTTCACCAGCGACCCTCGTTCCATCGGACACCTGCTTGCTGTCCCACCGCCCGGCAAGCGGATCTTCATGGTCGTCGGAGTCGCCGGGAACTGCCGCACCACGGGCATCGACGACCTGCAGGCACTCGCCGACCTCTGCCGGCTGCACGGCGTGTGGTTCCACGTCGACGCCTGCCACGGCGGAAGCCTGCTCTTCTCCGAGAAACTCAAGATCCAGCTCGCAGGCATCGAACGCGCTGACTCCGTCGCCCTCGACCCCCACAAGGGCCTGTTCGTCTCCTACCCCTCCAGCTACGCGCTCTTCCGCGACCCGGCCGCGCTCGGCAGCTTCGCCCGTTACCCGGACCGCGCCGAGGACCCCGACTGCCTCGACCTCGGGCTGATCACCCCTTTCTACGGATCCCGCGGCTTCGAGTCACTCAAGCTCTGGGCCCTGATGAAGCACCAGGGTACCGACGGCATCGGGCGGCTCGTCGAAGCCCGGCAGGCCACCTACCAGAGGATGGTCGACCTGCTGGATCGCACCGGCAGCTTCCGCATGCTCGGTACGTCCGACTTCTACCGGTGCGCGTTCGTCTTCCTGCCCACCCAAGTCGCCCACGTCCTCCAGGAGACCTACAGCCGACCGGAACTTCACCCCGCGGTGCGCGAACTCGTCTCCCGCTACACCGCGGCCTTCGCCGACCGCCTCTACCGCAGCGGCACCGTGGTCTTCGACCTCTTCGCCCTCCAGGACCTCGCCGATCGCATCGGACTCGGCACCGCTGCCAAGTACCAGGTTATGGGCATGTGCGTCGGCCATCCCCACATCGCCGACGAGGTCGAGCAGGAGATCGAGCAGGCCATCCTCGACCTCGCCCAGGAGTTCACCGCCGCCATGCTGACCGATGCCCGCACGATCCTCACCGCCCCGGCGCCGTCCGACGGTGGTGCGGCGGCGGCGGCGGCGGACGTGACCGGACCGGCGGGCTGGTGAGTGCCGTGACCTACCCGCCCGCGTTCACCATCGCCTACCTCGTCCACAGCGACGTCGAACTCCTGCGCCGCACCATCCCCACCACCCTGGACGCCCTGACCCGCGGCACCCACCACCCGTACGACCTGGTCCTCGTTGTGGACGGCGCCGAAACCGCGCCGGTCGAAGAAATCGCCGAACTCGCCTACTCCACCTGGGGATTCGACGAAGTGCGGCTACGCTGGCGCACCCGTCACCGGGCCTCTGGCGACCAGGCCAACAACATCCACACCCACTTCGTCACCGACAAGAGTCGCTTCCTGATCACCATCGAGGGCGACGTCGTCGCCTTCCGCGATCCGGGTGCCACGGACGTCCTCGCCGAGATCTCCGACACCTTCGACCGCTGCCCCCAACTCGCCCTCGCCCAGCGCATCGACGATCACGACTGCTGGCAGTGGCGACTCGAAGAAGCCGGTCCCGCCCTCAGCGCCGATACGCGCTCGGTCAACCGGGTCTCCTCCCACTTCCTGATCTACGACACCCACCGGGCACGGCCCGTCATGGCCGCAGCCGGCGGCATCCCCGGCGACCGGTTCCACGACGACGGCCAGAGCTGGATGAACTACGAGGACTGGCTCTCCCACACCTTCGCCCACCCGGCCGGGCCCGGCATCGGCTACCTTCACCAACTCTCGCTTCGGGTCTTCCACTGCGACGAGAAGACCGTTCTCGGCTCAGCCCACTACCGCCGAGACCTCGCGACCCGCCTGCGCGTCTTCGCTGAACGCGAGCAGCAGGCGAAGGAGGAGTTCCGTGCCTGACGACCGCCTCGTCCCCGCACCCGTCTTCATCCTGTCCCCGATCCGTTCGGGATCGACCCTGCTGCGCTGCCTGCTCGGTTCCCACCCTGACGTCCACGCCCCGCACGAACTCCACCTCGGCGGCCTCACCGTCACGGTCGACGACGAGTTCACCGACCTCGCCATGCGCACCCTCAACCACGAGCGCCAGGACCTCGAACACCTGCTGTGGGATCGACTGCTGCACAGCCAACTCACCGAATCCGGCAAGACCGTGTTCGCTGATAAGTCCCCCGGCAACGTCTTCATCTGGCAGCGGCTCGTCGACTGCTGGCCCGACGCCCGTTACATCATCCTGCGCCGCCACCCGGTGGCCATCGCCGACTCCATCCGCCGCGCAGGCGACGCCACCGATCTGGCCGAAGCCGCCGTCACCGTCGACAAGTTCGCCACCGCCCTCGACGAGGCCGCCGCCAACGTCCCCACCTCCATCAGCGTCACCTACGAACAGCTGACCGCGGAGCCGGAGGCCATCTGCAAGGCGCTGTGCAAGTACATCAGCATCCCCTGGGAGCCGACCATGCTCGACTACGGGCGCCACGACCACGGCCCGTTCATCTACGGCATCGGCGACTGGTCCCCCCAGATCATCTCCGGACGCATCCAGGACGCCACCCCGCCTCCCTCCGTTGCGACGACCCCACCGCTGCTCAAGCACTGGTGCGAGAAATGGGGCTATTCGGCGTGAACCGGTCACGCTCCGCTGCGGTCTTCTGGCTCATGGGCCTGCCGGCCTCCGGCAAGAGCACCCTCGCCCGCCGACTCCGCACCCACCTCCAACCCGAGCACCACGATTGCGGTCTCTACGACGCCGATGAGCAACGGGCCACCGGAATCCTGCGCGAACTCGGTTGGTCCCGAGAAGACCGCATTGCGACCATCGAGGCGCTCTCGCACGCCGCCAGTCGACACGCCGTGGGCATCGTCACGCTCGTGACCTCCACGCCAGTGGAACGACAGCTCGCCGCCGACCTCCTCGGCCAGCGACTCCACCTCATCCACGTTCGCGCACCCGAAGAACTCCGGTACGCCCGCGACGCCCTCCGACCCTCACCCGCCTACCGTGCGAACCCCGCACCTGACGCACCCGAGCTCTCCTGGACGGAACCCGAGTACCCGGAGCTCACCTTAACCACCACCGGTTTCGTCGATGTCTCGGTGAAAGCCCTCTGCACCTTCGCCGACAGCGTCCTACGGGGCGGTACTGAGTAGTGGATGACCGTCATGCGCCAGCGGGACGGCCCGGTGCGCAGCCACTATCAGGGCCGGGCAGAACGCCGTCCCGTATCTGCGGATCGACGTCGCTGGTCAACCGCTCACTACGAGGACGCTCGGCGACCGCGATGAAAGCCAGCTCCGAGAAGAAGAATCCGCCCAGCCGGTCTGCCTCGCACACCGCCGCGTACCACTTCTCGACCTCGGCCGTACTGACCGACCCCCGACCGTGCCTGGCGGCGGACAACATTGCCTTCCGGACCTCGCTGATCCGGTCGGCCGCGTGCCCTGACAGCTCGGTCGACCACGTCAACAACGGTTCGATACTCACCAGCCTCAACGGGCTCCGTGCGAGCAGCAGCCCGAGCTTCCGGCCGATCCGCCCGTCCGCGTGATCCATCCAGTTCTGCGCATCGTCCGCGAAGGTGTGGCAGAGCCGTCGATCAAGGTCTGCATCCGCGCCGGCGATCACCAGGGAGTCGAAGTCGACGTGTGCGAGGATCGCCCGCCCGCCCGGCCTCAGGATCCGTGCGACCTCGACCAGCATCCGCTCCGGGCGAGGCAAGCACTCGATGGTGTTGTACGAAACGACGATGTCTGCGCTCTCGTCCCCGCATGGAAGCGGGGTACGCAGGTCCGCTGCAAGCGTCACCACTGGACCGCGGTGCGCCTGGAGCTCCTGCCGCGCTTGCCTCAGGAACGTGACAGACCTGTCGATCCCGATCAGCGTGGCCTGGGGAGCCATCCGGCTTAGCGCGAGAAGCGTCGGTCCGGAACCGCAGCCGAGATCGATGACCTGGCTGTGGGCCGTCGGTGCGATCAGCTCGGCAAGCCGGGAATGGATCGCCTCGGCACTGTCGGACACGACACGACCCCATCCTCTCGTGGCCCGCCTGCGTTCCGGGCGGCAGCCCATCTAAGACATGTATGCACAATATGTGACAAACAAGACCATGTCCTTCTGTCGGCAGTCGCATTGGCGCGGGGGCTGCGTGGCACGGTCCCGGCGGATCAGGCGGGCGGGGCTGCTGCGTGCTGCCGCCCGGTTGGTGTACGGGCGGCAGCACGCGACTGGTCCGGCTGCCGTGGGTCACATCGCGGCGGCGAGCGGGCTCGTGGTCAGCTCGCTGATGCTCTCGGCCGCCTTACGGGTGTGGTAGATCAACGGGCGGAGGTCGGCGGGCATTTCGGTGGTTCGCCGAAGCAGGAGGACGGCGCCCATGATGGAGTCGTGCCACAGGACCGGGGCCGCGACGGAGTCCCAGCCGGGCATGCATTCCTGGCGGCCGACGCCGAAGCCGAGCCGACGGATCTCATCCAGGGACGCGGAGAGGGCATCGTTGTCGCGGATCACGCCGGGGCCGGCGGTGGGCGGGACTTCCTCGGCGAGGACCAGATCGCAGATGCTCTGGGGGAGGTGGGCGAGGATGACGCGTCCGGAGGCTCCGGTGCGCAGGGAGCGGGAGACGGAGACGACGTCCTCGGCGGACATGCCGACCTCGGCGGGGTCGAGGTCGCCGATGACGTAGTCGGTGCACAGCCGCTTGGCGCCGCCGAAGGGGGAGAGGACGTAGAGCAGGGCGAGGCCGCCGGTGGTGGCGTGGAGGCCTTCGAGGATCGTGTGGGTCGAGGCGGCGCTGGGGGAGTGGGTCATCGCTTGGACGCCGGCGCGGGCGGTGCCGGCGCCGAGGCGGTAGCGGCCCCGGCCGACCTGTTCGAAGGTGCCGTTGGTGACGCCGGTCTTCAGGATGCGGTGGGTGGTGGCGTCGTCGAGTCCGGCGGCGCCGGCGATGGCACGCAGGGAGTGGACCTCGCCGGGGAGTTGGGTGAAGGCGGCCTGGACGGCGAAGGCGCGGGCTGCGAGCGAGGACGGCGGCTTGCTCGACGATGCGTCCTGGTGCTGAGCGGGCACGGCGTCGGACGTGGTGGTGCTGGTGAGGGTCATGGGTGGCTTCCGGAGGTCGTCGCGCCGTCCGGCGACGGCGCGATGGGGGCGTGCCGGGGTAACCCGTCGGGTGCGGGTGTACGGGCAGCTCGACGGGCCGAGTGGTCAGCGGTCGAGGTCAAGCACGACCTTGCCGCTGGTGAGACGGGCGGCGAGGTCGTGGTGGGCCTGGCGGGCCTGGCCGAGCTTGTAGACCGGGCCGTTGAGTGGCTTGAGCCAGCCGTCGGCGACCGCCGCGAACAGCGCGGACATCGAGTCGTTGAGGTGGGTGCGGGAGGGATAGAGATTCGGCAGCCAGAAGCCGCTGACGGCCTTGGAGCCGGCCAGCAGGCTGGTGATCGGCACGAGCCCCTCCGCGCCGGTGACGGCGCCGAACACCG
Organism: Kitasatospora sp. NPDC048545; assembly: GCF_040651155.1. Classification (NCBI taxonomy): domain Bacteria; kingdom Bacillati; phylum Actinomycetota; class Actinomycetes; order Kitasatosporales; family Streptomycetaceae; genus Kitasatospora; species Kitasatospora sp. NPDC048545. Next base: position 51,007 of record NZ_JBEZIQ010000053.1, read on the forward strand.
CGAGGCGCCCGCGGGGGGTGAGGGCGGCGAGGGTGGCGTGGAAGACGTCGCCGCCGGTCATCTCCATGGCGGCCGACACGGGACCGCCGGCGGCCTCCAGGATCCGGTCGGTGAGGCGCTCGGGGCTGGAGGAGTCGACGACGGCGTCCGCCCCCAGGGCGGTGGCGGTGCGACGCTTCTCCTCGCTCGAGGCCATGGCGACGACCTTGGCACCCGCGTGCTTCGCGAGCTGGACGGCGAGCGAGCCGACCCCGCCGGCGGCCGCCGGGACCAGCACGGTGTCGGCGGCGGTGACCCGGAGGTCGGTGAAAAGCAGGTGCCACGCGGTGTTGCCCTGAAGGGTGAGGGCGACGGCGTCGTGGTCGGCGATATCGTCCGGGACTTCGAAGGCGAGCTTGCGGTGGACGAGGGCGGTCTCGGCGTATCCGCCACCGCGGCTGAGCGCGATGTAGCGGCGCCCGTCCTCGGCGACGCCGAGGACCTCGTTGCCCGGGATGAACGGGGTGGGCATGGGGGCGGGGTACGAGCCTTCGCGCAGGTGGATGTCGGCGTAGTTCACGCCGGCCAGCCGCGTGCGGAGACGAAGGTGGCCGGGGCGGAGCTCCGGCTCGGGCATCTCGGTCGGCTCCAGGACTTCAGGGCCGCCGAACTCCCGAACAGCTATTGCACGCATGTTGTTCAAACCTAAATATTGCACGGTGGATTCTCGGTGAAGCGCCCCTTCGGTGATGCGCTCGGACAGCGAATATACCTGGCGCAAAAATGCAGAATCCGCTGCGCATATAGGGGAGGCGTGTACGGCGACATGGCGAGTGGTATTCGTCACGTGACGCTCCGTGGCCGAATCCAGATGGTTGCTCACTGTGAGAATGCAAGGTGAAGGCCTTGCTGTCGCTCACTGCTCCGCCTGCGGAGTGTTGCTTGGGTGCCTGGTGGAGATCATTTCTCAGTCTCCGAAAATACCCTGGTCCTACTCGCGTAGATCCCCTTGATTTCTTGACCGTGTTCGGGTCGCTACTTAATGTCTTCCCTGCGGCAAGGGCTTGCCGCGCATTATTGATGGGGGATCAGGTTATGAGGCTTCAGCTGAATCCGGGCTCGGTCACCACCGGTGAAGCCCGTCGTCCAGAGGTCTCGCGAATCAGGCGGAATCACCGCGAGTGAGAATGCCTGCGGGCATGGCGGCCACGGATGGTCACTGCGAGCCGGGAGGCCTACGAGAACGACGCCGCCCGGTGGCCACGGGCCGTGACACAGAACCGGGTGCGCCGCCGACGAGGCCGCACGGAGAACACGCTGGATCTGTCGGCGCGGTGCCCCTATGGTGCTGCTCCCGCCGCAAGCAGGCCGGCGGACCGGGACGCGAGCAACCAGCTCAGCGCCCGCTGAAATGAGACCGGCGTCCTGGAGCTACCAACTCCTGGACGCCGGGCCCGACGCCCCAAGAGGCGCCGATTCACTACCACGTGCACGCGGGACTTCTTCGCACGAGACCGCCGCGCACGTTCCTACGAAGCACGGAGTATCGCATGCCCGCCATACCCAGCGGAACCCCGACCTGCCCGACCCCGGACACCCGGCCGCGCCTGGCGGCCAAGCTCGCCGACATGATCCCGGGCGCCGCCAAGGTCGCCGTCGGCTTCACGGACCCGGTGACACAGTGGCCCCACGCCTACGCCCGCGCCGCCGACGCCACAGGCCGCCCGGTCCGGCTGAGCCCCGTCGCCCGACGGGTCGTCGCACGCTGGGTCGTCCGGGCCCACCCGGACGCCGACTGGACGAGGCCGCACATCCTGGACCTCACCACCGGGCAGCTCACCGCCGCCGACCACACGCCGGTCCGGGGCCGCTGACATGGCGCGAATACGCTCCATCAAGCCGGAGACCTGGGTGAGCGAGACGCTCGCCGAGGTGTCCATCCCCGCGGTGCTCACCTTCCTCGGCATGACCAACCACGCCGACGACCACGGCAGACACCGCGACAACGCGGCGGTCGTCTACGGCCTCATCTGGCCGCTGCGCGACGAGGTGAGCCGCACGGACGTCGAGGACCACCTCCGGCAGCTCGCCTCCGTCGACGCCATCTGCCGGTACACCGGCTGCGACGGCCGCCGGTACTTCCACTACCCGACCTGGCGCAACCACCAGAAGATCGACAAGCCCAGCCTGTCCCGGCTGCCCGCGTGCCCGCACTGCGAGCCGGAGCGGTGCGGCGTCTGCAAGGGCCCCTGCATCCAGCGGGCCGCCCTCGCCGATGCCCCGGGAACGGTCGCCGAGGACGCCGCGAACGCTCCCCGAGGATTCGGCGAAACCTCGGCGAACACTCCGGCAGCCCTCCCACAGCAGAACGAGCCCCACGCTGTACCCGCAGCGAAGACGCCCCCCACCGCTGCCCCAGTAACGGACACAGCGGTCGGCACCGAGGGTAAGCCGGTCCCGAGCCCTCGAAAAACCGCAGGTCAGGCCATATTCGGCGAAACCTCCCCGAAGGTTCGCCGAAGCCTCGACGAGGGCTCGGCGCCTGGATCTAGGATCTTGGATCCTGGATCTTCTTTCCCTACGGGGCGCCAGGCGCCTGACGCGGACACCGTCTCGGCGAACCAGCTGATCGGCGAGTACGTCGCCGCCTGCGCCGAGCGCCCGCCGGGCAGCGTCCTCGGCCACCTCGGCAAGGTCGTCAAGACCCTGCTGGACGAAGGCATCGCTCCCGACCACGTCCGCGCCGGGCTGCGGCGCTTCGTCGAGATCCAGGGCCACCCGTCCCGGCTGCCGAGCCTGGTCAACGACGCCATGAACGCACGAGGCGCCGGTTTGGCGCGGCCGGGAATCCGGCCTAACGTGCCCGCACACCAGGCGTGGACTAACCCGGTCGACGCTGCCGCCGCCTACGCCGAGGAGCTGTGATGCGCACCCACCGCGACCCGCAGACCCTCGCTGACGCCCCCTCGGTGCTCGACCGGATGGCCCGCATCCTCGCCGCCCGGGGCATCGACCACACCACGATCGACGCCCTCCCCGACGAGGTGGAGCCCTACTCGGCGGAGGCCGCGCTGTCCGCCGGGCTGCCGCCGCGCTACCGCGACGCGCTCGCCACGAACCCGCAGGTCCTCACCTGGGTGCGGCATGTGGCCGCCCAGGCCACCGCTCCGGGCCTGGGCGCCCGCCGCCAGGTCACCACCGGCCCCAGCCTGCTGATGGCCGGGGTCGTCGGCGCAGGGAAGACCCACGAGGCGTACGGCGCTGTGCGCGCCCTCGTGCAGGCCGGCATCGGGGTGCGCTGGCGCGCCACCACCGCCGCCGACCTCTACGCGGAGCTGCGGCCCAGCTCGGACACCGACGCCGAGCGGGTCCTCGCCGCCTACAGCCGGGTGCCGCTGCTGATCCTCGACGACCTCGGCGCCGCCAAGTCGAGCGAGTTCGTCGAAGAGCAGACGTACCGGCTGATCAACCGCCGCTACAACCACATGCGCCCGACCCTGATCACCACGAACCTGCCGATCAGGGACCTCAAGGCCCACCTCGGTGACCGCGTCACCTCCCGGCTCGCCCAGATGACCACCCGGGTCGAGTTCGAGCCGGTCGACCGCAGACGCCTCCAGCGCGCCGCCTGACCGCCGCAGCGCCCGGCCGCCCCACGGCGAGCCAACCGACCTTCACCGACCAAAGCGCCCTCTCCGCCGACGCCGACCTCGCGCGCGGATAGCGATCGGAGCAACCCCGCATGACCACCACGACCCGCCCTGCCCGCCACCGCTCGCTCGGCGACCACACCTGGCAGGACCAGGCCGTCTGCACCCCGACCGAGTACAACCCCGTCGACCCCGAGACGTTCTTCCCGGGGCCGGAGGACGCCGACAAGATTGCCACCGCGAAGGCGCTGTGCGCCCAGTGCCCGGTCGCCCGCGTCTGCCTGGACGCCGCCCTGGAGACGGGCGACACCCATGGCATCCGGGGCGGCCTCACCGAGGAGGAACGCGAACCCCTGCACACCAAGATCGCCGAACGCCTCGACTACAGCCGCGTCAATGCCACCCTCGCCGGACGCGACATCCACCTCACCCGAGCCGAACGCCGCGCCGTCGTCCTCGCTGGCTACCGCCAGGACGTCCCGGTCGAACGCCTCGCCTGGCTCCTCAAGATCAGCCCGGAGCACGCCCTCAAGCTCTATCGCGAGACCCGCCGAGCGATCCGTCACCGGCAGATCGCCGAGGAAGCCGCCCGCGCCGCCTGGGCCGACCAGGGAGCCACCGAGCAGCTCAGCCGCGACGACTTCGGGACGGCCGCATGAGCACCACCACCGCGACCACCCCGACCGCCGCCCACGTCACCGGCTGGGACCGCGCCGTCGTCATCGCCCTCGGCGCCTCCGGCTGCGCGCTGAGCTTCTCCGCCCTCCAGCAGATGGCCGTCGCCATCCACGTCCGGGGCTTCCTCACCTACCTCTTCCCGATTATCGTCGACGGCTTCATCTCCTACGGCGTCCGCGCACTGCTGGTCCTGCGCACCGCACCGCTGCGGGCCCGGATCTACGTGTGGACGCTCTTCGGCGCGGCCACCGGGACGAGCCTGTGGGCCAACGCCCTGCACGCCGTCCGGCTCAACGAGCAGAACACCACCTCCGGCCTTCGGCTGGGCGACATGGTGGTCGCGGTGCTGTCCACCATCGCCCCGCTCGCCCTGGCCGGCGCCGTCCACCTTTACATCCTCATCGCCCGAGGACCGGTCAGCCCCGCTGAGCCGGTCGGTCACGGTGACCGACCGGCCGAGGCCGACCTCGGTCAGGTCACCCCCGACCCCGGTCAGGCCACTGCGGAGGAAGCCGGACTGACCGGGCGGCCGGTGGCGCCGACCGCCGGTCAGGACAGCGCCGATCACCCCGCCTTCGGTCAGCCGGTCAGCCACCCGGTCACCGCCCCGGTCAGCCGCCCGGTCACCGCCCCAGCGCCGCAGCCGCCGCTGACCCCGGTCAGCCCGGTCAGCCTGACCAAGCCCTCTGACCTGGGCGGCCACCCGGACACCGACCGGCCGGTCACCAACCGACCGGCGGACAACGGGTCGGTCACCGCCCAGCAGGTCAGCATCGCCGAGGTCACCGGTCAGCCGGTCAAGGCCTCGGTCACCGTCCCGCAGGTCGCTGACCGGGACGGTGACCGCCGAACTGACCTGGACACCGAGGACCTGCTGAAGATTGCCCGGCAGGCGGTCAAGGAGGAGGACAAGCTGACCCGCAAGGTGGTCGCCCAGGCGATCCGAGGTCAGCAGATCCCGCTGTCCAGCGACACCCTGACCCAGCTGATGTCCCAGCTTCGAGCCCAGCACGGTCAGCCGGTCACCACCAGCCGGGACTGACCGACACCGCACCGCCGGGGTGACCGACCCGGTCGCCCCGGCCGGTCACCCACCCGAACCACACTCGAACGGGAGCACCCCACCATGCGCACCACCCCCGCCACCTGGGCCGAGGCGGACTCCTGGCTCGCCGTCCTGCATCAGCGCGGTCACCTCCATCAAATCGAAACCGGCTCTGACGGCACCCGCAGCGTCCAGCGTGGCCGGCACTCGCACCCCTGGACCCTCCACCACCCCGTCCTCGCCCTCGACTTCGTGGAGGACCTCGTCCGCGAGATCCGCCAGCAGGACACCGAGGCCAGCCGGTGACCGCCACCGGGCCGGACCGCACCACGGTGGGACTGGAGCGTGACCGTGATCGGGCTCCTGCCGGAGCAAGTTGTGGGGTAAGGAGTCCTTACCCCGCCCCCGCCCCGGAGGGGGCGGAGGCTCCCCGGTCGGTGGCAGACCCAGGGGGGCCTGCCACCGACCGGGGAGTCGGCCCAGGGGTGCCGACGAAGGGGGAGAAGCAGCAGAGCCCGCCGACCGACGACGCCGTCCGCGTTGCGCCGCGCCGCCGCCTGCGCCAAAGCGTGCCGCGTACCAATCGCATCTGCCCCCGCTTCAGCGACCCCGAGTGGTCCCTCCTCCAGCGCGCCGCAGCCCGAGCCGAACTCGCCCCCGGCGGCTACACCGCAGCCGCCGCCGTGGCCGCTGCCGCAAGCACTGATCCCAACGCCGCGGTCGCCGACTACCGGCGCGGCATTCAAGAACTCATGGAGTCCAACCGCCAGCTCGGCGCGGTCGGCAACAACCTCAACCAGCTCGCCCACTACGTGAACGCCGGCGGCCAACCCGGCGCCGAGCTGCGCCAGGTCCTGGCCCGCGTCGAAGCCTCCATCGACGCCGTCGACGACGCCGTCGACTGGCTGGTCCGCCGGTGATCCCCAAGATCCGCACCGGCACCGACCGCTCCTTCCCCCTCATCGACTACCTCTTCGGCCCTGGCAAGCATGAGGAACACACCGACCAGCACCTCGTAGCGAGTTGGAACGGCTTTGCCCCAGACCCGGGCCCCAACCCCGAACGGCACCAGGTCGCCAAACTCGCCAACCAGCTCGACCAGCCCGTCAAGGCCCTCGGCAAGCAGGCCCCGGCCACCAGGATCTGGCACTGCTCCGTCCGTACCGCCCCCGGCGACCGCCACCTCGACGACGCTGAGTGGGCCACCATCGCCCGCCGCATCGTCCAGGCCACCGGTATCGCCCCCGAAGGCGACACCGCGGCCTGCCGCTGGGTCGCCGTCCGCCACGCACCCGACCACATCCACATCGCCGCCACCCTCGTGCGCCAGGACGGCCGCCTGGCCGGCCTCTCCTTCGACCGCCGCAAGGCCCAGGCCGAGGCCCGCCTCATCGAGAAGGAGTACGGCCTGCGCCGGCTCAACCCCGGCGACGGCACCGCCGCCAGGAACCCCACCAGCCAGGAGCACTTCAAGGCCGAGCGCACCGGCCGCACCGAGACCCCACGCGAGACCCTTCGCGAAGCCCTCCGCCAGGCCGTCGCTGGAGCCGCGAACGAGGAGGAGTTCTTCACCCGCCTCCGCGAAGCCGGCCTCCGGGTCAAGCTGCGCCACGCGCCCTCCGGTGACGCCCTCGGCTACAACGTCGCCCTGCCCGGCGACCGCAACGCCAGTGGTGAGCCCATCTGGTTCCCCGGATCCAAACTCGCCCCCGACCTCTCCCTCCCCAAGATCCGCCGCCGCCTCGCCGCCGCACCCGCCACCGGCGCCCCCGCGCCGGACGACCACACCGCCCGCGCCGGGCGCTCCGCTCCCGCGCACTGCCGCCGGGACGCCGCCGGTGTCGCCGAGCGCGCCGCCGCCGTCCTCGACCAGGACGACGACGAGGCCGCCGCCCACCTCATCGGCGCGGGTGAACTCCTCGACGCCCTCGCCCAGACCTCCCCGGCCGCCACCCGCGCCGAACTCCGAGAAGCCGCCCGGGCCTTCGAACGCGCCACCCGCAGCCACGTCCGCGCGGAGAAGGCCGACATCCGCGCCCTGCGCTCGGCCGCCCGCGGAATCGTCCACGCCGGTGGCGCACTTGGGCGTGGAGAGGACGGCGGCGCCACTGCTATGGTCCTGTCCACCCTCGTCCTGGTCACCCTGGCCGCCGCCCGCTGGCACTCCGCCCGGGGCCACGCCCAGCAGGCCACCGCCTCCCGCCAGGCCGCCGACCACCTGCGCGCCGCCTACCGGCAGGCCGCAGCCACCCCCATGCGCACCATGTGCGAGATCGGCCGCGCCCTCCCGAAGGGCGAGCGGTTGCGCCACGACACCACCATCCGCACCGTCCTCGGCAGCACCGGCAACCCGAAGGGGCCGGCGCCCGAGTACGACGCCCTGGCCGCCGTCCTCGCGGAAGCCGAGAAGGCCGGCCACGACCCCAAGGCCCTCCTGGAGAAGGCCGTTGACCGGCGGGAACTGGAAACCGCCCGCAACACCACCGACGTCCTCGTCTGGCGCATCCGCCGCCTCGCCGACCTGCCCGCCCACCTCGAACACCCTCACGTCCGCACGGCCGCCAGCACCCGTGCCCGGACCGTGCCGGCCCAGGCCCGCCCCGCGCAGCCGGCACCGCCCCAGCCCCCGGCCGGCCCGCACCGCCCGGCACCACGCCGCTGACCCCGAAACCCCTCGACACCCGGTTCCACCAGGTGTTACGCAAGTACCCGAGCACCGCGAACGGAGAGCCCGTGACCAGAACCACCGAGCACACCACCACCGCCCCGACCCCGATCACCATCCAGGCCCCGGCCGCCTCCGACCCGCTCCTACAACTGGAGTACGAGACCCAGCCGCCCAGCGGACCCGAGACCGTCCGCCTCGCGCAGTGCCCCTCTGAACTGGCGCTGCGCGGCATCCCGGTGACCTGCGCCAGCTGCCGCGCGCGCCGCGACTGGCTGCTGATCAACCACCGCCGGCACGTCTGGATCGGCTGTCGCTGCGGGGCGGAGTGGCTGGAGCCGGAGATCACCCGGCGGGACTTCGACGCCATGATCGCGGACCCGACCTGGACTCGGTACGGCAGCCTCACCGAGGCCCGAATCGCCCTGGGGTTCGACGGCATGTTTGCCGGGCTGTACCTGGAGTAGGCAGGAAACGCGAAGCGACCGCCACCGGCGTCGGGCGGCGGTCCCTTGCGCTTGGTCAGCGCTCCGGGGCCGGAGGAGGTGCTGGTGAGGGGAGTCGGCCGGAGACGGTCAGCCGGTGGAGGCTGAGCCGGACGGCGGCCGGGCGCAGGCCGAGGCTGTCGGCCAGCGTCTCGGGTGCGAGGCCGGGGGCCTGCTGAAGGTGTTCGAGGACGGCGCGGTCGGTCCGCTCGTCGGCCGCGCGCATCGTGCGGTAGGCGCCGAGCGCGCCGCCAGCGAGGGCGAACAAGCCGATGGCGCACACCGCGTAGGCGTCGGCCAGGGCGGCCGGGACGGCGGTGGCGGCGCCCAGGATGGCGAGGGCGCAGCAGGGGATGAGCGCGCCGGGGCGGCGGATCGGGCGATCGGTCATCGGCGGGCAGTCCTTCCTGGGGCTGGCCTGGTCACGGGCGTGCCGGCATCGTGCCGCGGAAGTCGCAGCCGGGGAACAGGGCGAGGGCATTGGAGGAGGTGGGCACGGCGGACTTCGTCAGCTGCTGGTGTCGGTGGCCGGGCTGGTACGCAGGTCGCTGCGGTGGCCCTGGCCGATAGGCTTCCAGCACTGGAGGGTGGACGGCTTCCAACGGGGGCGGTCGGGGACGCTGGTGTCGTCGGGGGCGGGAAGGGTGCCGCGGTTTCGGCGGTTGCGGGCGGCGCCGACGCTGATGCCCAGGTGCGCGGCGACCTCGGCGTAGCCCCAGAGCTGCTGGTCGTCGGCCATGCGTTGTCCTTCCTCGGTGCTTCGGTGACGAGCGTACGCGCCGCCGCTCGGGTGGGCGTACGGCGAGGCCGCCCCGGTCCGGTTGGTGCGGGGCGGCCTTGTGCGGTGGTGCTCAGGAATCGGCGAGGTGGTTGGCGAGGTTGAGCGCGGCGGTGGCGACGGCGAGGGCGGAGCACAGGCCCGTGACCTCGTGGAGGGTGGGACGCACCAGGCGGGGCCAGTCGTCGGGGGCGGCGGGCCAGGTGGCGAGGTGGACGTCGGTGGTGGCGAGGCCGAGGCGGGCGGTGACGTCCCAGCCGGCCTCGGAGGCCTTCTCCCATCGCAGCAGGATGCGGCCGAAGGGGAGTCTGGGCACCGTGTTCGGGATCCAGAGGACCTGGATTGGCTGGCCGGGGTCGGTGGGGACGCGGCGGACGAGCGCTCCGCTCGCCCACGGCGGCACGGGGTGCAGCGCGAACCGGTCGAGCGGCTGTGGGAGGGCGAGACGATGGGTGGTGGGGATGCGGGTCTCCTCGGGGCGGTTGGTGGTTCAGGCCCAGGCGAGTTCGTCGCGGACGGCGGCGGGCAGGTAGCTGTCCTGGCCGTCCTCGGCGAGGTAGGCGATGCCGTCGTGGACGACGACGTCCGTGCCGATGTAGTGGGCGAAGGCCCAGTCCGGGTTCACGGCGAGGCGGACGCGCAGGTTCGGGTCGACGGTCTGGAGCTGGGCGATCAGGTGGGCGACGGTCAGGTACTGGGGCACAGCGGTCTCCGGGCGGTGTAGGGGCGGTGGAGGGACGGGCGGTGGTCACGGGAGATTGGGGAGGAACCTCTCGCACAACACAGCCACTCAGGTCCTCTCGGCGGATGGGATCGTCGGGTCGGGAAGGCGGCGTCGGGGACGGACGAGGACGGGTTCGTCGGCGGGCCACGGGTCGCAGCACTCCCAGGGGAAGTCCCGGGTGAGGACCACGGTGCCGTGCGGGCCTTCGACCTCGGGCAGGCCGCAGACGCCGCATCCGCAGGTCGGGTCGTACGGGCCGGGGTCGGCCGGGTAGGGGCCGCAGGCGAAGTAGTCGGTGCGGCGCAGGCGCCCGGGGGCGTGGGTGGTGAAGGCGGAGACGATCAGGTCGCCGGGGCGGACCTCGTCGGCGCGGACGATCCGAAGGGCAGGGCTGCCTAGGAGGAGGCGGGCGGCGCGGTGGGCGGTGGCGGAGGTGACGATGAGCGGGTGGAAGACGACGTGGTGGGTGGTCATGGCACTGCCCCTCGTGGTGGGCGGCTGCCCCGGCGCGGGCCGGGCCAGCCGGTGGTGGTTCAGTCAGCGAGGCGGCAGGAGCGCTGCGGCAGCGGCCCGTCCTCGGGGCCGAGAAGGACCAGGCCGTCGTCGGCCAGGCGGCCGAGGGACCTGGCGACGGTGCGGTCGCGCAGGCCCAGGGCGGTGCCGATCCGGCGCACCCGGGTGCCGCCGGGGGACTTGGCGAGCTAGGCGAGGACGCGGGCATCCCGGCGCAGGTCGCTCTCGTGGACATCGTCGAGGGTGAGCAGCAGGCCGCTCACGGCGAAGCCGAGGCTGAGGGCGAACGTGCTGGAGACAGGCGGGACGAAGAAGGCGTTGGTCAGGCCGAGCGCGGAGATGACCGGGCCGGGGACGCGGGTGAGGACGGTGATGATCGTCAGGGCTGCTTTCTTTGCCGGAGTCGGTGGCGGTGCCGGCCGGTCAGGCGCGCTGGCGCGGTATGGGCGGGGCTTCGCCGCCGTGGGCCTCGATCAGGTCCCGCACCAGGGCGACGGGGACGTGCAGGTAAACGGATTCGGTGGGGTCGTCCTCGTCCGCGCCGGGGTCGAGGTGCTCGCGCCCGTGGGCCCACGGTTCGGGGCGGCGGGTGGGGAAGCCGACGTCCAGCGTGGCGGCGGGCAGCAGGAACACGTCGGCGGCGTCGGGTGCGAGCACCGAGAGGCGGAAGCCGTCCGCGCACGCGATGTGCGGGTCGGCCAGGGCGCGGCCGAGTGCGTCGCGCGCGGTGCCGTGGGCGATGCGGTGGTCGAGGCGGGGTGTGGGCAACGAGTCCTCCGGGAGCGGTAGTTGGCCGGGTCAGTGGGCGGGGGTGGCGATGAGCGCGGCGAGGAAGCCTGCGACGGCCTCGGAGGGGGTGTGGACGCCGAACTCCTGGGTCCACGGGGCGGCGCCGATGGGCTGGACCTGGATGCGCCAGAGGATGCCGCGTTTCCAGGCGCCGGGGTCCTCGGGCAGCCAACCGACGTACACGAGCCCGTCCGGGCTGGTGCAGTGCACGTTGGCCTCGGGGGTGTCGACCATCGGCCAGCCGAGGCCGGAGAGCAGGGCGAGGACCGGCGCCGCGCTGTGGTCGGACACGAGCCAGGAGCGCTCTTCGGCGGACGGGCGGACGGGGGCGGGCAGGAGGCTGCTGGGGGTGTTCACGGGGGCCGGTCCCTTCGTTGACCTGCGGTTTCAGCGACACGAGTACGTTGACATGCGGCGTCCCGAAGTTCGTAGTCGTTTACCGGGAACGGCCCTCTGCCGTGGGCGAACCGGGCGGGAATGGATCGGGGTGCCTGGGTGCTGAAGCAGGGTTACGGCGCTACGCCGTACGGGATCACGAGGGGGATGAAGGCGATGGCGGCGGGCAGAGGCCGGGACATGGCGGCGCTGGAGCGCAAAATCCGCAGCGCGGGGCGGGCGTGGACGTTGGGCGACGTCACGGCGATCGGCGAGGGCCAGTGGGCCGTCGCCACGACGAGCCGCGCCGAGCGGCGGCAGGAGGAAGCGGTGGAGGCGCGGCTGGCGGATGGCCGGCGGGTGGAGCTGACCATGGAGGAGCTGGCCCGCGTGGTGGGCGCCACTGACCCGGGTGCCCACCACGAACCGGAGGCGAACTGACCTGCGGCTAGCGCCGGTTCGCCACCGGCTGGGCCGCGGCGGCAGCCGAAGGCGGGGCGGGCTGGTCGGCGGGAAGCCCGAGAGGGTGGGGTGCCCGCGAGCTGCGGGCGGTGGCGGCCCGCGCGCGCTGGGCGTTGGGACTGCCCTCGGCGGTGAGCGCGAGTTCGCGGGCGTCGATGACGTGGCGGATCATCTGGACGGCCGTGTTGCTCTCGGCGTAGGCCGTGCGCAGGGCGCTCGCCGAGGCGGTGATCCGGTCGAGGTCGTAGAAGGCGGGGACGTGGCCGGGCCGGGTGAGGGCGTGCAGCCGATCCTGGTGCACGGCAATGGAGTTGGACACGACGACGAGGTGGGAGCGGTGGTGCATGGCCGCGCGCAGCATCGCGTCCTCGACGGGCAGGCGGGGCGCGGCCTTCTCGAGTTCGGCGATCGGCCGCTTCCAGGCTTGCTCGATCATGGCGTCCGCGTGGTCGAGGGCGGTGGCGTCGGACACGGTGTCCTCCGAGACGTTGGTGGGGTGGTCAGCGGGCGGGGCCGGCGAGGGTGACCTGAGGGGGCGCCGGCGGCCGGGTCGAGGTGGTGTAGGCGAGCGCGGCGGCCGGGGCGCGCGTCGCGGTGATGGAGCGGGAGGTGGCGGCCCGGACGCGCGCGACCTCCAGCGGGCTCGGCGCCGTGGGCGTCGCGACGGCGCCCGCGGGCAGGCGCGCGACCTCCGCGCGCCGCAGGTACCGGTGTACCGGGGACGGGTCGAAGGCGGCGGCGGTGAGTGTTTCCAGCAGGGGTGCGGGCACGTGTGAGGAGGCTGTGGCGTACCAGCGGCGCTCGGGCGGTCCCGATTCGAAGAGCCACCGTGCGCTGGTGTCGTCCATCTCCTCGGCGTGCGGCAGGAAGCCGGGGCGCGTCGCGCGCATGACGAGCTGGTCGGGGCTCTGGACGACGATGGGCTCCGCCCACCGTCCGGCCACCCGGCGCGGGGCGGGCTTGCCGGGGCCGAGGTAGGCGTCGGGGCCTTGGGTGTAGGCGTCGGCGAGGGCGGTGGTGAAGTCCTGGACGATCTCGTTGGGTACCCGGTCGTCGAAGGTGACCAGCCACCTGGGGACGGTCGCCTCCGGACCGGCGCTGATCTTCCAGAGCGTCGAGTCCTGGCCCTCGGGCAGGAACGCCAGGCGGGCCGTCAGGTCCGGTGCGGTGACGTAGGCGTTGCCCAGCTCGTCGTTGCTGGCAGCCCACCCGGCCCTGAGTAGCGGGGTGATGGCATCGGTGGCGTCGGCCTCCGACCCCGCGAGGTAGCGCGGCTGGACGCGGTACTCGCGGGGCTTCTCGGGGGTGTACGGCATGAGGGGTTCCTTCGGGCGGTCAGCGCCGACGCGCTCCGCCGGGCGCCGGCACGGCAGCAGCTGGGGCGGTGGGGCCCTGCGGCGGGCTGGCGTTCGGACGGCGGGCCGGGTGCGGGGCGCGGCGGGCGGTGACATGGGGCAGGTGGCGGGCCGGGATGCCGCGGAGGGGCCGCTCGACGGGCTCGGGGGAGCTGAAGGCGAGGGCGGCGCGTAGGAGCGGGTAGAACGGCACGCCGATGGTGAAGTCCGCACGCCAGGAGGGGTGTTGCGGGTCGCCCGCGAGCATGGTCCACGACGGCGGGGCCAGGCCGGCGACCTCCGCGTCGGTCGGCTGGTGGCCGACGCGGTGCCGGTATCGGGCGGTGGTGTCCGGCGCGACCTGGTCGTGGAAGCCCTTCGGTCCTGGGGCGGGCTGCCAGCCGCGGTCGGCGAGGACGGAGGCGGGCGTGCCGGGCAGGTGGTGCGGCCCGCCGCGCAGGTAGTCGCGGTGCCCGCTGCGCAAGCCGTCGACGAGGACGGCGGTGAAGGCGGCGGTGATCTCGGCGGGCGTGCCGGGGTCGAACGCCGCACGCCACAGCGGCTTTGAGTCGGGTGCGGGGTAGCCGTGGACGGTCCAGGCCCACGAGCGGTCGGGTGGGCCGGAGCAGGTGATGGTGGCGGTGCGGCAGGGGCTGGTGAAGCGGACACTTCCGTCCGAGGCGCGGGCGCGGCTCCAGCCGGGAGCTGCGGCCAGCAGGCCGGTGACGAGGCGGTGGTCACCGGGGCCGGCGAGATGCAGCGGACGAACAAGCAGAGGGGCGGCGGAGGACAACGGGGGCTCCTGAACGCGGCGGGGAGCGGACCCGCACACCGCCAACGGCGGCGAGGCGGCGTGCGGGCCCGGGGCGCTGAGATCGGGGAGCTGCTCTGAGCTGGGAGTCCACGGTGGTCACCGCCCCCGCGCGGGGTGGGAGGCTGCGGTTGAGGCGGAGGGGATGCGCGGTTGCGGCACCGAGGCGTGGCTGAACGGTGCGGAGGGGGCCGGGCTGCGGCGCAGTGCCGCAGCGGTGCGCACGGACTGCGCGGGGGAGGCCAGGGTACGCGTGGCGGCCGGCACTGCCGGGGCCACGGTGGTCGTGTGCCGTTGGTCCCACTGCTGGAGGGCGGTGTAGACGGGGCCGAGCGCCTGTCCGGCGTCGGTGAGGATGTAGGGGGCGCCGTGCACCCCGTTGCCGGCGCGGGCGACGAGGCCGTCCGCGTGCATGCGGCTCAGCCTGGCGGCGGCGGACTGCTCGGACGCGCCGAGGCGTTCGGCGAGGTGGGGAGGACGCAGGCTTCCGTGCTCGGAGAGCAGGCGGACGGTCTCGGTGGTGTCCGCCAGTTGCAGGCGGTGCAGGGCGTCCTCGATCCGGTCGTACCGGCCCTGCGCGGGGTGGTCGACATGGTCGATGGACCACTGGGCGAGCGCGCGGTAGACCGGGCCCAGCGTGCGGGCAGCGGGCGAGAGCCGGTAGGGCGCCAGACGGTCGAACTCGCCGTCGCGGGCGACCAGGCCGGCCTCGGACATCGCGGCCAGGCGCTTGCTGACGTACGACTGGGAGATCGACGGAAAATGCGGGGTGACGTCGGAAACGCGCATCTCCGGGCCCCACTTGGCGATGGTGTGGACGACATGGGTGGTCCACCTCGGGGCGAGACGGCGAAGGACAGCCTCGGCGCGCTGCGCGTCGGAGATGTTCATGGAGGTCGACTGGGAAGACATGGCGGCGCGGGTCTGGGACATGGCGGTGGTTCCTGGTCAGCGGGAGCGGGTCGGTTGGGCGGATACGGAGGGGGTGGCCGGCGCAGGCCTGGCGGCAGGTGGCGTGGTGGGGCCGGTGGCGCTGCGGGAGAGCGCGGCGGACACACGCTGGTCGGCGGCGCGCGAGGCGTCGAGGAGGGCCTTGCCGGCGGGCGTCAGCGAGAGCAGGTGGCCCAGCCGGTAGGACGATGAGCTGGTGTCGGCAACGACGAGGTCCTCGGCTATCAGCTCCTCGACGGTCTGCGGCCAGACCGACGGGCTCTCGCCACTGCCATCGGACATGAACTTGTAGCCGTAGACGGCGCTTTTGCACAGCCATAGACCACCGCGGTCGATCGTCGCCAGGGCCTCGAACTCCCGGACGCGGGGGTCGTATCCGGCCGACGCGCCGGGCAGATCGGGCGCTGCGGCCGGCACCGGGGCGACGCTGGCCGTCGCGTCCTTGAGAGCAAGCCGGCTCTCCGGTGTAGGCAGGCCCGCGTCGGTGCACCGCCCGTAGGCGTTGACCGCGCTGCTGAGTTGCTCGTAGGCCGCTCCCCGGCGGGCGGTGAGCAGTTCGACCTGGAGGCCGGCGGACTGGATGATGCCGTTGACGCCGCGCATGGTGGCGTGGTCGCCGCGGGCGATCGGTTCCAGGCGCTCGATGACCGTCTGGGCGCGGGCTGCGAGTTCCTGGTGGAGCTGGTCGACCTCGCGGGCCGAGGAGGCGACCATGACAGCAAGGCGACCGAGAGGGTCCGAGCCGGGGTAGCCGGCGTTCAGCTCCCAGGCGTTGCGGGCGCCGAGGCGCTCGTAGACGAGGTGGGCGCCGGGGTGGGTGAGCTGGTCGTGCGGGTTCACCGGGCCGTCTCCATCCGCGCGAGGAGGGAGCGGACCAGGGTGGGCAGGCTGTCGGGGCCCTCGCCGCCGAGGCGAACCACGCTGACCGACTCGTCGAGGAGACGGCGGGCGTCCTCGGTCAGGGCACCGGTGATCTCCGTGCACGCCTCGGTGAACTCCGCAGAGGCGAGCAGGGCCTGGCCCAGGATCTGCAGGTAGCGGCCGGGCGGGAGGGCGGCCTCGGCGGCGAGGGTCGTGATTGCTTGCCGGTCCTGCAGGGCGTAGCCCGACAGGTGCTCGGCCTCGCCGGTGGCGATGGCCGTGGCATCGACCGGCAGGGCGGCTTCGGAGACCAGGAGGTCGACGGCCAGGGTGAGGTCGGCAAGCGACTCGCTCAGCCAGCCCAGGGCGGAGGCGTAGGACGCGAGGGCGAACAGGGTGGCGGGGGTGGTTGGGAGCCTGGCATCCAGCAGGTCCTTCAGCCGGTCGGCAAGCGCTGTGATCACCTGCGGCCCGGCGGTGAGCGGTCCGAGGACGGGGTGGAGATGGGAACGCGAGGGCGAGGTGTCGTGCCGGGCGGTGACGATGCCGGAGACGGCCTGGGCGGCTTCGGCGAGCCACGCGGCGAGATCGGCGTGCGTGGGGGCGGGGGTGGTCATGAGCGGGCCCTTCGGGTGGCGGCGCCGGTGGCGAAGCCAGGGGATGCGGTGGTGTACGCGGGGCTGCCGGCGGCCACCGGTACGGGGCGTACGGACCGGGCGCGGGCGGCGCAGACGCGGGCTTCCTCGGCCGGGCTGCTGCCGGACGGCAGGTTGAGTCCGGTACGGCCCAGGCGGTTCTGCGCGGAGCGGTAGACCTGGTAGTCGAGCCGGGGGCCGGCAGCAACGAGATGGACCTCGCGCCGGTGCTGGGACTCAGTGGGCGCGTCGCGGAACTGCACGACCAGGCGGTGGCTGGCCCACTCATTTCCGACGCCGAGGTAGACCTTGTGGTAGCCCTCCAGCCGGCCCTCCAGGCGAGTGGCGACGCGTTCGCCACGGACCAGGTCCTGCAGACTCAGCAGGGCCTGGTCGCGGATGGCGTCCGGGAGCTGGTGCAGGTCCGCGATGGCGTCGGGGTGGGCGGAGAAGGCGAACTTGACGCGGCTCACAGCGACCGCCCCCGATCGGGCTGCGCGACGGCTGCTGCCGCGGGCGCGGACGCCAGTGCGGCGGCGGCGTTGGCCGGTGAGGTGGTGCTGCGGGCGAGGGCGGCGCGAGTGCGCAGGGCGTCGCGGCGGTACTCGGGCGGCTCGGGCAGCGGGGTGGAGCGCTTCTCCAGCCACTCATCGGCGGCGGCGTGGTCGGCGAAGGCCCCCTCACGCACCGTGTAGGTCCACTGATCGGGCTGAAGCGTCTCGATGAACAGGCGGACGGGCAGCTCCTTGGCCTCGCTGTCGACGGCGATGCTCCAGCCCTCGGTCTCGGCCCCGTCGATGACCCGGTAGTCGGCGACCTCCAGGTACTCGCCCGAGCGCTGGATGCGGTCCTCGACCTGGACGGACAGCTCGTCGGCTGGGGTGGGGCCGCCGAGGACCGGTGCGAGCGCGTCCGGCGGGCAGCCGCGGTTGACGAGCCAGTTCTGCGCGAACGCGAAGGTGGCGTGCCGTTCCCGGTGCATGCTGAACATGCCTCGG